>NZ_JBOBDR010000011.1:0-222325 GCF_050586545.1 Pseudomonas sp. WC2 | reverse complement strand
ACGGAATCAGCGCGATCAGCCGTCCGACGTCGTCATAGTGGTATTCGGTGACAGCGCCCAGCGCATCCTGCTCGGCGATCAAGCGCCCGGCGTTGTCATAGGCCTTGAGCTGTTCACCACCATCGGCCTCGACCTTGCGCACTAGTCGCGCTTGATCGTCGTGGACGTAAACCTCTTCGGTGCCATCGACGTAATGCACCGTGACATGGCCGTCGTCGCCCCAGACGTAACGGGTGTTCATCTGCGAAAACGAGGCCCAGTGCCTCACACAGCGCGCCGATTTCCCCGAGCGCTCCCACTCCCAGAAGAAACTCGCACCGCCCGCCAGCTGCCGCTGCAGGATGACGTTGGCATCGTCGTAGTCGTAACGTTCGCTGTCGCCCACGGCGTTGGTCGCGGCCAACAGGCGTTGGCGGGCGTCGTAGCTGTAACGGACGAGGGTCTGCTCAGTCGCCCATTCGCCGCGCTGAAAAACCTGGTAATCAACCGCGATCAACTGCGCCCGGTCATAGCGCAACAGCAACGAGCGTCCGGCACCGTTATCCAGTCGCTGCACCCTGTCAGACCGATCACGCTGCACCGTCAGACGATTGCCATACGCATCGCTGATCGCCGTCAGCCGCCCTGCACGAAAGTGATAAAACCGCGCCGCGTCCCCCGCCAGCGCAAGAATCAGCTCCTCCGGTTCATCGCCAAGAAAAATCGCCGCCCGCGACAGACTGTTGTGAATCGCCGGGCGCGAGACGTTCGGCAGAGGAAACCGCGTGCGCCGGTTTTCGTGATCAACCCAAACAACGTCATCAGCCAAAAACTCCAGCCGATGCGCCAGCGAATGACTCCAGCCAAACCCCAACCCAACATCAATCTCGACCGCGCTGCTGCGATAAAGCCGGCTGAACTCAAACGGCAACACGCCATCGAGCACGCCATCGGTCAGGGTCAGCAATTCCTCGCCGGTGACCATCGACACCGGACACCCATTGGTGCAGGTCAGCGCTGCGCAATCGGCGCTATCACCGTTGGGGGTTTTCGCTTGGTCGGAGGCGTCGTCGTGGTGCTCGTCTTTCTTCAACGAGGCGTTGCGCTTGGCATCCCAGCGCAACTGCATCCGCCCCTTGTTCACCCCGGCGGCGATGCCACGGGCGGCTACCGCTTTGTAGCGATCAATGTATTGGACGAAGCCGTTGACGATGCCGAACATCGCCGTCACCAGGCGCTTCACCGCCGACAGCAATTGCCCCGCGCGATCTGCCAGACGCAGCGTCAGATAAGCGATCCCGGCGCCGGCCCCGACGAATGTCAGTACCACGCCAATCAACACATCGATCAGTAGCTGAACGATCACCATCGACGCCGCTTCAGCGGTTTTGCCGGCGATCTCGCTGGGCGGCAACATCTCTATCCAGAGGCTCGCAGTGCGCAGCAATAAACACAGGGCCGCTTCGTCACTGACCAGCAATTGCAGCTTTTCCATGACGTCGGGGGCTGTCTCCGCGAGCGCCATCAGCTGCGCGGCGCCCTCCCCCAAGCGCTCGGTGAATGCTCCAGGATCCTTGAGAATGTCCGAGAGCATGCCAATGCTGTCCCAGACGCCTTCGATGGCTGCCCAACTCCCGGCCAGCATGCCGTTGCCAGCCGCGCCTGCGACCGACTGCGACCACTGCGGTTTGAAACCCTGCCACTCGCTGCGCAGCCAGCTATCCAGCTCGCCGGTCAAACCGTCGTAGGATTTGAAAAGCTCCCCAACCTGATCGGGAGTGACCTTGCTGTGCACCTGCACCCGATAGAACTTGCCGGGTGCACCTTTGAATGAGCCTTTGCCCTGAGCATCAAGGGTGATGGGCGTAGTTTCACCACCGTCCATGGCGATCACATCGACCACGATGTTGCCCAGCGGAATGTCGTAGACCGACTCGAATTTGCTCTCGATCAGCATCGGGCCGTTGTTTGTGCATTGAACGACGCTGGAGAAAAAATCCTGATCACGACTGCTCACAGCGGTACTGCTGTCGCCGAAGCGGATGATCCGCTCCATACCCATCAGCGAGGGCAGATCCGCCGCGTGACTGACTTTGTCCGCCGCACGGCTGGCCCAATGCTTGAGCTGCTCGCGATAGAGACTGAGGGTGTCGGGAAAGCTGTCGAGTTCTTGCTCGATACGGGTAACGGCTTCCATCAGCGCACGCGGGTGTGCGAAGTGGACTGAATAAACGGGTCAAACATGAGCGTTCCCTCGCGCAGAAATTAGGCTCGGGAACTGTGCGGGGGATTAATCAGGAAAGAAGTCAGGCAAGTAGGCGATGGCTGTAGGACTAATCTGTAAAAAATATTCACAAGAAAACCCACGCGCAAAAACGCAAACATGGCGTGAGGTTTCCCTCACGCCACGTTTATAAAACAACCCACAAGTTGTCTAGCACGTAGAACGCCTATGGATCGGCGTCGGGCAGTTTCAGTTCTTTCAGTTTGAGCTCGGCCAACGGATGCCCGGCCTTGGCGGCCATTGCCCACCAGCGCGCAGCTTCTTCAGCATCAGGCGCCTTGCTGGGCGTACCTTTGAGGCTGATCACGCCGACCTGATAGGCTGCCTTGCCATCACCGGCCAGCGCGGCCAGACGCAACAAGCGCACACCTTCTTCACGGGCCCCGAGCCCGACCCCGCGAAACGTCAGGATGTGCCCGTAGAAGCTTTGCGCATCGACATCGCCAAGATTGGCCATGCGCGCAAACTGACCCTCAAGCCAGCGCCAGCCACGCGGCTGGCGGACAAACCACGACCAGTGAAACAGCCTTCGGGCCAGCCAGTAACTGGCCCGCGCCTTGAGTCGCAGAAACACTCAGGCCTCCGCCGATTCCGGGTACTCATATTCAAAAACCCGGACAACTTCCGACGCATGCCAAGAGGCGGCAGCGACACCATCGGATGGCCCGGAAAAACGCCCCAGACGCTCGACGCATTCAAAAAAACCGGTTCGCGGCAGGCGACTGGCGCCCTGACTGATGACCAGTGAGCTGCGCAACGGCTGTTCGGCCTTGGCGTCCAGCGCAGCCAAATGCTCAAGAGCTGCGGTTAACGTCTGCATGGCCGGCGTCGGCAACTGCAAGCGTTCGAGCAATGCCCGATAGGTCAGTAGATGGCGCTGGCGCCGCGCCTGATCCAACTCCCCCAACAACCCATCCCAATGTTGACGACTGATGCGTACGCTCACGATTCATCCCTCCAACCTGGCACCGTCAACTCCCAGGCCAGACTGCGGCGAATCGCGGCGTCAGGCTGACGCTCGCCACTTTCGATCATGGCCAGATAAGACGGGCTGATGCCTACCGTGCGGGCCAGCGCCTCGATGGCGATGCCCTTCCCTTCGCGCAAACTGCGTAGTTGATCCAGACCAGGAAGAATCGGGTCTGGCGTGGTCGCGACAGGCGCTGGGGCCGGGCGCGACGGTGTTTCGTTGAGACCTGCTGCTTTCAATAGAGCCTGATATTGAGCCCAAGGCAGAACCGCGTATTCGGGTTCGCCATCGCGTGCAATTATCTGAATATCCATGACTACCCCGTAGGACAACAACACTTAGCGAGTCGGCACTTTTCCCTAGAAGTGTAATCCTAACAGCGGCCAAGGTCGCGGGGGGTATCTATCTGTGAAAGGGACTACAACTATCAGGGCTTTTTCGGGCCCTGAAGCTGAAGTTGTTCCGGAGTATCGGGCAGGCGTTCGACGACGGCGAGTTTCTCCGGCTGCTGGCGGTTGCGCCAGACGCGGAAGGCGTTGAGTTCATCGTCGAGGGTTTTCATCAGCCACGCGAGGACGGCGATGTCGTCGAGCATGCCGAATACCGGGATGAAATCCGGGATGGCATCGACCGGACTTAGAAAGTACATCAGCCCCGCCACCACCGAAACCAGCGCTTTGCCACTGATTGCACGGTACTCGCCACGCCAGTACGCCAGGCACAACGCCTGAAGCAAACGCAGGTCATCTTTGAGTTTGCCTAGACGATTGCCCTGTGCGGCACCTTTGCTGGCTACGGCGAAGAGCAATGTCGGTAAACGTCCACGGGCGAGCAGTCGGCCAGCCAGGGGCAGGAATCGAGCGAAATTCCACGGAGCTTTCATCTATTCCTCCCGTTGAAATGTTATCCACACAAATTGTGGATAACCTTGTGAACAGAGCTGCATTTCAGCGCTGAGAGCCCCGTTTTATATGGGCTGCGCTCAGATCGGGCGTTTTTTACTCACATAAAAAACCCCAAGATTTCATTGACTTGGCGGCTCAGGGCGTCTAGCGCGGGCAGCCTCAAAGCTATGACTCCCCGGACCCGCATCGGTTCGCTCTGTTTACCCTTGCCAACCTCCAGATGCAACAACGCCCCGCATAAGCGAGGCGTTGTTGGTGAAACCGAGGCCGATTACTTGGCGGCAGCGGCGTCTTCTTTGGCTGGATCCTTGATGGCCAGCAGTTCCAGGTCGAAGACCAGAACCGAATTGGCCGGGATTGCCGGGCTTGGCGATTGTGCGCCGTAAGCCAGATCGCTAGGGATGTACAGTTTGTACTTCTCGCCAACGTGCATCAGTTGCAGGCCTTCAACCCAACCCGGGATCACGCCGCTTACCGGCAGATCGATCGGGCTGCCGCGCTCGACGGAGCTGTCGAATACGGTGCCGTTGGTCAGCTTGCCGGTGTAGTGAACGGTCACTACGTCGGTAGGCTTAGGCTGTGGGCCGTCGGCTTTTTTGACCACTTCGTATTGCAGGCCGGAAGCAGTAGTCGTTACGCCTGCTTTCTTGCCGTTTTCTTCGAGGAATTTCTTGCCAGCGGCTGCCGACTCTTCGCTCATCTTGGCCATGCGCTCTTCAGCACGCTTTTGCAGCGCGGCGAAGGCTTCGACCAGTTCTTCGTCTTTCAGCTTCTGTTCTTTCTTGCCGACGGCATCTTCGATGCCCTGGGCTACCGCTTTGGAGTCCAGATCATCCATGCCTTCCTGAGCAAGGCTCTTGCCCATGTTCAGGCCGATACCGTAGGAAGCTTTTTGCGCCGGGGTTTTCAGCTCTACGCTGGTCTGCGAATCACAACCCGCGAGGACCAGGCTAACCAGGGCAACCGCCGCCGCCAACCGATGCTGTTTCATGCTATTTCCTTGTTCATGCGCCGAAAGGGCAATCGAGTAAAGCCGCGAGCTTATCAGGCCGCCACGACCAATGGCTACCGGCATGAGAGCAGGAATCTTCCGATAAGTTCAGGGATTAAAACGCATTAGGGCAAAGGCACGATGAAGCTTCTGTCATCTGAGTCTGACAACGCCTGAAAGCCTTTCCCACAACATCTGGCGTAATGGCCACTTGCCCAGCATGCTCCGGCTCAGGCATAACAGCGCAACAATTTGACAAGGATGTTTATCTTGCGCCTCTTATTCCGTGTGCTGACCCTGATCTTGGTGCTGCTGGGACTCATCCTGGCCGTGATCGTGTATTACGTCGTCAACCCGAAATTGCCCTCCTACACCCCCGCCCAGCAGGTGCATTACCTGAACCAGTGGAGTGATGAAGAGCGGCAAACCTACTACTTCACGCCGCAGGGCACGCAGGTCAAAGGCTTGCGCTACGAGTGGTTTCAGGCGCTGGAGCTGCCGTTTTCCGAGCAACGATTCGCCTCCCCCGACTACCTTGCCCGCTTCGGCTTCCTCATCGAGCCACAACAGAAAGCCACAGTGAACAACCCCGGCAACCTGCCTGTCGGCTTTGCCCGACATCAGAATCCCGGCAGCTCCGAGCAATATCTGGATATAACCTGCGCGGCTTGTCATACCGGCGAATTGCGCTTCAAAGGTCAAGCCATTCGCATTGATGGCGGCACCGCGCAGCATGTGTTGCCTTCCAGCGTTCCTACATTGCGCGGTGGCAGTTTCGGACAGGCATTGGTCGCAAGTCTGACGGCGACTTACTACAACCCGTGGAAATTCGAGCGCTTCGCCCGACAGGTGCTCGGCGATCAATACGACGCTCGTCACGAGCAACTGCGCAAAGACTTCAAGACCTCGCTGAACACCTTCCTGAAAGTCGCCTGGAACGACACCCATCGCGGCCTCTATCCCACCGAAGAAGGCCCCGGCCGTGCGGATGCATTCGGACGGATCGCCAATGCCACGTTCGGCGACGCCATCTCCCCCGCCAACTACCGCGTGGCCAATGCGCCAGTGGATTACCCGCAGCTGTGGGATATGTGGACGTTCGACTGGGTGCAGTGGAACGGCTCGGCGCAGCAACCGATGGCGCGCAACATCGGTGAGGCGCTGGGCGTCGGCGCCACCCTGAATTTTTTTGATGCCAACGGCCAGCCTCTGCAAGGCGCTGCACGGTATGCCTCCAGCGTGCGCGTGCGTGATCTGCACAAGATCGAAGAAACCCTGCAAAAGCTTCAGCCGCCTGCCTGGCCGGAAGAGCTGTTGGGCGCCATCGATAAACCCCTGGCCGCCAAAGGTCGCACGCTGTTCAGCGAAAACTGCGCCGGTTGCCACGTCCCGCGTAAAACTCGCGAAGGCGAGCGCTGGGTCCAGCACCTGCACATGCTAGCGGTCGACGTCATCGGCACCGATCCGAATGCCGCCAACAATATCGCCAATCACCGCTTTGATCTGACGGCCCTGCAATGGGATTTGCAAGAGTTGAAGAATATGGACGTCAAACTGCATCCGGAGCCCAAAGAACCGTTGGACCTGAGCCAGCTTTCCGTCGCCAAGGGGCTGGCTTACGTCACCGCTTTTGTCGAAGACCGCGCCTATCGCGAAGCCAACGTCACGCCGGAGGAAAAGCCAGGCCTTGATGGTTTCGGCCTGCCGATTGGCGTGCGCGAAAAAGTCGCTTACAAGGCACGGCCATTGGCGGGTGTCTGGGCCACTGCGCCGTTTCTGCACAATGGCTCGGTGCCGAGCATTTATCAGCTGCTTTCACCGCAGGATGAACGCGCAACCACCTTCTATAAAGGCACCTTCGAGTACGACCCACGGCACCTGGGCTATCGCACCGAGGCCTTCACCAATGGCTTTCTGTTCGATACGCGGATCAGCGGCAACCACAACAGTGGCCACGAATTTCGCGCCGGCGAACGCGGTAAAGGCGTCATTGGCCGACTGCTACAGCCCGAAGAACGCTGGGCGTTGCTGGAGTACCTGAAAGTCCTCGGCGGCCCGCTGGAGGCGCTATTGCCATGATCCTGCCAACCTTCAAAAAGGAACTGCCGATGCTCGCCCGATTCTGGCTATGGCTTGGGCGTCTACTCGGCAAAATGCTGTTGATTGTGCTCGTCATCGGCCTGCTCGGCTGGGGCGTCACCACCGTGTGGTTTGCCTGGCAACATCGCGGGCCGGTTTCGGGCATCGAGCAGATTCCACTCGGCGAAGCGGCGATGACCCAGGACGTGATCCAGACCGCTGTGCGCATCGTCGATCAACACCGCGAACCCACCCGCTATCTGCGCGATGCGCACGCCAAGGCCCATGGTTGCGTGAAGGCTGAAGTGCAGGTGTTGCCTGAATTGGCGCAGTCGCTACGACAGGGCGTTTTCAGCGAACCGGGGAAAACCTGGCAAGCGATGATTCGCCTGTCCAATGGCAATGCCTATCCGCAATTCGACAGCATTCGCGACGCCCGTGGCATGGCGATCAAATTGCTGGAGGTGCCGGGTAGTCAGCTACTTGGCGACCGCGCGCAGCGGCATGAACAGGATTTCGTCATGTTCAGCCATCCGAACTTCTTTGTCAGCGATGTCGCCGAGTACCGTCAGAATGTGGCCGCTCAGGCTGATGGAAAAAAGGTCATGGCGTTTTTTCCGGGTTGGGATCCGCGCACTTGGCAGATCCGCCATCTGTTTATCGCGTTAGCCACACTGTCACCGCCGCCGGACAGCCCGACGGGGACGACCTACTTTTCAGTTTCGCCCTACAAATTCGGCGAGGCCAATGCGAAGTTTCGGGTGATGCCGGACCCGGACCGTTGCCCGGCCTACACGCTGCCGAAACAGAACCACGACTTGCCGAACTTCCTGCGCAGCGCTCTCAGTCAGCAGTTGTCGGCGGATCGAGTGCCGGCGTGTTTTGTCCTGCAGATCCAGCGCCAGGATGCGAACCGGTACATGCCGATCGAGGACACCAGTATTGAATGGCGTGAGCAGGACTCACCGTTCGAGACCGTGGCGCGGATTACCTTGCCGCCCCAGGACTTCGATACGCCGGCGCTGAATCTGGCGTGTGACAACCTTTCGTTCAATCCTTGGTTCGGCATTGAAGCGCACCGGCCGATTGGCGGGATCAACCGTTTGCGCAAGGCGGTTTATGAGGCGGTGAGTGATTATCGGCATAGCCAGAACGCCACCCAGTGACTGTCCCGCATACAAAAAAAGCGACCCGCAGGTCGCTTTTTCTTTGCCGGTTCGATCAAACGCCAAACCCCAGACAGCAAAAAGCCCGCACTAGGCGGGCTTTCTGTGGAATCTGGCGTTCAGTGTTCCAGATTCCGAATATGGCGCAGCGGACGGGACTCGAACCCGCGACCCCCGGCGTGACAGGCCGGTATTCTAACCGACTGAACTACCGCTGCGCGAAACGCTTGAAACGAATGGTGGGTGATGACGGGATCGAACCGCCGACATTCTGCTTGTAAGGCAGACGCTCTCCCAGCTGAGCTAATCACCCTTCGCTTCGTTACGGGACGCATTATGCCACAAGTTTTCGTAAGGTGTTGATTTAATTGAAGTTTTTTTCAAATAAATCCGAAAACCAGTAAAACGACACATCCCGCGGGTACAACTTTACAAACCTTGAGGCAGAAAAAAACCCGCTTTGGCGGGTTTTTCCGTGGTGACCTGGCGTTCAGTGGTCCAGGTTACCGAATATGGCGCAGCGGACGGGACTCGAACCCGCGACCCCCGGCGTGACAGGCCGGTATTCTAACCGACTGAACTACCGCTGCGCTAAACACTTGAAACGAATGGTGGGTGATGACGGGATCGAACCGCCGACATTCTGCTTGTAAGGCAGACGCTCTCCCAGCTGAGCTAATCACCCTTCGCTTCGGTGTGGCGCGCATTCTACGGAGCGACCCAACCTCTGGCAAGCACTTTTTTAAATAATTTTCTCAGGCCTTCCAAAGGCTTAGAGAAGGGTTGGCCTATGCCACGGCGAAGACAATAATGCCCCCCTTTGTATAAAGGAGAGACTCACCCCATGTGGTTCAAAAACCTGCTTATCTATCGCCTGACCCAAGACCTGCCTGTCGATGCCGAGGCGCTGGAAACTGCACTGGCCACCAAACTGGCGCGTCCATGTGCAAGCCAGGAGTTGACCACCTACGGTTTCGTCGCGCCGTTCGGCAAAGGCGAAGATGCTCCATTGGTGCACATCAGCGGTGACTTCCTGCTGATTTCCGCCCGTAAAGAAGAACGCATTCTGCCGGGCAGCGTCGTGCGCGACGCGGTCAAGGAAAAGGTCGAAGAGATCGAAGCCGAGCAGATGCGCAAGGTCTATAAGAAGGAACGCGATCAGATCAAGGATGAAATCATCCAGGCCTTCCTGCCGCGCGCCTTTATCCGTCGCTCGTCGACGTTCGCCGCCATCGCGCCGAAACAGGGCCTGATTCTGGTGAACTCGGCCAGCCCGAAACGCGCCGAAGACTTGCTGTCGACCCTGCGTGAAGTGATCGGCACCCTGCCCGTCCGCCCGCTTACCGTGAAAATGGCCCCGACCGCTGTCATGACCGATTGGGTCACCACCCAGAAAGCTGCCGACGACTTCTATGTGCTGGACGAGTGCGAACTGCGCGACACCCACGAAGACGGCGGCATCGTCCGTTGCAAGCGTCAGGACCTGACCAGCGAAGAAATCCAGCTGCACCTGAGCACCGGCAAAGTCGTCACTCAACTGTCGCTGGCCTGGCAGGACAAACTGTCGTTCATGCTCGACGACAAGATGACCGTCAAACGTCTGAAGTTCGAAGATCTGCTGCAGGATCAAGCGGAACAGGACGGTGGCGATGAAGCGCTGGGGCAACTGGACGCAAGCTTCACGCTGATGATGCTGACGTTCGGCGACTTCCTGCCGGCGCTGGTTGAAGCGTTGGGTGGGGAAGAGACTCCGCAGGGGATCTGATCCTGACGAGTTTCAAACCTGTGGGAGCGAGCCTGCTCGCGAATGCGCTGGGTCAGTCAACGTTGATGTGCCTGATCAACCGCTTTCGCGAGCAGGCTCGCTCCCACAATTGTTTTTGTGTTGATCATTTAATAATAAGGATCAGGCCATGCGCGCACTGGCTGCACTCAGCCGCTTTGTCGGCAATACCTTCGCTTACTGGGTTCTGATTTTTGCCGTCGTGGCCTTCCTGCAACCGGCGTGGTTCCTCGGCCTCAAAAGCGCGATCGTGCCGTTGCTCGGGCTGGTGATGTTCGGCATGGGCCTGACTCTCAAACTCGACGACTTCGCTGCCGTTGCTCGCCATCCATGGCGCGTGGCGCTGGGCGTCGTCGCACATTTCGTGATCATGCCCGGTGTGGCCTGGTTGCTCTGCCAAGTGTTTCACCTGCCGCCGGAAATCGCCGTCGGCGTGATTCTGGTCGGCTGCTGCCCAAGCGGCACCTCGTCCAACGTGATGACCTGGCTGGCGCGCGGCGATCTGGCGTTGTCGGTGGCGATCGCCGCCGTCACCACCCTCCTCGCTCCTCTGCTGACCCCGGCGCTGATCTGGCTGCTGGCCTCGGCGTGGTTGCCGGTGTCGTTCATGGAGCTGTTCTGGTCGATCCTGCAAGTGGTGTTGCTGCCGATTATCCTCGGCGTGGTTGCCCAGCGTCTGCTTGGCGACAAGGTTCGTCACGCGGTGGATGTGTTGCCGCTGGTGTCGGTGGTCAGCATCGTGATCATCGTCACCGCCGTGGTCGCCGCCAGTCAGGCGAAGATTGCCGAATCCGGCCTGCTGATCATGGCCGTGGTGATGCTGCACAACAGCTTCGGTTACCTGCTGGGTTACTTCACCGGGCGCCTGTTCAAATTGCCGCTGGCCCAGCGCAAGTCGCTGGCCCTGGAAGTCGGCATGCAGAATTCGGGATTGGGCGCCGCGTTGGCCAGCGCGCACTTTTCGCCATTGGCGGCAGTGCCGAGCGCGTTGTTCAGCGTTTGGCACAATATTTCCGGGGCGCTGCTTTCGACCTACTTCCGCCGCATGAGTGAAAAGGAAGATCGCGAGGCCTCGGCGCAACAGGCTGCCGACTGAGCCGAAACTTGATCCCCGGATTAATGCTGGTCAAACTGTTGCGCAACGCGGGGACGACCCTGCGGCTCGATCGAGTTATTAATCTGGGGACGACCCCGTCAATCGATGGAGGTCTCTCATGTCCTGGATCATTCTGTTTTGCGCCGGCCTGTTCGAAGTCGGCTGGGCCGTCGGCCTGAAATACACCGACGGCTTCACTCGCCCACTCCCCACCGTTTTGACCATCGCGGCCATGGCCATCAGCCTTGGCCTGCTGGGCCTTGCGATGAAGGAATTGCCGCTGGGCACGGCTTACGCGATCTGGACTGGCGTGGGCGCGGTGGGCACAGTGATTGCCGGGATCATTCTGTTTGGCGAATCGATGGCGTTGATTCGGCTGGCGAGTGTGGCGTTGATCATTACCGGGTTGATTGGCCTTAAGGTCAGCGCTTAGGCCACTATCGCTTTCGCGAGCAGGCTCGCTCCCACATTCAACCGCGTTCCGTCAGAGGAATACGATCAACAGTGGGAGCGAGCCTGCTCGCGAAGAGGCCCTTAAAAACGCTGACTATCTAACCGCCCCGCGCAAATCCCCCACCAACACCCGCAACTTCGCCGGCTCGGCCGCATCAACCGCCACTGGCGCACCCGCCACCAACGTCACCCGCGACCACAACCGGTGAAACAGCCCTTTGTTCGGATCGCGGCTGAAGAAACTCCCCCACAACCCCTGCAACGCCAACGGAATCACCGGCACTGGCGTCTCCTCCAGAATCCGCGTCAGCCCACCCCGGAACTCGTTTATCTCGCCATCTGTCGTCAACTTGCCTTCCGGGAAGATGCACACCAGCTCACCGTCCTTCAGATATTGAGCGATGCGCGTGAAGGCCTTTTCATAGATCTGAATGTCTTCCTGGCGCCCGGCGATAGGAATGGTCCCCGCCGTGCGGAAGATAAAGTTCAGCACCGGCAGGTTGTAGATTTTGTAGTACATGACAAAGCGAATCGGCCTACGTACCGCGCCACCGATCAGCAAAGCATCGACGAACGACACGTGGTTGCACACCAGCAAAGCCGCGCCTTCGTCGGGAATCGCTTCAAGATTGCGATGCTCGACGCGGTACATGGAATGGCTGAGCAGCCAGATCATGAAACGCATGCTGAATTCGGGGACGATTTTGAAGATGTAAGCATTGACGCCGATGTTCAGCAGCGACACGACCAGGAACAACTGTGGAATCGACAGTTTCGCCACGCTCAGCAACACAATCGACACGATCGCCGAGACCACCATAAACAGTGCGTTGAGAATGTTGTTGGCGGCGATCACCCGCGCTCGCTCGTTTTCGGCAGTGCGCGACTGGATCAGCGCGTACAGCGGCACAATATAGAAGCCGCCAAAAATGCCGAGGCCAAGGATGTCGACCAGCACCGCCCAGGTGTGCACGAAGCCCAGCACCTCGATCCAGCTATGGCCGGTGACACTGTCGGGGATTCCGCCGGAGTGCCACCACAGCAACAGCCCGAACACGGTTAGGCCGAACGAGCCGAATGGCACCAGACCGATCTCGACCTTGCGCCCCGAGAGCTTCTCGCAAAGCATTGAGCCCAGCGCGATACCGACCGAAAACACCGTGAGAATCAACGTCACCACGGTTTCATCGCCGTGCATCCACTCCTTGGCATACGCCGGGATCTGCGTCAGATAAATCGCCCCGACAAACCAGAACCATGAGTTGCCGACTATCGAGCGCGACACCGCTGGCGTCTGGCCCAAGCCGAGTTTCAGCGTGGCCCATGACTGGCTGAAAATATTCCAGTTCAGGCGCATTTCCGGCGAGGACGCTGCGGCGCGGGGAATGCTGCGGCTGGCCAGATAACCTAGTACGGCGATGCCGACGATGGCGGTCGACACCAGCGGCGCGTAATGGCTCGAGGACATGATCACCCCGGCGCCAATCGTACCGGCGAGAATCGCCAGGAACGTGCCCATCTCCACCAGGCCGTTGCCGCCAACCAGTTCATCCTCACGCAGCGCCTGCGGCAGGATCGAATACTTCACCGGCCCGAACAGCGCCGAGTGCGTGCCCATGGCGAACAGCGCCACCAACATCAGCGACAGATGATCGAACAGGAAACCGACGGATCCTACGGCCATGATCGCGATTTCCGCGAGTTTGATCAGACGAATCAGCGCGTCCTTGGCGAATTTTTCCCCGAACTGCCCGGCCAGCGCCGAGAACAGAAAGAACGGCAGGATAAATAGCAGCGCACACAGGTTGACCCAAATCGAGCGATCACCCTCGATGGTCAGCCGATAGAGAATGGCGAGGATCAACGACTGTTTAAACACGTTGTCGTTAAACGCGCCCAGCGACTGGGTAATAAAGAACGGCAGGAAGCGCCGGGTGCGCAGCAGGTTGAACTGTGAGGGGTGACTCATCTTCCGTGTTTTCCTGATTTTTTGAATAGGTAGAGAGGCCTGGGGTACTGCCTATTGGAATCTCGAACCGCGATCCAGGCCACACCTTACCTAAAGTTTTCAGGTTATTGCTTCAATCCTGCGATGCACGGCGAGACGAACAGCTCACCACGCCAGGCGCCCTGCACAGTGCGCTTGCCGACAATCAGCCACATCACCGCGAGCAAGGTCACCAGCGCCGTGCCGAAAACGCTGAAAAACGTCAGGTTCAAGGTGCTCGCCAACTTCAACGTCGCCAGGGAATACACGCCCAGCGGGAAGGTGAAGCCCCACCAGCCGAGGTTGAACGGGATGCCGTCACGCAGATAACGCACCGTGATCAACACCGCCATCAACATCCACCACAAGCCGAAACCCCACAGCGTGATGCCTGCCACCAAACCGAGCCCCGAGGCGATTTCGCCGACACCCGGCAGACCGTTGGCTGCAAAGACTGCCGGCGCATCACCGCCCAGCAACAACATGCCCAACGCACCGGTGCCAATCGGGCCCAGCGCCAGCCAGCTTGAGGCGGCCATGTTTTCATGGGGCAACTTGTGCAAGGCCATGCGCAGCAGCAGAATCGTCAGAATGCTGAACGCCACGGGTAGGGAAAATGCCCAAAGCACGTAGCTGGTTGTCAGCACGACCAATTGCGAGTGAGCGTCGGTCAGATGCGGCGCGAGCAATCCGCCGCTGGCTGCTGCCACTTCTGCCGCGACCACCGGTAGCAGCCAAACGGCCGTCATCTGGTCGATGCTGTGTTCCTGGCGGGTAAACATCATGTAGGGAATCAACACGCCGCAGGCCAGCGACATCGCTACATCTATCCACCACAGCACTTCGGCCAGATGAATCACGCCATCGCCCCAACGCGGCAGACCGAACACCAGGAAACCATTGATGATGGTCGCCAGGCCCATGGGAATTGTGCCGAAGAACATCGACACGGTGGAGTGACCGAAGATCCGCCGGGCTTCGTCGAAAAAGACAATCCAGCGCGCCGCGTACGCAGCGGTAAACAGCGTGAACAACAGGATGTTGAACAACCACAGCCCTTCGGCCACAGCGTGTAATCCGGGAATCGCAATCGGCAATTGCGCCAACGCCAACGCCAGCACCCCGGTACCCATGGTTGCGGCGAACCAGTTCGGGGTGAATTGGCGGATCACTTCACGCGGATGCTGAAGTTGACTGAACGGCTTGAGGCCGGGTTTGGCGGTGTTGGGGCAAATCATGATGAGCTCCTGTCCTCTGGTGAGGTTGAGCTCATGGTAGAACCGAATCGAATATCTATATAACGGGTAATATCTCTAACTGTTATCGGATTTACCAATAAGCATAAGCGAGTTAAACGCTACCTTCAGATTCGATCACCAGGATCCGCGCCGCGCCTTGCGGATGGGCGACATGCTCGGTGCCGACCGAGGCGTAGAAGATGTCACCGACATCGAGCTGCACCTGTTTCTCATCGCCGTTCTCCCGGTAATGCATCTGTACCTGGCCATCGAGCACCACGAACACTTCTTCGCCATCGTTGATGTGCCACTTGTATGGCTGATCGGTCCAGTGCAGACGCGTGGTGATGCCATTCATGTTGGCGATATCCAACGCACCCCAGGCGCGCTCGGCGGTGAACGACTTGCTGCGAATAATCTTCATGAATCGGTCCGTGAAAAGAAGGCTGGCCAAGGCTAACTGAAACCGTCGCGATTATGGAGCGCTGCACGCCTTGGCTGCAGTCGGACGCAGGCTCAACAACAGCGCGCCCACGGCCAGCACAATCAATATTGCTCCGTAACCATCGGTGGTCGCGAGCAGTCCGTAGCTGCGAGAAAGGTGTCCGGCCAGCAACGCCGGCAAGCAGAACGCCAGATAGCTCAGCACGTAATACGCCGACATCAACCCCGCCCGCTCATGCGGCAGCGCCAGCGGCACCAGACTGCGCACGGCGCCGAGAAACCCGGAGCCGAAGCCGCATCCGGCCACCAACGTGCCAAGGAAGAACAACGACAGACTGGCGCTGTGCACCCCGAGCAGAATCAATACCAGACCCATCGGCAGCAAACTTGCACCTAACTGCAATGCGCGTTTGGCGCTGCGATTGCGCAGGGTGAAAATCATCAACGCGCCGGTCACGGTCAATGCCGCTACGGTCGCGCCACCGATCAGGTTGGAGGTCGAGCCGGTGGCGGTGCGTACCAGCGATGGCGCCAACGATGCGTAAAAGCCGCCGAGCGCCCAGGTCGCGGTGTTCAACGGCAGGACTCGCCATAACGTCGAGCGTGCTTGAATCGGCACATGCAACGTCGGTCGTAGCGAAGCCCACGCGCCGGCCTGAGGCGAGACACTTTCCGGCAGGCGCCAGACGTAAACGCCCTGTAACACAAATAATCCGAGCAACAACCAATAGGTCAATTGCAACGGCGCCGGCGCGAATTCGGCGAGCAGACCGCAGCCCATGCCACCGAGCGCCATCCCCAGCAACGGTGCAACACTGTTGATCAGCGGCCCTTGCTGGCGGTCGGCGTCGAGCAGCGTCGCACTCAACACCGCGGTGGCCATGCCGGTGGCAAAACCTTGCAGCACGCGGGCACTGATCAGCCACGTCACACTGTCGGCGTAGATGAACAGCAACATCGCCAGCGCATTGAGCAGCACGGCGGTGAAGATCACCGGTTTGCGTCCAAGGTGATCGGACAGCGAGCCCACGGTCAACAGCGCCGCCAACAGACTCAGCGCATAAACGCCGAAGATCAGGGTCAGCACCGCTGCCGAGAAGTGCAACTGATCCTGATACAGGTGATACAGCGGCGTCGGCGCCGTGGACGCGGCGAGAAAACTGAGTAAGGTGATCGCCAGAAACCACAGGCAGGACCGGTGGGAAGCGACGTTATTCAAGGGGCTGGTCATCTGCACACTCCGCAAAAGCTAATTTTTTGCTTTTGCGGAGTGTGCTACCGCCTCGCGCTTAAAGCAAATTCTTTGTGTTAAGGTCTGCCGCATGGCTATTAAAGAAGGTTTACGCCCCGGCGGTCGCAGCGCCCGGGTGCAAGAGTCGATTCATTCGGCAGTGCTGGCGCTTCTGCAGGAACAGGAGCGTTCGACCGTGACGGTGCCGCAAATCGCCGCGCGCGCCGGGGTGACGCCGTCGACGATTTATCGGCGCTGGGGCGATCTGGCGGCGCTGCTCGCCGACGTCGCCCTCGCCCGCATGCGTCCGGACAGCGAGCCGGCGCACACCGGCAGCCTGCGCAGCGATATCCGCGCGTGGGCCGAGCAGTATCTCGATGAGATGAGTTCAGAGCCCGGGCGCAACATGCTGCGTGATGTGCAGGCGAGCGCGACGCCGGGCTACTGCGTAACGATCATTGGTGCGCAGTTGCAGACGATCATCGCGCGGCATCCCGATGAGGTGGCGCCGAGTGTGGATCGGTTGATCAATCTGGTGGTGGCGCCGGTGGTGTTCCGGATCCTGTTTTCGGCGGCGGCGCTTGAGGTGGATGAGCTTCATCGTCTGATCGATATTGCGCTGCGTCAGGACTGACGCCTTCGCGAGCAGGCTCGCTCCCACAGGGGACTGCATTCCAAATATAGGCCTTCACCTGCTCGCGATGAAGCCTTAAGAGTCACCACCAAAACCACCCGGTTCTCGCCCTGCGACACCCCGCCACGCCACGACCTTGGTCGACACTGACTAACCGCCCCGCGCATGCGAGACTGTCCGCCCGGGCAGGAGTGCCGGGGAGTCTTCTGTCGGGAGTGTTGCATGTCGTTGTCCACCGGGCTGATCGCCGCCGTCGCCCTGGCCTATATGGCCATCATGTTCGCCATCGCCTTCTACGGCGACCGTCGCAGCGCGCCGTTGCCGCCGCGCATGCGTGCCTGGGTGTACAGCCTGTCGCTGGCGGTTTACTGCACCAGTTGGACATTCTTCGGCGCCGTTGGCCAAGCGGCTGAACAACTGTGGTCATTCCTGCCGATTTACCTCGGGCCGATTCTGCTGCTGGTCGGCGCGCCGTGGGTCCTGCAGAAAATGGTGATGATCAGCAAACAGGAGAACATCACCTCCATCGCCGACTTTATCGCCGCGCGCTACGGCAAATCGCAATCGCTGGCCGTGGTGGTCGCACTGATCTGCCTGGTCGGCGTCCTGCCCTACATCGCCCTGCAACTCAAAGGCATCGTCCTCGGCGTGAACCTGTTGATCGGCGCCGGCGCTGACGCCATGGGCACCCGCGCCCAGGACACCGCGTTGATCGTGTCGTTGGTGCTGGCGCTGTTCACCATTGTCTTCGGCACGCGCAACCTCGATGCCACCGAACACCACCGTGGCATGGTGCTGGCGATTGCCTTCGAATCTCTGGTCAAGCTGTTCGCCTTTCTCGCCGTCGGCGCCTTCGTCACCTATGGCCTGTATGACGGTTTCGACGACCTGTTCAATCAGGCGATGCTCGCTCCACGCCTTGAGGAATACTGGAAAGAAACCATCAATTGGCCGTCGATGGTGGTCCAGACTGGCGTGGCAATGATGGCGATCATCTGCCTGCCCCGACAGTTTCACGTGACGGTGGTGGAGAACATCGACCCGCAGGATTTGCGTCTGGCGAAGTGGGTGTTCCCGGCGTACCTGGCGTTGGCCGCGCTGTTTGTAGTCCCAATCGCTTTGGCCGGTCAGATGATGTTGCCGAGCGACGTCTTGCCTGACTCCTTCGTGATCAGCCTGCCCTTGGCTCAAGCCCATCCGGCACTGGCGCTGCTGGCGTTTATCGGCGGCGCGTCGGCGGCGACCGGCATGGTGATTGTGGCCAGCGTGGCGCTGTCGACCATGGTCTCCAACGACATGCTGTTGCCGTGGTTGCTGCGCCGCAACAACGCCGAGCGCCCGTTCGAAGTGTTCCGCCAGTGGATGCTGTCGGTGCGCCGCGTCAGCATCGTGGTGATTCTGTTGCTGGCCTATGTCGCCTATCGCTTGCTCGGCTCGACCGCAAGCCTGGCGACCATCGGCCAGATTGCCTTTGCCGCGGTGACGCAATTGGCCCCGGCGATGCTCGGCGCGCTGTACTGGAAGCAGGCCAACCGCCGCGGTGTTTTCGCCGGCCTCGCCGCCGGCACGTTCCTGTGGTTTTACACGCTGATTCTGCCGATTGCTGCGCACAGTCTCGGCTGGTCGCTGAGCAGCTTTCCGGGGTTGGCGTGGCTGCACAGCAATCCGCTGAACCTGCCGATCACCCCGCTGACCCAAGGCGTGGTGTTGTCGCTGGCCGGTAATTTCACCTTGTTCGCCTGGGTCTCGGTGCTGTCGCGCACGCGGGTCTCGGAGCACTGGCAGGCCGGGCGCTTCATCGGCCAGGAAATCAGCGCGCGACCGAGTGCGCGCTCAATGCTCGCAGTGCAGATCGACGATTTGCTGCAATTGGCGGCACGGTTTGTCGGTGAAGAACGCGCACGCCAGAGCTTCATTCGCTTCGCTTATCGCCAAGGCAAAGGCTTCAACCCGAACCAGAATGCCGACGGTGAATGGATCGCCCACACCGAGCGTTTGCTCGCCGGCGTGCTCGGCGCTTCTTCGACGCGTGCTGTAGTGAAAGCCGCCATCGAAGGTCGGGAAATGCAGTTGGAGGATGTCGTCCGAATCGCTGACGAAGCTTCGGAAGTGCTGCAGTTCAACCGCGCCCTGCTGCAGGGCGCGATCGAAAACATTACTCAAGGCATCAGCGTGGTCGACCAGTCGCTGAAGCTGGTGGCGTGGAACCGCCGCTATCTGGAGCTGTTCAACTACCCGGAAGGCTTGATCAGGCTCGGCCGGCCGATTGCCGACATCATTCGCTACAACGCCGAACGCGGTTTGTGTGGGCCCGGCGAAGCGGAAGTCCACGTCGCGCGACGTCTGCACTGGATGCGCCAGGGCCGGGCGCACACTTCGGAACGGTTGTTCCCCAACGGTCGGGTGATCGAGTTGATCGGCAACCCGATGCCGGGCGGCGGCTTCGTCATGAGCTTCACCGACATCACCGCGTTCCGCGAAGCCGAGCAGGCGCTGACCGAGGCCAACGAAGGCCTGGAGCAACGGGTCACGGAGCGCACCCAGGAACTGTCGCAACTCAACGTCGCGCTGACCGAAGCCAAAGGCAACGCCGAGTCGGCCAACCAGTCGAAAACCCGCTTCCTCGCGGCGGTCAGTCATGACTTGATGCAACCGTTGAACGCCGCGCGCCTGTTCTCCGCCGCCCTCTCCCATCAGGACGATGGCCTGAGCAGCGAAGCACAGAAACTGGTGCAGCATCTCGACAGTTCGCTGCGTTCGGCTGAGGATCTGATCAGCGATCTGCTGGACATCTCGCGTCTGGAAAACGGCAAGATCAATCCGGATCGCAAGGCGTTTGCGCTTAATGAGCTGTTCGATATTCTCGGCGCCGAATTCAAAGCGTTGGCGCAAGAGCAAGGTTTGACCTTCCGCGTGCGCGGCAGCCATCTGCGCATCGACAGCGACAGCAAATTGCTGCGACGGATTCTGCAGAATTTTCTGACCAATGCTTTCCGCTATGCCAAGGGCCCGGTGCTGTTGGGCGTACGTCGGCGCGGGCAAGAGTTGTCACTGGAAGTCTGGGATCGTGGGCCGGGAATTCCGGAAGACAAGCAGCAGGTGATTTTCGAAGAGTTCAAACGCCTCGACAGCCATCAGACCCGTGCCGAAAAAGGCTTGGGGCTGGGTTTGGCGATTGCCGATGGTTTGTGCCGCGTGCTCGGCCATACGCTGCGCGTGCGTTCGTGGCCGGGGCGCGGCAGTGTGTTCAGCGTCAGCGTGCCATTGGCCTCGACGCAAACCGTGCCCGCGAGCGCTGCGGTGGAGTTGAATGGCAAGTTGCTGGGCGGTGCGCAGGTGCTGTGCATCGACAATGAGGACAGCATTCTGATTGGCATGAACAGCCTGTTGAGCCGCTGGGGCTGTCAGGTGTGGACGGCGCGTAATCGTGAGGAATGTGCGGCGCTGCTCAGGGACGGCGTGCGCCCGCACCTGGCGCTGGTGGATTACCACCTGGATCACGGCGACACCGGCACTGAACTGATGGCCTGGTTGCGCACGACGCTGGGCGAGCCAGTGCCGGGTGTGGTGATCAGCGCGGACGGGCGCCCGGAGACGGTCGCGCAGGTGCATGCGGCGGGGCTGGATTATCTGGCCAAACCGGTGAAACCGGCGGCGTTGCGCGCATTGTTGAGTCGGTATGTGCCGTTGTAGGTGGTGACTTCACAGACGTCTTCGCGAGCAAGCTCGCTCCCACAGTTTGAAATGCATTCCAATGTGGGAGCGAGCTTGCTCGCGAAGGCGGCCCTACGAAGCTTTGGGGTTACTCGGGGAGTTCGACCAGGCCATCAACATCAGTCATCGCCCGCTCCAGCAAATCCGCCGGCAAACTCTTGCTCGCCCGCGCGCCCAGCAATTTGAGCTGTTCACTGCGACTGACCAGATTGCCGCGTCCTTCAGTCAGTTTATTGCGCGCTGAACTGTAGGCCTTGTCCAGTTGTTGCAAGCGATTGCCGACCTCGTCCAGATCCTGAATGAACAGCACGAACTTGTCGTAGAGCCACCCGGCGCGCTCGGCGATTTCCCGGGCGTTCTGGCTCTGACGCTCCTGTTTCCACAGGCTGTCGATCACGCGCAAGGTCGCCAGCAACGTGGTCGGGCTGACGATGACGATGTTGCGGTCGAACGCCTCCTGGAACAGCGACGGTTCGGCCTGCAGCGCCGCGGAAAACGCGGCTTCGATCGGCACGAACAGCAAAACGAAATCGAGGCTGTGCAGGCCTTCCAGACGTTTGTAGTCCTTGCCGGCCAGGCCTTTGACGTGATTGCGCAACGACAACACGTGCTGCTTGATCGCGATCTGCCCGAGGGTATCGTCATCAGCGGCGACGTACTGTTGATAGGCGGTGAGACTGACCTTGGAATCGACCACCACCTGCTTGTCGCCCGGCAGATAAATGATCACGTCCGGCTGGAAGCGCTCGCCATCCGGGCCTTTGAGATTGACCTGAGTCTGGTACTCGCGACCCTTTTCCAGGCCGGCGTGTTCGAGTACACGCTCAAGAATCAGCTCACCCCAGTTGCCTTGGGTTTTCTGTCCCTTGAGGGCACGGGTCAGGTTGGTCGCTTCGTCGCTCAGGCGCAGGTTGAGCGCTTGCAGGCGCTCCAGTTCCTTGGCCAGCGAGAAGCGCTCACGGGCTTCGGCCTGGTAGCTTTCTTCCACGCGTTTTTCGAAGGACTGGATGCGTTCTTTCAGCGGATCGAGCAATTGCCCGAGGCGTTGCTGACTGGTTTCGGCAAAACGCTGTTCGCGCTCATCGAAAATTTTCCCGGCCAGCTCGGCGAACTGCGCGCGCAATTCATCGCGCGAGCCTTGCAGATCGTTGAGGCGTTGTTGATGGCTGTCCTGTTGTTCGCGCAGTTCGGCATTCAGCGAGGCCGCCTGAGCATCGAGGCGGCGCAACTCTGCTTCCTTGTTGGCGCGTTCGAGGTTCCAGGCGTGGGAGGCGTCACGGGCATCGTCGCGTTCGATTTGCAGCAATTCGACTTCCCGGCGCAGCGCCGCCAGATCGGCCTGTTTCGCGGCATTGGCCTGACCGAGATCAGCGATTTCGTCGCGGCTGGCTTCCAACTGAGCGTTGAGCCCGTCCTGCGCCAGTTGCGCCATGGCCAAGCGCTCTTCGAGCAATGCCACGTCTGCCTGGGCGTTGCTCGCCCGACGTTGCAGTTGCCAGGCCAGCGCCAGCAGCGGCAACCCTGCCCCTGCGAGACCGAGCAATATGCTGGTCAAGTCCATAGCCATAGCAACTCCTGCCGATCCGATAAAGCCTGAAGATTAACCAAGGCGCCAGAGCTTGGACAGCTCAGTCTTCGATGAGACCGAGTTCCTGTTGCGCACGCCGGTCACCGGCGCGAGCCGCCGAGCGCAGCAAATCCTGGCCGATGCGACGGTCGCGGGCATTGCCGCATTCACGGCACATCAACTGCCCGAGACGGCTTTGAGCGGCCACCACGCCTTCGCGCGCCGGTTGCTTGAGCAAGCGGCCGGCCAAGTGCTTGGCATTGTGGCTGTCACTCAAGCGCGGACTGTCGAGCAGCCATTCGGCGACGCGCACGGAGAAGCGCTTGGGCGGAGTAACAGGAAGGGTTTGTGAGGTAACAGAGTCAGATACTGAGCGAAACTTCATAAAGCACTGTGGGACAGATCGGAAGGCGCGCCACTCTACTCTCTTTTTCTTACAGGTAAAGTCGAAAAACAACCCGGCACGCCCGTGCTAGAGCAAGCGCTCGGGACAATCCACAGAAGCTGTGGATAACTCAGTGGACAACCGCCCTGCAACCCTCGCAAAGCCTTGTAGAATGGGGCTCCCAGTCAAACTGACGATTTTTTCACCAACAAAAAAAACCGATGTTTTTCATTGACTTAAACTTTCGATACAGGCAGCCATCCGGGTCAGGTTTGATGTGACAGCGCCGTGACAGCCTGCGCAACTAATGTGCACAAGTACCTGTTACCCGGTTATATAGCTGCGCTTTTTCGGGTCGTTTTCAGGGTTTTCCTGGGGATAAGCCGGCCAAAGGCGCGGCTTGATGAAGAAAGCTTCACCGACCGACGGTCGAAAACCGGCTCAATTCAGTGCGGCAGTGCGCTTGGAAAACATATCTGCGCCCGGCACGCAATGTTTTTTGCAGTGGGGGTTTGCTTTGTGCATTTCGATCCGTTAGTATCCGCGGCGTTAGTACCAAGCTGAAAGTCAATTCCGGTCGAACACATCCCCACGGTCAACCTTCTTCCAAGAAGCCTTTACCGAAAAAAGCGGGAACGACCCCTCGATGGTTTCCAGGTAAATCTTGGGACGACACTGCCTTTGAATGATGCAAAGGGTGTTGCGAAGACCACTTACTCTGACCGAACCAACCTGCAAATTGATCAGGATCTTCACCCCGGGCCCAGAACCTTTGCCCTTGATGTGTTGCCTGCCCTCCTAAGTACCTACCTGCCAGCCCAAGCGCGCCCACTTATCAGCGCTTCAAACTGGCTGCTTTGTTCCAGTCGGGTTCTTCGTTCGATCAATGGTGATCGACGTTACTGGAACGTTTTAACGTTGCACGGTTCTTATCCGTGTCATTTGTAGGAACACCTAATAACTATGTCTACTCAAATCCATACTCAGGATGCCATTCGCACCCTAACCAATGCTTTTGCTCCAATGAACTGCCTGATCATGGCCGCTCGCAAAGGCTGCTTCAGCTTCACACTGGTCAACGAACACGGTATCGCCCGCCACAGCGAGCGTTTGTACCCCGATCAATACTCCAGCGCTGAACCGCTGCAGGCTGTGATCGATCGTACCCGTCAGGCACTGGTTGCCTGAAAGCCGAAAAGGCTGCAAGAGCAAAAGCCCCGCACAAAAATGCGGGGCTTTTTATTGCCCGATGTTTCACTTTTAAACATTGGCGCCTAAGCACCTTCGGATATAACGGTTATAACTCGCAGGCGGAAATATTTTAAAAACAGGCCTTTACGTGGTGAATATGACACTACACTTCAACTCAAGCGGCGTGATCCGCTTGTGGCGAGCCTGAACCGATCCACCGCTGCCAAGGCCCCTTCAGGACTCGCCCCCCATTACAAGAATCGAGGGCTTTATGGGTATCGCTGCCAGCGAACTGTGCCGCTACGTGATCCGTCCCACATTGATCTATCTGGGACGCCACTGCGCAACCGCCGAATCCCTGCTGTTGGGCATCGCCGCCAGCCAGTCCGCCCTCGGGTCCGCTCTGCATGACCGCCGTGGCCACGGGCTCTACCGCATTGCCGAGCATCGTCACCAGGCATTGTGGGATGACTATCTGGCGCTCGATCCGGACCGCGCCAGCCTGGTTCGCGGCCTCGCCAGCCAGCATGCATTTCTCAGTGGTCCGCACCTCGAACTGACTGTCAATCTGCGTTACGCCACGGCCATCGCCTGGCTGCTGGTCGAAGAACAAAACCCCACCCTCCCCGACCCGACCGACCTGCTCGGTATGGCGCGCATCTGGCGCCAGACTTTCCAGCCCCAAGGTCGTCTGCGTGATTTCACTTACGCCTGGCAAACCTGTGTTTCACCGTTGAATCAGGTCGCCTGCTGACTGGCCAGTTTCAGAAGATCTTCCAATAGGTCGCGAATCTGGTCGGATTGTCCTACAAAACCGCTCTAAATCAAGCCATACGGACTATAGCGCTGGGACGAAAATGTTGGTAATTTTCGCCCCGGTGATCACCAGGAGTTCTAATAATGAAAAAAGTCATGCTCAAAACCACCCTTAGCCTCGCCGTTACCATGGCATCCACCCAGATCTTCGCAGCTGGCTTTGCCATCAACGAACACAGCATCAGCGGTATGGGTACTGGTTACGCAGGGCGATCTTCTTCTGCCGATGATGCAAGCACTGTTTATGGCAACCCTGCCGGCATGTCGCGCCTAAAGCGCGAACAAGTCACCGGCGGTGTTGCATTCCTTGATGCAAAAACCGATATCAGCGACGCCAGCTCCAGCCCTAACGGCGGCAGCAACAAAGGCGACATGGTGCCCTTCACCTCCGTACCTATGGGCTTCTACGTCAAACCGATCGACGATCACTGGGCATTCGGTCTCGGTGTTTATGTGCCGTTCGGCCTGATCACTGATTACGAAAACGGCTTTGCCGGCCGTTACTTCGGCAGCAAGTCCGAAGTACAAGTCATCACCTTCCAGCCGACCATCAGCTACGCCTTCAACGACAAGGTGTCGATCGGTTTCGGTCCGACCATCAACCGTATTGACGGTACGCTGGAATCGAACCTGTCGATCACTCAGGCCCTGCCGGACGGCAAGGTCAAGATCAAGGGTGACGACACCGCACTGGGCTACAACGTCGGCCTGTTGGTACAAGCCACCGACAGCACGCGCGTCGGTCTGACTTACCACTCGAAAGTCGACTACAAGCTGGAAGGCGACACCAAGGTCAACTACGGCGCACTGGCCGCAGTCGGTCTGGGCGCCAGCCAGAAGTACGATGCTTCGTTGAAGATCACCACGCCTGAATCGGTCGACCTCTCGGTTACCCAGGCGATCAACGATCAGTGGAACGTCTACGCCGGTACGACCTTTACCCGCTGGAGCCAGCTGGAAAAGATCACCGTCAAGAACTCCGGTGTACAGCCGCTGCTGGCCGGTCAGTTCGGCGAGATCACCGAAGACCAGAACTGGCACGACTCCTGGGCTTACGCCGTGGGTACTTCGTACCAGTTGAACAAGGAATGGGTACTGCGCACCGGTCTGACCTTCGACCAGTCGCCGACCAACAACGTCGACCGTTCGCCGCGCATTCCGACTGGCGACCGTACGATTTTCAGCATCGGTGCCGGCTGGAGCCCGACCGACGACCTGACCATCGACGTTGCTTACTCGTACCTGAAGGAAGAGTCGGTCAACATCCGCAATCAGAACGATCGCGGCCAGACCTACAACTCCAAGTATGAAAACTCGGCAAACGGTTTCGGTGTCGGCGCGACCTACCGCTTCTGATGCTGAACGGCGAGGCTAAACCCTCGCCCATTAAAAAGCCCCGCTCTCTTTGCAGAGGCGGGGCTTTTTAATGCCTGTTCAAACCACAAAAAAAGCAGCGCTAAGGCTTTAAAGGTTTCGAGGCAATCGCCTTTTCGATCGCAGCGATGAATTCCGGATCATCCGGTTTGGTCAGGCTGGAGAAATTGGCAATGACCTTGCCCTGCCGATCAATCACATATTTGTAGAAATTCCACTTCGGTGCACTGCTCTGCGCCGCCAGCACCTGGAACATATGGGTGGCGTCATCGCCACGGACTTTCTGCGGCTCGGTCATGGCGAACGTCACGCCATAGTTGGCGTAACAGACCTTGGCGGTCTCGGCGCTGTCCTTGGATTCCTGCTTGAAGTCATTGGAAGGCACGCCAAGCATTTCAAGCCCTTGCCCTTCATAGCGCTTATGCAGCGCCTCGAGGCCTTCGAACTGCGGGGCGAACCCGCAGAAGCTGGCCGTGTTGACCACCACCAAAGGCTTGTCGGCGTATTGCTGGCACAGATCGATGGAATCCTTGGCCCGCAATTTCGGCAGCGAGCCTTGCAGCAATTCTGGACAGTCAGCGGCCTGGGCCAGGCCAGTCAACGCCATCAGCAACGCGGGAACAGCACACCAGCGCATCAGCATGTCGAGCATCCTTGAGCAGTCGTCAGACTTCGACGTTACTCGCCACGCCCGCTTCTAGCAAATGCTCATGCCCAATTGCATCAAGGCCAGGCCGCCCCGATGCCAGCCCCACCATACCAGCGCCAACAATGCGGCGCCGAGTGCGCTGATGACGAGGCGCGGCCAGAGTCGAGTCATACCGCGCTCGCAGCGGCTTGCAGACGCGCGACCGGACGCTCGCGCACCGGCCAGTTCAACGCGGCCGCCAACAGGCTCAACAGAATCGCCACTTGCCAGATCAAGTCATAACTCCCGGTACGGTCATACACCACCCCGCCCAGCCAGCCACCGAGGAACGAACCGAGCTGATGGAACAGGAACACTATCCCGCCGAGCATGGACAAATTGCGCACGCCGAACAAGGTCGCCACCGTACCGTTGGTCAACGGCACCGTCGACAGCCACAGGAAGCCCATGGCCATGCCGAACAGGTACGCCGACGTGGTCGTCACCGGCAGCCACAGGAACAGCCCGATCACCACCGCGCGCAGCAGGTACAAGCCGGTCAGCAGACGCGGTTTCGACATGCGCCCGCCGAGCCAACCGGCGGTGTAGGTGCCGAAAATATTGAACAGCCCGATCAACGCCAACACCGTGGTGCCAACGCTGGCCGGCAAGTGCTGATCGACCAGATACGCCGGCAGATGCACGCCGATGAACACCACTTGAAAACCGCAGACGAAGAAGCCGAACGCCAGCAGCCAGAACCCGGAGTGCGAGCAGGCTTCGCGCAGAGCTTCGGACAGCGTTTGTTCATGGCCGAGCACCGGCAGTGGTTTGTCCTTGAGCATGCTTACCAGCGGCACGATCAGCGCCACCAGCATGCCCAACACCAACAATGCCGCCGACCAGCCGAGCCAGCCGATCAACCCAAGCGTGCCCGGCAACATGGCGAACTGGCCAAACGAACCAGCGGCGCTGGCAATGCCCATGCCCATGCTGCGTTTCTCTGGCGGTACCGCGCGGCCGACGACGCCGAGGATCACCGAGAACGACGTGCCGGACAGGCCGATGCCGATCAGCAAACCGGCGCTCAGCGACAGTGTTACCGCAGAATCCGACATCCCCATGCATATCAGACCCACGGCGTAGAGCACGCCGCCGATCAGCACTACTTTCGCCGCGCCAAAGCGGTCAGCCAACGCACCGGTGAACGGCTGCGCCAGGCCCCAGATCAGATTCTGCAAGGCGATGGCGAACGCGAACACCTCGCGGCCCCAGCCGAACTGCGCGCTCATCGGCGACAGAAACAGGCCGAAGCCATGCCGCACACCCAATGACAACGCGAGAATCAGCGCACTGCCAACCAACACCCAACCGCACGTACGCCACATCGATGTCATTATTATTCTCCAGTCGCGGGTATATACCCGCTTGAGCTCGGAAAAACCGGCCGTCAGGCCAGTTCATCCAGCAATTTGAGCAAGGTCTCACGCTTCTCGGCGCCCAGTCGATCAATCAACCGTTGCTGCGCCGCTTCCCACGCCGGCAGCGCATCCGCCAGGCGTTGCGCACCGGTTTCGGTGAGGCGCACGATGCGGTTGCGCATGTCTTCGCCCTCGGCCAGCGCCACCAGCCCTTCGCCTTCGAGCACGCGCAGATTGCGTCCGAGGGTGCTGCGGTCCAGGCCCATGGCTTCGGCGAGTTCCGAGATGCTCGGTTGATCCAGACGCTGCAGATTGCACAGCAAAGAATACTGGGCAACGTTGATCCCGAAGCCGTCGAGAGCGCCGTCGTAATGCCTGCTGACGCCACGAGCGGCGCGACGCAGGTTGGTGCACAAACACTGAGAGGTAAGCATGATGCGTGTATATACCCGCGACTGTGTTAAATCAAGTTACAGATGAGTTTACCCTGAACATCGGGGGCGCCTGATACACCGCTTTCGCGAGCAGGCCAGCTCCCACAGGCGATCGCATTTCAAAATGTGGGAGCGAGCCTGCTCGCGAAGAGGCCAGCCGAGATAATTCAACACTCTCAGAACAACGCCAACCCCACCAACACCCCCATCTCCAGCAATTCCAGCAACGCCCCCGCCGTATCACCGGTCGTCCCGCCCAAGCGCCGCATCATCACCCGCCGCAGCCAGACAAACACGGCGAGCGAAATTACCAACGCGATAACAGCCTGAAACCCGGCAACCAACACACAAACCAGCGCACTCGCCCCAAGCACCTGCCAGCCCTGTTTACGCGGCAAATGATCGGCCAACGCCTGCCCCAAACCGCCCGCACGCACGTATGGCGTGGTCAAAAACAACCCCAACAACGCCGCCCGCCCCAGCACCGGCACAATCATCAGCGCCAACCCATGCCCCTGCTCAATCACCGCCAGCAGCGCCGCAAACTTGAGCAGCAACACCAGCACCAGCGTCACCACCGCAATCGGCCCACTCCGCGGATCTTTCATGATCGTCAGCGTGCGCTCACGATCACCAAAGCCGCCGAGCCAGGCGTCGGCGCTGTCGGCCAGGCCATCGAGGTGCAACGCGCCGCTGAGCAACACCCACACCGTCAACAGCAACGCCGCATGCAGCAGCAACGGCGCGCCCGCCAACGTCAGATTCAACGCCCAAAGGATCACGCCGAACAGCAGTCCTACCAGCGGATAGAACAGCAGCGATCGGCCAAGCTCTTGCGGCTCGGGCATCCCGGGCAGACGAATCGGCAAACTGCTGAGAAATTGCAGAGCGATCCAGAGCGGCAGCATGTCAGTGACCTTCCTTGAGTGAGCCGTCGGCCTCGACTGTCAGCGTAAACATCGCGCCGTGAGCGACTTCAACATTGAGCAGTTGTTCGCGCGGCAAGCCTCGCGCCTGCGCCAGCAATAAACGCATCACACCACCGTGACTGATCAGCAAAATCCGCTCGCCAGCGTAGGCATTGTGCAGCCGCGCAACGGCGGCGAGGACACGGGCGGAAAAATCACTGACCGGCTCACCCTGCGGCGGTGTAAAGCCGTAAGGATCAGCCCAAAACAGTCCCAACGCCTCAGCGTCAGTCTCCATCAACGCCGCCGCGCTCTGCCCTTCCCACGCACCGAAATGCAGCTCTTGCAGATCCTTGTCCAGTTGCACTGGCAGATTCAGTTGTTCACCGAGTTCAGCCGCAAACCGCGCGCAACGCTGCAACGGCGAACTGACCAGTCGATCCCACGGCCCGCCCTCGACGACTGCCGCACGCATCTGCGCCCAGCCGTTTTCAGTCAGCGCATCGTCGAGGCTGCCGCGCAGGCCGCCGCCGAGTTCAGTCTCACCGTGACGCAGCAGATCCAAGCGCAAGGTCATGCCGGGCGATCCGCCACAGCGGCTTCGGCGAACGTCGCCATCTGCCCGTGCAGGTCGCAGGCCAGACGCAACAGCGGCACCGCCAGCGCCGCGCCACTGCCCTCGCCCAAGCGCAGACCCAGCTCCAGCAAGGGTTCGGCGTGCAGGGTTTCCAGCACATGACGGTGGCCCGGCTCGGCGCCACGATGGCCGAACAACAGCCACTCACGGCTCGCTGGATTCAAGCGCACAGCGACCAGCGCCGCGACCGTGCAGATGAAGCCGTCAACCAGCACCGCAACGCCTTCTTGCGCGCACGCCAGATACGCGCCGACCAGCGCCGCGATTTCGAAACCACCGAGATTGAACAGCGTCTGCAACGCATCGCCACGTTGTGCCGCGTGCAATGCCAGTGCGCGCTCGATGACCAGCGCCTTGTGACTGACGCCTTCGGCGTTCAAACCGGTGCCGGGGCCGGTCAGATGCGTCACCGGGCAATCGAGCAAGGCGCAGGCCAGTGCACTGGCGGCCGTGGTGTTGCCGATGCCCATTTCTCCACCGATGAACAACTGCGCGCCCGCCGCTTTCGCGCGCAGCACGCTGTCCCGACCGGCCTGTAATGCCAGCTCGCCCTGGGCCTGAGTCATCGCCGAGCCCTGCACGAAATTCGCCGTGCCCGCGCCGATGTTCAAGTGACGCACGCCCGCCAGGTTCAGCGCGGGATTAACGGTGCCCAGATCGACCACTTCCAGTTGCGCGCCGAGCTGCCGCGCCAGCACGCTGATCGCCGCTCCGCCGCTGACGAAGTTGAGCAGCATCTGCCCAGTGACTTCCTGCGGGAATGCCGAAACACCTTCCGCGACTACGCCGTGATCACCGGCAAAAATCGCGATCCAGATCTGCTCCAGCGTCGGTTTGACCTGGCCCTGCAGGCCGGCCAGTTGCACCGCCACCGACTCCAGTTGCCCCAGCGAACCCGCCGGCTTGGTCAGTTGCTGCTGCCGCGCGGCGGCTTGCTCGACGATATCGGCATGCACCGGTTTGCACGGGGTCAGCCACCAGGTTTGAGTCATAACGCAGGTCCTTTCAAAGTCAGGGGCAGGCCGGCGACAGTCAGGACAACACGCTGACAGCGCTCAGCCAAAGCTTGATGCAGCCAACCGGCTTCATCAACGTAGCGGCGAGTCAATTCGCCCAGCGGCACGACACCCATTCCGGTCTCGTTGCTGACAAAAATGACTTCACCCGGCAGCGACGCCAGGCATTCGAGCAGGGCTTCGCGCTCGGCGGCAAGGCGCTCGGCATCGTCGAGCATCAGCAGATTGGTCAGCCACAGGGTCAGGCAATCGACCAGCAGGCAATGCTCGGCGCTGGCGGATTCGCGCAGGACGCGGGCGAGTTCGAGGGGTTCTTCGATGAGCGCCCATTCGACGGGGCGACGCGCGCGGTGATGGGCGACGCGGTCGTTCATCTCGCCATCCAGCGGTTGGCTGGTGGCGATGTAGGTGACCGCGAGATTACTTTCGCTGGCGAGTTTTTCTGCCAGGCGACTTTTGCCGGAGCGGGCGCCGCCGAGGATCAGTTGGAGCATGGGTTTATCCAGGAAAATAGGTAGTGAAGCAACCGCCGCCTTCGCGAGCAGGCTCGCTCCCACAAGGTGACGAGTTGTACTCAAAATATACGGCTAACCGCATTAACTGTGGGAGCGAGCCTGCTCGCGAAGAGGTCCGGACAGACGAATCAAATCCCGCAGAGCTGACGCAACAGATCAGTATCCAGATACTTCTCCACCAAATCCGCCAACCGCTCGATATCGCGTTCGCGCAAGCCGTGGTAATCGACTTCCTGCACATCGCTCAACCCGGCCCAGCGCAGCAACGCCGCACTCGCCGCCGGCGCTTCGAACAAGCCATGCAGATAGGTGCCAAACACCTGCCCATCAACGCTCTGCGCACCGTCGCAACGACCATCATCCAGATGCACCGCCGCGTTCTCCAGCGCCGGCCCGGACGTCACGCCGGCATGGATTTCATAACCACTGACCTCGGCATCTTCCAGCGCCAGCCGTCCGCGCACATTGCGCAACTGCTTCTCGGCTTCAAGCGTGGTTTCGAACGCCAGCAAGCCGAGACCTGCGCTGGAACCCGGCGCGCCTTCGAGGCCGAGGGGATCGTGTACCTGCTCGCCAAGCATTTGCAGGCCACCGCAAATCCCCAGCACTTTGCCGCCATAACGCAAATGCCGACTGATCGCCGCGTCCCAGCCATTGGCACGCAGATAGGCCAGATCGCTGCGCACGCTTTTCGAACCGGGCAGGATGATCAGATCGGCGGGAGGAATCGCCTGCCCCGGGCCGACAAATTGAAGATCGACCTGCGAATGCAAACGCAGCGGATCGAAATCGGTGTGGTTGCTGATGCGCGGCAGTACTGGCACCACCACTTTCAGCACTTGCTCGGCCTTGTCGGTCTGGCGCTGATCGATGCCGTCCTCGGCTTCCAGGTGCAGGTCCATCACGTACGGCAGCACGCCCACTACAGGTTTGCCGGTGCGCTGTTCCAGCCAATCGAGGCCCGGTTGCAGCAAGGCGATGTCGCCACGAAAACGATTGATAATGAAACCTTTGACCCGCGCCTGTTCGCTCGGCGAGAGCAGTTCCAGCGTGCCGACCAAGTGGGCGAAAACGCCACCGCGATTGATGTCGGCAATCAACAACACCGGGCAATCCACCGCTTCGGCGAAGCCCATGTTGGCAATATCGCCGGCGCGCAGATTGATCTCGGCCGGCGAGCCTGCACCTTCAACCATGACCAGCGGGTAGGCGGCGCTCAGTCGTTGGTGAGACGCCAGAACCGCTTGCATCGCGATGGCTTTGTAGTCGTGATAGGCCACCGCATTCATCGACGTCACCGCGCGACCATGGATGATCACTTGGGCGCCGGTGTCGCTGTTCGGTTTCAGTAGAACAGGGTTCATGTCGGTGTGCGGCTGAAGAAACGCCGCTTGCGCCTGCACCGCTTGCGCGCGGCCGATCTCGCCACCGTCCGCCGTCACCGCGCTGTTGAGCGCCATGTTCTGCGGCTTGAACGGCACGACCGCGATGCCCTGACGGGTCGCCCAGCGACACAGCGCGGTGACCAGTGTGCTTTTGCCGGCATCGGAAGTGGTGCCCTGCACCATCAGGGTGGTCATGGGTTGTCGTCCTTGGTGAAAGCGATTAACGCCTGTTCGAGACGCGCCTCTTCAACCGCATCAGCCGGCAGACCGAAACGCAGGCTGCTGTTGTGGGTGAAGATGCGCAGAAGAATGCCGCGTCGGGCCATGAACTCGTGCAGCGCTTGCGCTTGATCAGTGATCAGCCACTGAAACAACGCGCATCCGCCCTGGGGTTTGAAGCCGTAGCGTTCGAGCAACGATGCCAGCCGTTCGCTCGCTTCTTCGCTACGAATACGCTGGCGTGTGTGGTTTTCCGTGTCTTGCAGGCACGCTTGGCCGAGCACCCGCGTCGGCCCGCTCACCACCCACGGCCCGACCTGCTCGGCGAGCAACCGGAGCAACTTGCGCTCGGCCAGGACAAAACCCAGACGCACGCCGGCGAGACCAAAAAACTTGCCGAAGGAGCGCAACACGATCAAACCGACCTGATGCGCATGCGGTGCCAGGCTCAGTTGCGGTGTGTTATCCATGAACGCTTCGTCGACCACCAGCCAACCGCCGCGCTGGGCCAGTCGTGCGTGCCAGTCGAGCAGTCGCGCGGGGGTCAGGCTCAGGCCGGTCGGATTGTTCGGGTTGACCACCACCAGCACGTCGAGGTTGTCGAGAAAGAATTCGACCTCCTGCTCCTGCACTTCGCGCACGATGTAGCCACTGCGGCGCCAGGCCTCGGCGTGTTCGGCGTAGCACGGCGACAACACGCCGACCTTGCCGGCGCGACGCAAACGCGGCAGCAACTGGATAGCCATCTGCGAACCGGCGACCGGCAGCACCTGCCCCGCGCCGTAGTAATCGCACGCGGCTTGCTCGAGACCGTCATCGGTCTCTGGCAAACGTGCCCAGGCGCGCAGCGGGATTTCAGGGATCGGAAATGGCCACGGCGCCAGACCGCTGGACAGGTCGAGCCAGTCGGCCTCGGCGATGCCGTAATCGTGTGCAGCCTTGCGCAGCCGGCCACCGTGCTCAAGCATAGAATTCAGCCCCCACGCAGAGAATCAGCAGCCATAACCATACCCCGCGCTGGACCAATTGCCAGCCACGGTCGATGGAATCGGCATCGGCCGGAGCGCCCTCGCCCAGTTGCGGACGCTCATGCAGTTCGCCGTGGTAGATCGCCGGGCCACCCAATTCCACACCCAGTGCGCCAGCGCCTGCGGCCATCACCGGGCCGGCGTTGGGGCTGTCCCATTGCGGCGCTTGTGTACGCCAGCACTTCAACGCAAGTCGGGTTTTGCCGAGTAGCGCGTAGGTCAACGCCACCAGACGTGCAGGAATGTAGTTCAACACGTCGTCGATTTTCGCCGCCGCCCAACCGAAACGTTCGAAGCGTTCATTGCGATAACCCCACATCGCGTCGAGGGTATTGCTCAGGCGGTAGAGCACCACGCCCGGCGCGCCGGCGACGACAAACCAGAACAGTGCGGCGAATACCGCATCGCTGCCATTCTCCAGCACCGATTCGGTGGCGGCGCGGGCGACGGCGGTGCTGTCGAGGTCATCAGTCTGACGGCTGACCAGATAGCCGACGCGCTTGCGTGCCTCGTCCAGATCATCCGCGCGCAATGCAGCGGCCACCGGCGCGACATGCTCACCGAGGCTGCGCATGCCGAGCGCGCAATACAGCGCGAGAATTTCGACCACCCAACCCACGTACGGCGCCCAGGAAAACGCCGTGGCGAGCAAGGTCAGCGGCAGCACCGCGATCACCCACGCGGTGACGCCATGGCTGCGCCAGCCACGCCCACCGGCGTTGAAACGTTGCTCGATGCGCCCGGCAAAATTGCCGAACGCCACCAGCGGATGCCAGCGTTTCGGTTCACCGAGCAGCGCATCCAGCGCAACCGCAGCGACACTCAACAACGCCACACTCATTGACTCACTCCCCAATAATTTTCGTACAGCAACTCATTGAGCGGACGCGCCCGCGCCCACCCTTCGAGTACCAGCATCGGCGCCGGATAGAATTCCTTGACCGGGCCCAGGCACAAAACGGCCAGAGGTTTAGCGCCTTGCGGCAATTTCAGCAGATCGGCCAACGCTTGTGGCTCGAACAGCGAAACCCAGCCCATGCCCAAGCCTTCGGCACGGGACGCCAGCCACAGATTTTGAATCGCGCAAGACAACGAGGCCATGTCCATTTCCGGCAGTGTGCGACGGCCAAAAATGTGTTTGTCGCGATCATCCATCAGCGCCGCGACCAGCACTTCAGCGCAGTCGTGGATGCCTTCGACCTTGAGTTTCATGAACTCATCACTGCGCTCGCCGAGGGCTTCGGCGGTGCGGATGCGCTCATCTTCGACGAGGTTCTGGATTTGGCTGCGCAGGGTGCGGTCGCTGATGCGGATGAAGCGCCAGGGCTGCATCAGGCCGACGCTTGGGGCCTGGTGAGCGGCTTCCAAGAGTCGGCGCAGCAGATCCGGCTCGACCGTGCCACCGGTGAAGTGGCGCATGTCGCGGCGTTCGGCGATGGCCCGATACACCGCTTCGCGTTCGGCCTCGGAGAATGCGTTGTCGGTCATGGCCCTTTCGCGAGCAGGCTCGCTCCCACAGGGGTTAGGTGATCCAATGTGGGAGCGAGCCTGCTCGCGAAGGCGCCCTCAGGATCAGGCAGAAACAGTGCAGCGACAGCCACAGGATTCGACGGAAAATAAAAGTGCACGTAAGAAGCCGTCATCCGCCCCTCACGATAAACCGCCTCGGCCCCGCGCCCGCCATTCGGGCTCAAACCCCGCGCAATCGGCGCCAGTTCGGTAGTCGTCAGCGAATGATGATACGTGTGCCCACGCAACGATCCTTCCGGCAGATCCACCGCTTGCAACGCCAACGCCGCCAGACGCTTTTGCATCACCGCGTCGCCCTTGAGCAACCCGACCAACTCGGCGCGAGTGCCTTCAACATCCGTCAACGAACCGAGCAGATACAGCATCCCGCCACACTCAGCGAGCAACGGTTTGCCCGCTGCATGATGCGCTCGGATCGCCGCAACCATCGACGTGTTCTGTGACAACGCCACGTGATGCAATTCCGGATACCCGCCGGGCAAATACAGACTGTCCGCCTCCGGCAATTGCGTGTCGCGGATTGGCGAGAAGAAGCTCAACTCGGCACCCATCGCGCGCAACAGATCGAGGCTCGCGCCGTAGGTGAAGGCAAACGCCTCATCCCGGGCGACGGCGATTCGCACATTCTTCAACAGCGGCTCGACGGCGATGACGTCAGGCGCGGCGAATTCCACGGCCGGTGGCAGCGCTACCTCGCAACTGCTGGCGAGGGCATCGGCGGCAGCGTCGAGACGCACATCGAGATCATTCAATTCGCTGGCCTGGACCAGGCCGAGATGGCGACTCGGCAGTTCGATGCCGGTCTCGCGAGACAACGCGCCGTACCAGCGCAGACCTTCGGTGAGACTGCCTTCGAGCAGTTGCGCATGGCGCAGAGTGCCAACGCGGTTGGCCAACACACCGGCAAACGGCAGATCCGGCTGATACTTCGCCAAACCCAACGCCAACGCCCCAAAGGTCTGCGCCATGGCAGTGCCGTCGATCACACCGAGCACCGGCACACCGAAGTGCCGAGCCAGATCGGCGCTGGACGGCGTACCGTCGAACAGACCCATCACGCCTTCGATCAGAATCAGATCCGCCTCGGCGGCGGCTTCCCACAACAGCCGACGACTTTCCTGCTCGCCGACCATCCACATATCCAGTTGATACACCGGCGCACCGCTGGCGCGCTCGAGGATCATCGGGTCGAGAAAATCCGGGCCGCATTTGAACACGCGCACCTTGCGCCCCTGATTGCGATGCAAACGAGCGAGTGCGGCGGTGACGGTGGTCTTGCCCTGACCGGAAGCCGGCGCGGCAATGAGTACCGCCGGGCAGTGACGTGGTTGATTCAAAGTTCGACGCCTTTCTGCGCTTTGATGCCTGCCTGGAAGGCGTGTTTGAGCATGCCCATTTCGGTGACCGTGTCGCCCATTTCGATCATTTCCGGCTTCGCCGCGCGACCGGTGACGATCACGTGCTGCATCGGCGGACGGGCCTGCAGATCGCTGAGCACCTGATCGAGATCGAGGTAGCCGTGCTTGAGGGCGATGTTCAACTCATCGAGCACCACCAGACCGATCGACGGATCACGCAGCAACTCACGGGACACGGCCCACGCGGCTTCGGCGGCGGCGATGTCGCGCTGACGGTCCTGGGTTTCCCAGGTGAAGCCCTCGCCCATCACGTGGAAGCGCACTTGCTCGGGGAAGCGGCGGAAGAACAACTCTTCGCCGGTGCTGTTGCGGCCCTTGATGAACTGCACCACGCCGCACTGCATGCCATGGCCCATGGCGCGGGCGAGCATACCGAACGCCGAGCTGCTTTTGCCTTTGCCGTTACCGGTCAGCACCAGCACCAGGCCGCACTCGTCAGGCGAGTTGGCGATGCGTTCGTCGATCACGGCTTTTTTGCGCTGCATACGCGCCAGGTGGCGTTCGTCGCGCTCGGGGGAATCAGTCATGGGGGAGCTCTCCGTTGGGGCTGGATAACGGCGGGCAGGCAAAAGAATAGACGGCAAAAAGCCTGGCATCGCCCACCGTGATGCCGCTGGATGGATCAGGCCGGTCTCCGGGCTCATGAGCGGCGTCTGCCTGACTGCGCGCCTTCCCGCTTTAAGCAGTGGCATTCGACGCAGCTTTTACTCATTTACCGTTGCGGGGGCAGCGCCGGGATCGTGATCGTTCTTCGCTTGAAGACAAGCCTCACCGGCTTCCCTGTTTCACTCTGTCGACCGCAGCCACAGAGCACCTGAAACAAGCCGCGAAGGTTAGAGGGTTGGGGGTGGAGCGTCAATTAAAGAGGCGGCCAGCGGGCGAATAACTGCCGTCGATCAATTATCTGCCGCCAATCTTGTGCCATGCCGATACAAATGATATCAAAGAGCCATGCTTTTCCCGAAAAGCCACTACAACAATAAGGATGATGACGATGCAAGGCATGATCATCAGCAACCCGCGCCTGGAATTCCTGCGCCCGATGCTTGAACGCTGGTTTGACTGTATCGACCGCTACAACGCCGTGCGCGGCGACAGCGACACCCCTTACTGGCATGACGAGAAAGCCAATCTCGGATTGCTCTCGGCAGCCGCCTGGATGGCCGAGCTGGTCACCCTGAACGACACTGCCACGCGCAAACAGAATGAAGAAGGCGAGCGCAATGCCCGCGCGGATCTGTTCATCGCCGGCGCCGAAGATCGGGTGTATATCCAGGCCACACAGCGCTGGCCTCGGGTCAACAATCTCAACCTGACCCAAGCCCTCCTCGACATCACCAGCGATGCCAAACGCATCAGCTTCGCCAGCGACCTTAAGCTCGGCTGCCTGTTTGTCGCCCCGCAAAAAGCCCAACACAGCGCCAGCCCTGAAGAGCTGCAGGACATGGTTGATGACCTGCAAAAGGAACACACCTGCGCGGTTGCCTGGTATTTCCCCTACGCCTACCGAAAATTGCGCAGCGAAGCGGGCAACTATCACCCCGGCATTGCCGTGCTGTTCAAGGAAGCACGCGGCTAAGCAGTTGAACCATCGGGCTTGCGCCCTCCTCTATGATTAAGAATGCATTCATAGGGAAGATCAGCAATGCGCAAGCCCCAGCTCGTTTTTGTCATCGCCTTCGCCGGAGGACTTGCCGCCTGCGGTGAATCCTCCAGCCTGCAAGTCTCCGACGGCACCGGTCCGTCCCCGAAGTTGCCCGAACCAAACAAAACCCTGATCCCGACGGTGAACATCGCCCCGGCGGTCGGCTGGCCCGAGGGCGCCAAACCAACGGCAGCGGCCGGCACGCAAGTCGCCGCCTTCGCCGAAGGCCTCGACCATCCGCGCTGGCTCTACGTGCTGCCGAACGGTGACGTACTGGTGGCTGAAACCAACGCTCCGCCGAAACCCGACGACAGCAAAGGCATCAAGGGCTGGGTCATGAAGACCGTCATGGGCAAGGCCGGCGCCGGCGTGCCGAGCCCGAATCGCATCACCCTGCTGCGCGATGCCGACCACGATGGCGTGGCCGAAACCCGCACGGTATTTCTGCAAAACCTCAACTCGCCCTTCGGCATGACCCTGGTCGGCAATGATTTGTACGTCGCCGACACCGATCGACTGTTGCGCTTCCATTACGAGCCCGGCGCGACCGAGATCAAGACGCAGCCGATCAAGGTGACCGATCTGCCCGGCGGCACGCTGAACCATCACTGGACCAAAAACGTTATCGCCAGCAAGGACGGCAACAAGCTGTATGTGACTGTCGGCTCGAACAGCAACGTGGGCGAAAATGGTCTGGATAAAGAAGAAGGTCGCGCAGCGATTTGGGAAGTGGATCGGGCGACCGGCAATCACCGGATCTTCGCCTCAGGCATCCGCAACCCGAACGGCTTGGCGTGGGAGCCCACCAGCGGCGCGCTGTGGACAGCGGTCAACGAGCGTGACGAAATCGGCAGCGATCTGGTGCCGGACTACATCACCTCGGTCAAGGACGGTGGTTTCTATGGCTGGCCGTTCAGCTACTACGGCCAACATGTGGATGTGCGCGTCGAACCGCAAAATCTCGACCTGGTGGCCAAGGCCATCGCCCCGGATTACGCGGTCGGCCCGCACACCGCGTCGCTTGGTCTGACCTTCGCCGAAGGCAACACCTTGCCAGCGCAATTCAAGGAAGGCGCCTTCATCGGCCAGCACGGCTCGTGGAACCGCAAACCGCACAGTGGCTACAAAGTGATTTTCGTGCCGTTTACCGGCGGCAAACCGAGCGGTACACCGGTGGATGTACTGACCGGATTCCTCGACAAGGACGAGAACGCGCTGGGCCGCCCGGTAGGCGTGGTGATCGACCCCCAAGGTGGATTGCTGGTGGCGGATGATGTGGGCAATAAAGTGTGGCGAGTGTCGGCCACCAAATAACTTATTGCCTGGCACAAAACACTGTGGGAGCTAGTACAGCTAGCTCCCACAGTGGATTTCTGAGTAGTTTGAATTACGGGTTATGCGCCAGATGCTCTGGCTGCAATACGCGCTTGGCACTCAGGTAAGCCTTCTGCCAATACGCCTTCGACAGGCTGTCCAGCTTCACCGTGCCACCCGTGGCCGGCGCATGCACGAAGCGCCCTTCGCCGACGTAGATCCCCGCATGACTGACTTGCGAGCCGCCATTAGTGGCGAAGAAGATCAGGTCGCCGGTTTGCAAACCTTCCTTGCCGACATTCGGCGCCTGCATGACGATCATCTCGCGCGTTGATCGTGGCAGGGAGATCCCCGCCGCATCGCGGTAGACGAAACCGATCAGACCACTGCAATCGAATCCCGAGTCCGGCGTATTGCCGCCCCAGCGATAAGGCGTGCCCACCAACCCGAGCGCGCGGAACAGCACGTCTTCAGCAGCAGGCGAGAAGGATTGCGAAGGGCCGAACACGACCGGGGCGCGCACCACCGGCGCAGGCGGCGGAGTACGGCTGGCGCAGCCGCTGAGCAGCGCTGCGAAGAACATTATTGCGAGGCGGGCCGACATGGTCATAAGCAGAACATCCTGATCTGGCTGCGGCTTTCTCTGCCGAAAGGACAGAAACAAAACCGCCTGCGGAGCACGCAGGCGGTTTGCCATCAAACTAGTTTCAGGATTCTAGCGGCTATACGACAAACTTCAAGTAAGACTTTAACTTAACCTTGTAAAGTATAGGTCTACTCCGTTACCGAAAGCCTGATTGTCGCCGCGAACGCAGCGACATCGGGGGAATTACTTGCGAGCGGTGACCACAGTCGGAGCGTTTGCCAATGCGCGTTTCGCTTCGATGAAAGTCTTGCTCCAGTAGCTGTCACCCAGGCTGTCGATGCGAACACCGCCGCTGCGACGACTGCTGGAGTGAATGAACTGGTTGTCACCCAGGTAGATCCCGGCGTGGCTGACACGACCGCGACGACCGTTGGTAGCGAAGAACAGCAGATCGCCCGGCTCGAGGTTACCGCGCGAAACCAGCGGCGCATCGACGTTGATCATTTCGCGCGTCGAGCGTGGCAGGTTCATGCCGGCTTCTTCGCGGAAAAGATAACCGATGAAACCGCTGCAATCGAAACCGGCTTCAGAGGTACCGCCAAAACGGTAACGGGTACCGATAAGAGACATGCCGCGTTCGAGGATGCTGTCGGCCAGAACAGGAAGCTGATAAGGCTTCTTGCCGTTGAATTCGTTGAGTTCTTTTTCGGTGTCCAGCTCTTCCTGATAAATAACGGAAGACTGGGCAGTAGCAGAATTTTTAACCTGTTGAGACTGCTCTTGAACTGGAGAATGAGCAGCGCAACCAAACAACAGGGTAACAAATGCGAGAGGCACGAGGGGTGCGAAGCGCTTTAGCATGGGCACGACCGTGGTTGATAGTTGTAAAGAAGGCGAGACTATGCCCGCTATCAGCCTCATTTGCAAATTCAATCGATCTTTTTGTGACTTCTCGGTTTCTCGTTTACATCTAAGCGCTTAAGCCCATTTGAGTCGAGACGCGGCCTGCGCAACGTGCAGGAAAGCGGATTTTCTGGCGCCTGAAATATGCCGAAAAGCTCTGAAAGCCCCGCCGTTACCAGCCCAGCGTTTCCTTCAGGAAGGGAATGGTCAGCTTGCGTTGCGCTTGCAAAGAGGCCTGATCGAGCTGCTCAAGCAGATCAAACAGCGCGCTCATGCTGCGGGTGCCACGGGTCAAAATAAAGTGCCCGACTTCATCGGTCAGGTGCAGACCACGACGTGACGCGCGCAATTGCAAGGCACGCAGTTTGTCTTCATCGGAAAGTGGGCGCATCTGGAAAATCAGCGCCATGGTCAGGCGGGATTTCAAGTCGGCCAGTTTGACCGGCAGTTCACGCGGAGAAGTGGACGCGGCGATCAGCAGACGCCGACCGCTGTCACGCAGACGGTTGAACAGATGAAACATTGCCTCTTCCCAGTCAGCCTTGCCGGCAATCACCTGCAAATCATCCAGGCAAACCAGTTCGTACTGCTCAAGGTTGTCGAGGATTTCAACACCGCGATCCATCAACTCGGCCAGCGGCAGATACACCGCCGGTTCGCCCATCTGTTCGAAGCGCAAGCAGGCTGCCTGCAACAGATGCGTGCGCCCTACGCCGTGCTTGCCCCACAGATAGATCAGACTTTCTGTCCAGCCGGCGTCGGCTTCGCATAGACGCTCGACATAGCCGAGTGCAGCGGCATTGGCGCCTGGGTAGTAGTTGATGAAGGTGGCGTCGTCACGCAGACGCACACCTAGGGGCAGCTGAATCGGTTTCATGCTGACTGAACAGTTCTCAAGGAACCGTTAGTGGCCTCTGTGTAAAGTTTGCGAAGTTTATACCCGTGAAGCTGAGCGCACAATGCGACAGAGTCCAAGCAAAATCAAAGGTTTGCGTTAACGTACTGGTTTTATGACAGTTTCTTTGGCGCCAGCACCTGCAGGACACGGGCCAACCCGGCTCCCGCCGGGCTGCCCAGCCGATTACAACTCAGGCTCGTCCGCACCACTATAAATCTCGGAATCCTTGTACAAGTCGTGGACATGGCGCACCAACACCATGATCACTGCGGCCACTGGCAACGCCAGCAAGACACCGGTAAACCCGAACAGCTCGCCGCCGGCCAGAATCGCAAAAATCACGGCCACCGGATGCAGACCGATCCGGTCGCCCACCAGCAATGGCGTGAGCACCATGCCTTCCAGCGCCTGACCGACCATGAATACCGCAACAATCCCAGCCATTGGATAAAGATCGCCACCGAACTGGAACAGCCCGGCAATCAGCGCCGCGCCAATCCCGATCACGAAGCCCATGTACGGCACGATCGCCGCCAGACCCGCGATCAGGCCGATCAACAGACCCAGCTCGAGGCCGACGATCATCAAGCCCGCGGCATAGATCACTCCGAGTGCGACCATCACCAGCAACTGACCGCGAACAAATGCGCCCAGCACCTCATGACATTCGCCGGCCAGCGATACGATGGTTGCCTCACGATCACGCGGCAGCAGGCTGCGGATCTTGGCCATCATCACGTCCCAGTCGCGCAGCAAGTAGAAACTCACGACCGGGATCAGCACCAGATTCGCCAGCCAGCCGATCAGCGCCAGACTCGAAGCCGTCGCCTGACTCAACACCACACTGACGATATCAGTGGTCTGGCCCATGTGTTCGCTGATGGCCGCTTTGACCTTATCGAACTTCCAGAACCCCTCAGAAAGGCCCAGTTTCGCCTGCGCCCACGGCAGTGCTGTGTGCTGCAGCCAGTCGAGCATCTGCGGCGCCAGTTCGTACAAACGCAGCAGTTGCTTGGCGAGCATCGGCACCAGCACCAACAACAGCGCAGTGACAATCAAGGTGAACAAGGCAAACACCGCGATCACGCCCCAGGTTCGCGACAGCCCGAGTTTTTCCAGACGATCCACCAGCGGATCGAACAGATACGCCAACAACAATGCCACCAGGAACGGCGTGAGGATCGGGTGCAGCAACCAGACAAATGCGCAAAGCAGGACAACCCCACCGAGCCAGAACCAACGCCGCGTATCGGCCATTTACCACTCCTACTGCTTCTATATAAGGAAAGACTTACCAGCGAAATCGCAACGACGGTGCTACGGGTGTCGGTGCGGGAGCCGGGACCGGTGCAGCACCTGCCACCGCAGGTTGTGGCGCTGCGGCCGGAGCCGGGGCCTCGGCGGGCAGTTCCTGCAACTTGGCCAGCGACAACTGCGCACGCATTTGATCGGCACTGCCGTTGACCCGATAGACGATGCGATCGCCGTCAACACTTTGCAGACGCACGCCAAACGGTTCGAGTAACCGCAACAGCGCGGCGTAATGCTCAAGATTCATGCCCTGCACTTCCAGGGTCTGCTGACCCGAAGCGCCGGGCTTGGCGACAAAACGCGGCGCCAGTCGCTCAGCCACCGCCAGCATGACTGCGTCTGCGACAGCGGCCTGATCGGCGCCCTGCACACTGCCCGCTTCTTTTTGATCGCCGAGCCACAAATGCCATTTGGCTTGCCACTGCCCGCCTTCTTCACGGGCATGCACTGCCAGCAAGGCATCAGCGTTGTAGCGTTCGGAAGCGCCGCGCAACGGTGCCGGGTCGGTGCCTTCCAGCGCTGGTGCGGTGGCAACCAGTTGCTCGCTCAGATCCGCCAGCGGCAAACGCAGAGGCAAACCACGATGTTGCGCCGCTCGACGCAACGGCGCAGCAGCGGCCTGACCGTCGCCGACCAGACTCGACCCTTCCGCCGAATCGTTCAGCCACCAGCTCAGGATCGACGGACGACTCGCCCCCCACAACGCCAACCCGGCACGACGCAGCGCCTGCTCGGTAGTCGACGGGTCGAAATCGACCTTCAACACTTCCGGCGGCCCGGCATCAAAACCGAACTGGCTGATGATCTGCTGCGGATCCTTGCGAATCGCCGCCAGCCCCGGGTTTTGCGCAGCCTTTGGATCGCCGGTCAGGCGCAACACCAACGTGTCGAGCGCCGCTTGCGTGGCGCGATCACGCTCTTCCGGTGCCTGGCCGTTGACCGGTTCGCGCACTTGATAGAGGCCTTTAAGGTTTTCGGCATGACTCGCCAGGCTGACCAGCGACAAGCAACCCACAAACAACAATTTACAAAAACGCATGGAAAATTCCCGTCGACAGAAGCGGCTGGAACAGGCCGCGTGAACCGGTTGAGCAAGGCTGTGACAATCTGCCAGCACCAAACATTCACCCGGCGGCGATAAGTTTTTGCACATTGATAACGATAGACGGTTAATGGCCACACCTTATACAGGCACCCACAGGCCTTAATTGCAAAAAATTTCCCGAGATATGGCCCTGCCCGTCGGTGCGAGGATGGCCGCTGCCCCTCAAGCCTGATAAAATCGCGCGCCTTCGCAGACCGGCAACAGCCGGGCCCCTCGAAACGCGCGTGAGGCCATCGCCCTCTCGATTTCGAAATGCCCGCTGAACTCGGTCGTTACCCCTGAATCCCCTCCCCTAAAGGCCTGGATCATGAGCAAGCAACCCTCCCTGAGCTACAAGGACGCCGGTGTAGACATCGACGCCGGTGAAGCATTGGTCGAACGCATCAAGAGCGTCGCCAAGCGCACTGCGCGCCCGGAAGTCATGGGCGGCCTGGGCGGTTTCGGCGCCCTCTGCGAAATCCCGGCCGGCTACAAGCAGCCAGTGCTGGTTTCCGGCACCGACGGCGTCGGCACCAAGCTGCGCCTGGCACTGAACCTGAACAAGCACGACAGCATCGGCATCGACCTGGTTGCCATGTGCGTCAACGACCTGGTGGTTTGCGGCGCTGAGCCACTGTTCTTCCTCGACTACTACGCCACCGGCAAACTCAATGTCGAGACCGCGACCCAGGTCGTGACCGGCATCGGCGCGGGCTGCGAACTGTCCGGTTGCTCGCTGGTGGGCGGCGAAACCGCTGAAATGCCAGGCATGTACGAAGGCGAAGACTACGACCTGGCCGGTTTCTGCGTCGGCGTCGTGGAAAAATCGGAAATCATCGACGGCTCGAAAGTCGCCACCGGTGACGCGCTGATCGCGCTGCCATCGTCCGGCCCGCACTCCAACGGCTACTCGCTGATCCGCAAGATCATCGAAGTGTCCGGTGCCGACATCGAAAACATCCAGCTCGACGGCAAACCGCTGACCGACCTGCTGATGGCCCCGACCCGCATCTACGTGAAGCCGCTGCTCAAGCTGATCAAAGACACCGGCGCCGTCAAAGCCATGGCCCACATCACCGGTGGCGGCCTGCTCGACAACATCCCGCGCGTTCTGCCAAAAGGCGCTCAGGCTGTAGTTGACGTTGCTAGCTGGACTCGCCCGGCCGTGTTCGACTGGCTGCAAGAGCAAGGCAACGTTGACGAAACCGAGATGCACCGCGTGCTCAACTGCGGCGTTGGCATGGTGATCTGCGTGGCTCAGGAACACGTTGAAGTGGCCCTGAACACCCTGCGTGACGCTGGCGAGCAGCCTTGGGTCATCGGTCAGATCGCTGCCGCTGCCGAAGGCGCCGCTCAGGTTGATCTGCAGAACCTTAAGGCTCATTAATGTCCGCAACCTGTGATGTCGTGGTGCTGTTGTCCGGCACCGGCAGTAACTTGCAGGCTCTGATCGACAGCACGCGGACCGGCGACAGCCCGGTCCGCATCGCTGCGGTGATTTCCAACCGCGCCGACGCCTACGGCCTGCAACGCGCCAGTGACGCGGGTATCGCCACCCGCTCGCTGGATCACAAGGCATTTGAAGGCCGCGAGGCCTTCGATGCTGCTCTGATCGAACTGATCGACGAATTCCAACCCAAACTCGTGGTACTCGCCGGCTTCATGCGCATTCTCAGCGCTGACTTCGTTCGCCATTACCAGGGTCGCCTGCTCAACATCCACCCGTCGCTGCTGCCCAAATACAAAGGGTTACACACTCATCAGCGCGCGCTGGAGGCCGGCGACACTGAGCACGGCTGCTCCGTGCACTTCGTCACCGAGGAACTCGATGGCGGACCACTGGTCGTACAGGCAGTATTACCGGTAGAGTTGCACGACACGCCGCAGAGTCTGGCGCAGCGAGTCCACGTTCAGGAACACCGGATCTACCCGATGGCGGTACGCTGGTTTGCCGAAGGCAGATTGGCACTCGGGGAACACGGTGCTTCACTGGATGGCCAGTTACTCGCCGCCAGCGGCCACTTGATTCGAAACTAGGAGATTTTATGCGTCGCGCCCTGCTCTTCGCTTGCGCTCTGCTCGCCCTGCCTTTCGCGCAGGCAGCGGACCTTCAACCGTTCTCCGCCAGCTACACCGCCGACTGGAAACAGCTGCCCATGAGCGGCACCGCCGAACGCAGCCTGACCAAGGAAGCCAACGGCGTCTGGAAGCTCAGCTTCAAGGCTTCGATGATGATCGCCAGCCTCAATGAAGAAAGCACCCTGACCCTGGACAAGGACACCCTGCTGCCGCAGTCGTACCACTTCGAACGTGGCGGTCTGGGCAAAGCGAAAAAGGCTGATCTGGATTTCGACTGGAACAGCAAGATGGTCACCGGCACCGACCGTGGCGACGCGGTGAAAATCCCGCTGAACCGTGGCATGGTCGACAAGTCCACCTACCAACTGGCGTTGCAGCATGACGTTGCTGCCGGCAAGAAGACCATGAGCTATCAAGTGGTCGATGACGGCGAAGTCGATACCTATGACTTCCGCGTGCTGGGCTCGGAAAAAGTCGAGACCAAAGCTGGCAAGATCGATGCAATCAAGGTCGAGCGCGTGCGCGACCCGACGCAAAGCAAGCGCATCACCGTGCTGTGGTTCGCCAAGGATTGGGATTACCTGCTGGTCCGCCTGCAACAGGTTGAAACCGACGGCAAGGAGTACAACATCATGCTCCAGGACGGCACGGTCAACGGCAAAACCGTTAAAGGCAGCTGATCCACCGCCACATCAAAGAGCCCCGCGAAATGCGGGGTTTTTTTGTGTCTGCAATTTGCGCCCCTGTAGCTGCGGCACGCTGCGATCTTTTGATCCTGATCTCTAAAGATCGCAGCCTCGTCTCACTCGACGGCTCCTACAGGGATAATTTCAGACGGAGAATTTGGCCACCATACTGTTCAAACCCACCGCCAACCGCGACAACTCCTGACTCGCCGCACTCGTCTGATTCGCCCCCGCCGACGTCTGCATCGCCAGATCGCGGATGTTCATCAAATTACGATCCACCTCACGCGCCACCGCCGCCTGCTCCTCCGAAGCACTGGCAATCACCAGGTTGCGCTCGTTGATCAAAGTAAACGCCGAGGCAATTTCCTCCAACGCCACACCCGCCGCCTTAGCCAACTCCAAAGTCGAACGCGCGCGCACATTGCTCTGCTGCATCGAACTCACCGCCGAGTCGGTGCCCTGCTGAATCCCGCCGATCATCTGCTCGATCTCTTGCGTCGATTGTTGCGTGCGATGCGCCAAGGCCCGCACCTCATCCGCAACCACCGCAAAGCCACGCCCGGCATCACCGGCGCGCGCGGCTTCAATCGCAGCGTTCAGCGCCAGTAGATTGGTCTGCTCAGCGATCGAGCGGATGACGTCCAACACTTTGCTGATGCCGTGAACCTTCTGCGCCAGATCTTCCACTTGGGTGGCATTGGACGTGACATCCGCGGCGAGGAATTCGATTGATGTCACCGTCTGTTGAACCTGCTCACGCCCATGCTGGGCGATGCGATCCGACTCCCGCGAAGCTTCGGACGTCGCCACCGCGTTACTCGCCACCTCTTCAACGGCAGCGGTCATCTGATTCACCGCCGTGGCTGCTTGCTCGATCTCCAGACTCTGCTGATGCAGCCCGCGCGTCGCGTCCTCCGTGACACAACTGAGTTCTTCGGAGGCAGACGCCAATTGGCTGGACGACTCGGAAATCTGTCGGATGGTGTCGCGCAGGTTGTGCTGCATGCTCTTGAGCGCTTGCAGCAGCCGCGCCGGCTCGTCTTTGCCAGAGATGTTGATATCGCCGGTCAGATCGCCACCGGCCACCACCTCAGCCACGCCCAGCGATTGCGCCAGCGGCTGCACGATGCTGCGCGTGAGCAACAGCGCCAGGCCAATGGTGATCAGCGCGGTAATGCCGATCATCACCCCGACCCACACCCGCGAATTGATAAACACCAGCCGCGCCGCTTCGGTGGCGAGATTGGCGTTGTGTTTATTCATCTCAACCAGTTCGCGCAGGATAACGGCGATTTCATCGGCCAACGGACTCATCTGGCCATTGAGAATGGTCGCGGCCTCCTCCACCCGACTCTGCGCCGACAGCTGCATGACCTGCGCCTGCAACTCCAGATACTGGTGCTCGGCCACCTTGAAGCGGTCGAACAGCTTGCGCTCTTCCGGCAGCACGATCAGCACGTCATAACGCTGCTGCGCTTCACTGAGCACACCGCGCAATTCATTGAGCTTGGCAACGTTCTGATCAAGCACCTGCGGATCGCGATTGAGCAACAAGCGCATGGTCAACGCCCGCAGGCGCAGCATGTCCTGGCTCATCTCACCCACCGCCATCACGCTCGGCAGCCAGTTGTTGTCGACCTCCTCGGACTGCGTACGCATGTTCGACATTTGCCGCAAAGCGAACGCCCCGAGGGCAAACACCATCAACGCCAGCAGGCCAAAACCGAGGCCGGCGCGCGGGGCAATATTGAGACTCCGAATACTCATTGCGCTGGTTCCTTCCAAAAGCGCTGCATCAACCCTGCAGCTGGTTGCTTTAGAAGGTATCGGCCCGGCACAAACTTGCGTAAGACGAAAAGGCGATATCAAAAGGTCCTGATACTTCGAACCGTCGGCGTTAACGATTCAGCAGGGTTTTCTCGGACTTGAGCTCCGTTCGCGGCAAGATCGCTAGAAAGTTATCCCGCGCGACTTTACGCGCAACGTCCTCTGGCAATGCATCGAGGAAAGGTTTGAAGCTGTGCATTTCCTGACCGAGTTTGTTGAAACGTCCCACAACGTCGGAACCAATCATGAAGCGCTCCGGGTATCTCTCGACCAGCGCCAGCCATTCCCGGCGCGGCTTGCCCTGCTCATCCACCAGATATGGGGTGAGCATGCTCCACGACAGGTCGATGAACAGATTCGGATAGGCCTCGAGCATGCGAGTCAGGGTTGGCAGCAGGAATTCCAGTTTCGTCTGATGCCGATGGATTTCCGCGCTGGTGCCGGCGTGCGCCCAGATGAAGCGTGTGTGCGGATGATTGCGCAGCGGCTCCTCGACTTCCTGCAGATACAGCGGATTTTTCTCACGCTTGGAGGTGATGTTGGAGTGGAGCATCACCGGCAGATCGTTCTCGGCTGCCAGGTGATAGATCTTGGTCATCGCTTCGTTATTGGCGCGCGGCGTGTCACCGGAGGTCAGCGCCGTGAGATCGTCATGCCGGGTAAACACCTCGCCGATGCCCTGCCACAACCCCGGATACAGATCGAGCATGCGCTGAATGTGTGCGGCGGAGTTCTTGTCGTTCGGGTTGAAGCCCGAGAGAAACGGATGAAAGTACGGTCGCTTATCGGCTGGCAGTTTCTGCACCGCATCGGCAACGATCACATCGGTCGCGCTGTACCAGTAAGCATCGGCATCATCCCCGGCATAATAGCGAGGACGCTTGGGTTCGTCCTCGTGCCATTTCTTCGCCACCGGAATCCCGGAAATCATCACATGCTCGATGGAATTGTCCTGCATGGCCGTCAGCAATTTCGCCATCCCTGCAGTCTCCTGGAAAAAATCCACGTAATGCAGGTGCGCATCGCTGTAGGTGTATTCGCGGGCGCTGACGTTGCCGGCGAATACCAAGAGACAGGCAAGACTCAAACGATACAGGGACACAAGTAATCTCCGGCAAGTAGGCATAGCCTAGACCGCGCCCCGATAACAAGGGTTCATCCCCGCAGGAAAGTGGAACGCGTTCCGGTGGGAATGCTCTATAACTGCAAGGTCTTGTTTGACTGAACGACTTTTCCTACTGCCAGTGAGGTTCCCATGACTGTTACCGTCAATACCGTCTCCGCTGAAGGTTTTCGTCACACCGTACAGATTGATGACCACGAGCTGTTTACCGACGTGCCGAAATCGGCCGGCGGCGACGGCTCGGCCCCTGAGCCGCACGACTACTTCGATGCAGCCCTCGGCGCCTGCAAGGCGCTGACCCTGAAGATGTACGCGAAAAAGAAAGACATCCCGCTGACCGGCGTCGGTGTCGACGTCAAACGTGACAACAGCGAAGAGCAGAAAGGCAAATACGTCCTGCACGTCACCCTTACCCTCAAAGGCGTGCTCACTGACGCTCAGCGCGAGGAACTGCTGCGCGTCGCCGACCGCTGCCCGATTCACAAACTGATGACCACGACTGACGTGACCATCGAAACCCATGCACCGCAGGGCTTCGATAGCCAGTAACCCTCCTTATGCCAGCGGCGGGTTATGCTTCTGGCATCACCCGCTCAGCCTGGAATGCACCATGGACACGCAACCTCTGATCATCCGCCCGCGCGCCGAAGACGTCGAAGGCCAGCCGATTCTGCGCCCTTTGCCGTCAGCCAAATGTCGCAACGTCGGGCCTTTCGTGTTTTTTGATCACATGCTCGAGACGGTTTATCCGACAGGCAAAGGCATGAATATCCGACAGCATCCGCACATTGGTCTGTCGACGCTCACCTACCTTTTTGAAGGACAACTCCTGCACAAAGACAGCCTCGGCTCCGATCAAGTGGTCGGCCCCGGTGATGTCAGCTGGATGACCGCCGGTAGCGCCATCGCCCACGTCGAGCGCACGCCTGAGCCCTTGTGGGATCAGAGCTTCACGATGCACGGCTTGCAGATATGGCTAGCCTCGCCCAAGGATCATGAGCAGGGTCCGGGGCATTACAGCCATCACCCGGCGGCAACCTTGCCGGTCAGCGATAACCTCGGCGTAGAGATTCGGATGATTGCCGGGTCAGGCTTTTGCCTGGAATCACCGGTACCGGTGCTTTCTCCTACGTTGTATGCGCAAGTGAAGATGCAGACGGCGACCACGTTGCTGATTCCGACCGAGCATGAAGAACGGGCGGTTTATGTGTTGAGTGGTGATGCGCAGCTGAATGGCGAAACGATTGAGCCGCATGCGCTGGTGGTTTTACCGGCAGGGCAAGCGATGAGTCTGTTTGCCGAGAGTGATGTTCACGCCGTGGTGTTTGGCGGCGCGCCACTGGACGGGCCTCGGCGGATCAACTGGAATTTTGTCGCGAGCGATCCGGCGGCGATCGATGAGGCACGGCGCAAATGGGCGGCTGGGGATTGGCCGACGGTGCCAGGGGAAGTTGAGCGGATTGAATTGCCCTGAGATTTTATTGCCTGAAAAGTTGCCATCGCGAGCAGGCTCACTCTTACAAGGGAACGCATTCCAAATGTAGGAGTGAGCCTGCTCGCGATGAGGCCAGGTCAGGCACCACCGAACGGATGCCTGACACCTCAATCAACCTTTAAACACTTCATCCAGCAAATCATGCATCGACTTGAACGCGCGCTTGGCGGTCTTCTCGTCGTACATCATCTTGCCCGGCACATTGGCATGCGGGTCAGTGAATGAGTGCACTGCACCGCCATAGCTGAGCAACTGCCAATCGACCTTCGCCGCGTTCATCTCGTCTTCAAACGCCGGCAATTGCTCCTTCGGCACCAACGGATCGGAAGCACCGTGCAGCACCAATACCGAGCCCTTGATGTTCTGCGCATCCGCAGGATTCGGCGAATCCAGCGTGCCGTGGAACGACACCGCCGCTTTCACCGGCGCGCCAGTGCGGGCCAAGTCCAGCGCGCAGCAACCGCCGAAGCAGAAACCGAACACCGCCAGTTTCGCAGTATCGACCGCCGCTTCGCCTTGCTTCTGCAACTGCTCGAACGCTGCCTGCATACGCTTGCGCAGCAACGCGCGATCATCCTTCAACGGCATCATCGCCGCGCCCGCCTGATCAGCGTTTTGCGGACGCACCGCCTGACCATAGACGTCAGCGATCAGCACCACGTAGCCCTTGGCCGCCACCGATTTGGCGATCTCTTCGGCACCGGCGCTGACGCCCATCCAGTTCGGCGCCATCAACAAACCCGGAAGCGCGCCTTTGTGCTCGGCGTCGAACGCCAAACGACCTTCATAAGGCTGGCCGTCGATCTGATAGACCACGGAACGTACAGTGACTTGGCTCATTTCTGACTCCTGATTTGTTAAACACCAGAATGAAAAAACCCGCCGAAGCGGGTTTTTCTACGACTTGGTTAAACCGACAGCTCAACCAGCAGCTTGTTCAGACGGCGCACATAAGCCGCCGGATCTTTCAAGCTGTCGCCGGCAGCCAGGGCTGCCTGATCGAAGAGGATGTGCGACAGGTCGCCAAAACGCTCTTCGCTCTGCTCGCCGTCGAGTTTCTCGATCAGCGGGTGGCTTGGGTTGAATTCGAAGATTGGCTTCGAATCCGGAACCTTCTGACCGCTGGCTTCGAGGATCTGACGCATTTGCAGACCCAGATCCTGTTCGCCGATGGCCAGAATGGCTGGCGAATCGGTCAGACGATGGGATACGCGGACTTCCGCCACCGAATCGCCCAGCGCGGTTTTCAGACGCTCAACCAGACCTTCTTTGGACTTGGCGACTTCTTCTGCGGCTTTCTTGTCCTCTTCCGAGTCCAGGTTGCCCAGATCGAGATCACCGCGTGCCACGTCGACAAAGGTCTTGCCGTCGAACTCGCTGAGGTAGCTCATCAGCCACTCGTCGATGCGGTCGGTCAGCAGCAGCACTTCGATGCCTTTCTTGCGGAAGACTTCCAGGTGCGGGCTGTTCTTGACCTGCGCGTAGGTTTCGCCGGTGAGGTAGTAGATCTTGTCCTGACCTTCCTTGGCGCGGGCCAGGTAGTCGGCCAGACCAACGATCTGCTCGCCGTCGTCGCCATTGGTCGATGCGAAACGCAGCAGACCGGCAATTTTTTCCTTGTTGGCGAAATCTTCTGCCGGGCCTTCTTTCATGACCTGGCCGAAGTTTTTCCAGAAGCCCTTGTATTGCTCAGGCTCGTTCTTCGCCAGTTTTTCCAGCATGTCGAGCACACGCTTGGTCAGCGCGGTTTTCATCGAGTCGATGATCGGGTCTTTCTGCAGGATCTCGCGCGACACGTTCAGCGACAGGTCGTTTGAATCGACCACACCTTTGATGAAGCGCAGGTACAGCGGCAGGAACGACTCGGCCTGATCCATGACGAACACGCGTTGCACGTACAGCTTCAGGCCTTTCGGCGCTTCACGCTGGTACAGGTCGAACGGTGCGCGGGCCGGCACGTACAGCAGCGAGCTGTATTCGAGCTTGCCTTCGACTTTGTTATGGCTCCAGGCCAGCGGATTTTCAAAGTCGTGAGCGATGTGCTTGTAGAACTCCTGGTATTCCTCGTCCTTCACTTCAGTGCGAGGGCGAGTCCACAGGGCGCTGGCGCGGTTGACGGTTTCCCATTCAACAGCCGGAGCCTCTTCGCCTTCAGCGGCAGCCGCTTCTTTCGGCAGCTCGATCGGCAATGCGATGTGGTCGGAGTACTTCTTGATGATGTTGCGCAGACGCCAGCCATCGGCGAATTCGTCTTCAGCGGCTTTCAGGTGCAGGACGATTCGGGTGCCGCGCTCTGGCTTGTCGATGGTGGCGACTTCGAACTCGCCCTCGCCTTTCGACGACCAGTGCACGCCTTCGCTGGCCGGAGTGCCGGCGCGACGGGAATACACATCAACCTGGTCGGCAACAATGAACGCCGAGTAGAAGCCCACACCGAACTGGCCGATCAGGTGCGAATCTTTTTTCTGATCGCCCGAGAGATTCTTCATGAAATCGGCGGTGCCGGACTTGGCGATGGTACCCAAGTGGGTAATCACGTCGTCACGGTTCATGCCGATACCGTTGTCTTCGAGGGTGACGGTCTTGGCGTCTTTGTCGAAGCTCACGCGGATTTTCAGATCAGCGCCACCTTCGAGCAACTCTGGCTTGGCCAGGGCTTCGAAGCGCAGCTTGTCGACAGCGTCAGAGGCGTTCGAGATCAATTCGCGAAGGAAGATTTCCTTGTTGGAATACAGCGAATGGATCATGAGGTGCAGCAGCTGCTTTACCTCGGTCTGGAAGCCCAGGGTTTCCTTTTGAGTTTCCACACTCATGGTCATCAAACTCCAATCAGATGGCAGTGGCCGCGACCCGAAATGGTCGGCGGCGGGTTGTCTTGTGAGTTTGGGGCGCTGTTCAGGATTTCAAGGGCTCATCGATTTTGAAGTGAGCACGAGCGGTGGCAATCGGTTCGCTTTCGGTGCTTTGCCAGGCTGTGATCGCCACGTTGGCCACTCGGCGCCCCTGGCGGCACACCTGACATTTGGCCCAAGTATCGCGAAACTGCCCGGCGCGCAGATAATCGAGGGAGAAATCGATGATCTTCGGCACGCCCGGCGTTTCGGTGAAAATCAGCAAATGCAGGGCCGCTGCCAACTCCATGAACCCAGCAATCACGCCGCCGTGGATCGCTGGCAATAAAGGGTTACCAATGTTGTCCTTGTTGGCCGGCAGCTTGAACAGCAATTCATCGCCGACGCGTGAACATTCGATGCCGATCAGTCCCGCATAGGGAATCAGCTGCAACAGCGGCGCGTAGTCGCCCTGAGCGTGAGCCTGCTGCAACTGTTGTTTCAGGTCTTCGCTCACGGGCGACCTCCCTTGATTGCGCCACCGAATCCTTTGGTGCCTCTGAGGCCCTTGCCCATGCGCATGAACGTACCGACGACATGAGCGATCGGCTGGTCGGGATCATCCTGATAGGCGAAACCGCGAGCGAAGATCACATCGGTGGTTACGCGGTAGCACTGGGCGAAGCCGTACACATCTTTATGGGGTTCGGCGGCGTGCATGTAGTCGATGCGCAGATCGAGCGTCGGGCAGACCTCGAATTCCGGCAGAACGCACAGCGTCGACATGCCGCAAGCGGTGTCCATCAACGAGGTAATGGCCCCGCCATGGATCACGCCGGTCTGCGGGTTGCCGACAATCTTTTCGCTGTACGGCAGGATCACCGTCAGCCCTTCGGTGGAGGCGCTGTGAACGCGCAATCCGAGTACCTGACAGTGGCGCAGCGCGGAAAGAAAGCGCGTCGCACGCTCAAAAACGGGGTTTTCGGCCATTTGATAATTACTCTCGTTAGAGCCATTTGCCAGTAGTAAGCAATACAGCAAAAGTTCCACCTGAAAACAAACTTATATATCTGAAAGAAATGAGGAACTTAACCTTCCGCACAGAGTTCTTAAGGCCAGTAGTTATTTTCCATAAGGAGAAACACCCCATGCGTAAGACTTTTGCTGTTGCCTTGATGTTGACCGCTTCCCTCGGTCTCGCTGCCTGCGATAAAAAATCCGAGGACAAAGCTCAAGATGCTAACCAACATGCTGAGCAAGCTCAGCAAGACATGAACAAAGCTCAGGATAAAGTGAACGACGCTGCGAAAGAAAACGCTGAAGCTGCCAAAGCTCAGGCTGAATCGAACCAAGCCGCACAAGAAGAAGCAGCCAAGAAGCAATAATTTGCTTTCTGCTGCTGAAAAAAGAAAACCCGCGAAGTGCGGGTTTTCTTTTGCCTGGGATTTAACGGCAATGCCGGTTAGAGCAACACAGTTCTAAAAGTCGGACTAATCATCAGCAACAACGAACACACTAAGCCAACAAACCAGACCAGGCTGCGCAGCGATGGCTGATCAGCCAGGTAAAGCCACAAATAGAGAATCCGAGCGATCACGAAGATGATCGCCAATGTATCGATCAACCACCCCGCCGTCTGTGTGGTGTGCGCCATCAGCACCCCCACCGCAAACAACATGAACGCTTCAATACTGTTCTGGTGGGCCGCCAGCGCCCTGGCGCCGTAACCCGTGAGTTGCGCCTGCTGCTGACGCGGCGTGTGGTTGTCGTAACCGCCCTGCTCTTTCATGGCCTTGGCCACCGGCATGCGCGCCACATAGATCAACAAAGCACTGATAAACACACACCAGAACGGAATACTCATCAAGCGGCCTCTTTGTTCGCCTCGGGAATGGGCGCCTCTGTAGGGGTATAGACCATTACGTCGAGAACGTCGGAATGAAACTCGCGGCGGTACAGCACCACGACCACCCCAGCACTCATCATCATGAACAGCCACGGGCTGACGAACCACGCCAGCATGCTCATGCCGAAGTAGTAAGCGCGCAGGCCGAAGTTGAACTGGTTGGCCGCCATCGAAATAACCCGCGCCGCCCGCAAGGCGAAGGCTTTGCGCTCCTGCTCCGACACCTGCCGCTCACCGATCATCGGCGCCGATCCCACCAACACGGCGGCGAAGTTGTATTGACGCATACACCAGCTGAACGTGAAGAAGGCGTAGACAAACACCATGGCCAGGCACAGCAGCTTTATCTCCGACATGCCCTGCGAGGCCTGCTGCACCATCGGGATATCCGCCAGCAACGAGACTGCCCGCTCTGACGCCCCGAGCACAGTGAGAATGCCGGCCAGAATGATCAACGTGCTGGAGGCGAAGAACGAGGCGTTGCGCTCCAGATTGCCGATCACGCTGGCGTCGGCGATGCGGTTGTCACGCAGCAGCATGCGGCGCATCCAGTCTTCGCGATACAGGTGCAACACGCTGGCCAGGCAGGCCGTATCGCGAGCCTTCCACGAGGCATAACGGGTGTAACCGCCCCAGCAGATGACGAACCAGACAGCGGCGAGCAAGTGGATCAGATTGGCTTGGATGAACGACATGCAATTCCTTGTGAGAGGTGAACACTGTCTATGTGAGAGCGAGCTTGCTTGCTCTCACATAAAAATATGGCACCCCTTCGACGTTAGCTCAGGGAAAAAGACACTGCCTGACACCCATAAAAAATGCCCCGTATCGATTGATACGGGGCATTTCTGTTTAAGCGTTGAGGACCCGCTCGTGGCGGGTCAGCCAACGTCAGGCAACGGCTTCGCTGCGCTTGCCCAGCAGACGATCGCAAACCACTGCAACCACCAGGGTCATCACGCACGGCACCAGCCACGCCAGGCCTTGCTCGCTCAGCGGCAGGTGCGACAGCTGAGTTGGCATCCAGTCAGCCAGACCGGCGCCTTTCAGCGCGTCGATGCTGCCGAAGACGAACGACACCAGCATCACCGGGCCAAGAATGCGCCCGTGTTCATGCCAGAAATCTTTGCAGAAGCTCAGCGCGACCAGAACGATGCACGGCGGATAGATCGCGGTCAGTACCGGGATCGAGAACGCGATCAGCTTGGTCAGACCGAGGTTGGACACCAGCAGCGAGAACGCCGCGAGGATGATCACCAGCGTCTTGTACGACAGCGGCAGCACACGGCTGAAGTATTCGGCGCAAGCGCAGGTCAGGCCCACGGCCGTCACCAGACACGCCAACGAGATCAGCACGGCGAGGAAACCGCTGCCCAGCGAACCAAAGGTGTGCTGAACATAGGCGTGCAGTACCGCTGCGCCGTTGGTTGCGCCGACCGCTACTTCATGGCTGCCGGAACCGAGGCGGAACAGGCTGACATAGACCAACGCCAGACCGACACCGGCGATCAAACCAGCGATGATCGCGTAACGGGTGATCAACTTCGGCGACTCGACACCACGGGAGCGGATCGCGTTGACGATGACGATACCGAATACCAGTGCGCCCAGAGTATCCATGGTCAGGTAACCATTGATGAAGCCTTGGGAGAACGGCGCCGCAACGTATTCCGGCGTGCCGTGACCGATGTCACCTGCCGGCAAGGCAAATGCAGCGATACCCAAGACTGCCAGCGCGATGATCTTCAGCGGCGCGAGGAAACGGCCGACTGTGTCCAGCAAACGGCCCGGGTAGAGCGAGATGAAGAACACCAGCAGGAAGTACACCGAGCTGTAGAGGAACAGCGCCAGCGGGCTCTCTCCGGTCAGCGGTGCCAGACCTACTTCGAAAGATACGGTCGCGGTACGCGGGGTGGCGAACAACGGACCGACTGCCAGATAGCACGCCGCCGCCAGAATGCCGCCAGCGACTTTACCGATCGGGCTGCTCAACGCATCCATCGCCCCGCCGACCTTGGCCAGCGCAACGACGGTGATCACCGGTAAACCGACTGCGGTGATCAGAAAGCCTAGCGCGGCCATCCAGACGTGAGGTCCGGCCTGCAAGCCAACGATCGGCGGGAAGATGATGTTGCCGGCCCCAACGAACAGGGCAAATGTCATAAAGCCAAGTGCCAGGATGTCCTGACCTTTCAAAACTTTCATTAAGGTAATACCACACTGCTGAAATCGGAATTTAGAGGGGGATTGCCCTGTGTAATTAGGGAAATGCTGTCGATCCGTATGGGACTGACCCTTAAAGCGCGTTGCATGCCTTGTGGGCGGCAGACGCAAAAATGGCTGCTAGCCTAACGAATTTGCTGTGCAAACGCACTGTTAGAGGGCGAACTATCCGATACGCGACGTTTCCGTGTCGCGTTTACGTATCTATTTTTCATCTTCTGATCTGCAGAAACGACAAAGGCCACCCGAAGGTGGCCTTTGTTTGGTGACGCGTCAGCTAAGCGCGAGGCTTACTTGACAGCCCAACCAGTCAGCTCGGCCAGGGCCTTGCCGATGTCTGCCAGCGAACGCACGGTTTTAACGCCTGCGTCTTGCAGCGCAGCGAATTTCTCGTCTGCAGTGCCTTTGCCGCCAGAGATGATTGCGCCAGCATGGCCCATGCGCTTGCCCGGAGGAGCAGTCACACCAGCGATGTAGGAAACAACCGGCTTGGTCACGTGTGCCTTGATGTAGGCAGCCGCTTCTTCTTCAGCCGAACCGCCGATCTCACCGATCATGACGATCGCTTCGGTCTTCGGGTCTTCCTGGAACAGCTTCAGGATGTCGATGAAGTTCGAACCCGGGATCGGGTCACCACCGATGCCGACGCAAGTCGACTGACCGAAACCGGCGTCAGTGGTCTGCTTCACAGCTTCGTAGGTCAGGGTGCCGGAACGCGAAACGATACCGACCTTGCCTGGCAAGTGAATGTGACCTGGCATGATGCCGATCTTGCACTCGCCCGGAGTGATAACGCCTGGGCAGTTAGGGCCGATCAGGACTACGCCCAGCTCGTCGCACTTAACTTTAGCGTCCAGCATGTCCAGGGTAGGAATGCCTTCGGTGATGCAAACGATCAGCTTGATGCCGCCGAATGCCGCTTCCAGGATCGAATCTTTGCAGAAAGGAGCCGGAACGTAGATCACGGAAGCAGTAGCGCCGGTGGCTTCTACTGCGTCTTTAACGGTGTTGAACACTGGCAGACCCAGGTGCTCGGTGCCGCCTTTGCCAGGAGTAACGCCACCAACCATCTTGGTGCCGTATTCGATGGCTTGCTGGGTGTGGAAACTACCTTGCGAACCGGTAATACCCTGGCAGATAACTTTGGTGTCTTTATTGATCAGGACGCTCATTATTTGCCCTCCGCAGCTTTGACAACTTGTTGAGCAGCGTCGGTCAGGCTGGTAGCAGCGATGATGTTCAAACCGCTTTCTGCCAGTACTTTAGCGCCCAGCTCAGCGTTGTTGCCTTCAAGGCGAACAACAACCGGGATTTTCACGCCGACTTCTTTCACAGCGCCGATGATGCCTTCGGCAATCATGTCGCAGCGAACGATGCCGCCGAAGATGTTGACCAGTACTGCAGCGACGTTGGTGTCGGACAGGATGATCTTGAACGCTTCAGTTACGCGTTCTTTGGTAGCGCCACCACCTACGTCGAGGAAGTTGGCTGGCTTGCCGCCATGCAGGTTGACGATGTCCATGGTACCCATGGCCAGGCCAGCACCGTTGACCATGCAGCCGATGTTGCCTTCCAGTGCTACGTAGTTCAGTTCGAACTTGGCAGCGTGCGCTTCGCGCGGATCGTCTTGCGACGGATCGTGGAAAGTCTTCAGCTTAGGCTGACGATACATTGCGTTGGCGTCGATGTTGATCTTGGCGTCCAGGCAGTGCAGATCGCCGTCAGCCTTGATCACCAGCGGGTTCACTTCCAGCAGAGCCAGGTCGTGATCTTTGAACAGTTTGGCCAGACCTACGAAGATCTTGGCGAACTGAGCAACCTGCTTGCCTTCCAGACCCAGCTGGAATGCCAGCTCGCGACCCTGGAATGGCTGAGCGCCAACCAGTGGATCGATAGTGGCCTTGAGAATTTTTTCTGGAGTGTCGTGAGCGATTTTCTCGATGTCCACGCCACCTTCGGTGGAAGCCATGAACACGATGCGACGGCTCGAACGGTCAACGACAGCGCCCAGGTACAGCTCTTTAGCGATATCAGTGCACGATTCAACCAGGATCTTGGTGACTGGCTGGCCATTGGCGTCAGTCTGGTAAGTCACCAGACGCTTGCCCAGCCACTGCTGTGCGAAGGCTTTGGCGTCTTCTTTGCTGCGAACCAGCTTAACGCCGCCCGCTTTACCGCGACCACCGGCGTGGACTTGGGCTTTGACAACCCACTCACTGCCGCCGATTTTATCGCAAGCTTCTGCTGCTGCTTCCGGGGTGTCTACTGCGTAACCAGTGGAAACTGGCAGGCCGTATTCAGCGAACAGCTGCTTACCCTGATACTCGTGAAGATTCATGCTTTTTACCGTCTTCGTTAGGTACTGCGCATTCGGCGCTGCGCTCATTTGAGTGCCGCGCCACCTGTGACTGCTGCTTGCGTAGCTGAGCTACGCAAGACTGCGTCCAGCGGACATTCCGCGGTGAGACTTGCTCGCAAGGCTCACGACGGGCCGTTACCGCCGTGGTTTCTTATTGTCTGTTAACGCTTTTTGCGGTTGGCAATGTGGATGGCGCCGCCATTCACAGCCAAAGCAGCTTCGTGCAAGGCTTCAGACAGGGTCGGATGGGAGAAAACCATCATGCCCAGGTCTTCAGCGCTGGTGCCGAATTCCATACCGATCGCGCCCTGCTGAACCAGTTCTGCAGCGCTCGGGCCAATCACGTGCACGCCCAATACGCGGTCAGTCTTGGCATCAGCGATGACCTTGACGAAACCACCGGTATCGTTAGCGGCCATGGCACGGCCGGAAGCGGCGAACGGGAAGGTGCCGACGTTAACTTCAACGCCCTCAGCTTTCAAGGCCTGCTCGGTTTTGCCAACCCACGCGATTTCCGGGTGAGTATAAATAACCGAAGGGATCAGGTCATAGTTCATCTGGGCTTTGTGACCCTTGATGCGCTCGACAACCATGATGCCTTCTTCCGATGCCTTGTGAGCCAGCATCATGCCGCGAACCACGTCACCAATGGCGAAAACGCCCGGTACGGTGGTCGCGCAGTGATCGTCAACGTGCACGAAACCGCGCTCGTCGAGGGTCACGCCGCTGTCGGAAGCCAGCAGATCAGTGGTCACCGGACGGCGACCAACGGCTACGATCAGCTTGTCGAAAGTGATGGTCTGTTCGCCGTTGGCATCGGTGTAGTTCACAACGACTTCGTCGCCGTTCACTTTCGAGCCGGTCACGCGAGCGCCCAGTTTGATGTCCAGACCTTGTTTGGTCAGGGTTTTCAGCGCTTCCTTGGAAACAGCGGTGTCCGCTGCCATCAGGAACGTGTCCAGAGCTTCGAGGACAACCACTTCCGAACCCAGACGCGACCATACCGAACCCAGTTCCAGACCGATCACGCCAGCGCCGATCACGCCCAGACGTTTAGGTACGGTTTGGAATTCCAGAGCGCCAGTCGAATCGACGATGACTTTCTGATCAACCGGAGCCGGTGGAATGTCGATTGGACGCGAACCTGGAGCCAGGATGACGTTTTCAGCTTCGATGACTTCAACCGAGCCGTCTGGCTTGGTGACTTCGACTTTCTTGCCCGCCAGCAGTTTGCCGTGGCCCTGGATCGAAGTAACGCCGTTGGCCTTGAACAGAGTGGCAACGCCGCCGGTCAGGTTCTTGACGATGCCAGCCTTGCGGCCAACCATCGCAGCGACGTCCATTTTGACTTCGCCAGTCGAGATACCGTGAACGTTGAAGCTTTCTTTCGCTTCCTTGTATTTCCAGGAGCTGTCGAGCAGTGCCTTGGAAGGAATGCAGCCCACGTTCAGGCAGGTGCCGCCCAGGGCTTGCTTGCCTTCAGCGTCGGTGTACTTCTCGATGCAGGCAGTGGTCAGACCCAGCTGCGCCGCCTTGATGGCAGCCACGTAGCCACCAGGGCCAGCACCGATCACTACTACGTCAAATTTCTGCGACATTCAAAAAATCCTCTTTAGCGAAAAGCTTCAAGCCGCGCGCTCCAAGCCAAGCTGCCCTTTCCTGCAGCTTGCAACTTGAAGCCCGCGACTGCTTCTATCAGATATCCAGCAACAGACGCGCCGGATCTTCCAGCAGGTTCTTGATGGTCACCAGGAAGGTCACAGCTTCTTTGCCATCGATCAGACGGTGATCGTAGGACAGTGCCAGGTACATCATCGGACGGATAACGACCTGACCGTTGATGGCCATAGGACGCTGGATGATGTTGTGCATGCCCAGAATCGCTGCCTGTGGCGGGTTGACGATCGGGGTCGACATCATCGAACCGAAGGTACCACCGTTGGTGATGGTGAAGGTACCACCGGTCATCTCGTCCATCGACAGTTTGCCGTCACGGGCTTTTTTGCCGAATGTTGCGATGCCGCCTTCGATTTCAGCCAGGCTCATCAGTTCGGCGTTACGCAGAACCGGAACAACCAGGCCACGATCGCTGGAAACGGCAACGCCGATGTCCGCATAGCCGTGGTAAACGATGTCGCCGCCGTCGATCGACGCGTTGACAGCCGGGAAGCGTTTCAGCGCTTCGGTAGCAGCCTTGACGAAGAACGACATGAAGCCCAGGCGTACGCCGTTGTGGGACTTCTCGAACAGATCCTTGTACTTCGAACGCAGGGCCATGACTTCAGTCATGTCGACTTCGTTGAAAGTGGTCAGCATCGCCATGTTCGACTGTGCTTCAACCAGACGCTTGGCCACAGTGGCGCGAACGCGGGTCATCGGTACGCGCTTCTCGATGCGGTCGCCAGCGGCGAACACAGGAGCAGCAGCCGAAGGAGCAGCAGCCTTGGCAGGTGCGGCAGCCGGAGCGGCTTTCTTGGCAGCAACAGCAGCAACCACGTCTTCCTTGGTCACACGACCGCCCTTGCCAGTGCCGGCAACGGAAGCGATGTTGATACCGTTTTCTTCAGCCAGCTTGCGCGCAGCAGGAGCAGCAACAGGATCGTCTTCGCCTTCGGCAGCAGCCGGTGCAGCGGCAGCAGCGGCCGGAGCAGCAGCGGCGGCTGGAGCAGCGGCAGCAGCGCCGCCCGCTTCGATGGAGCCCAGCACTTCGTCGGACAGAACGGTGTCGCCTTCGTTCTTGACGATTGCGCCCAGCACGCCATCGGCGGTAGCCAGAACTTCCAGTACGACTTTGTCAGTTTCGATGTCGACGATCAGGTCGTCACGCTTGACGGCGTCGCCCGGTTGTTTGTGCCAGGTGGCAACGGTGCCATCGGCAACCGATTCCGGGAAAGTGGGGGCTTTGATCTCGATAGCCATTATCTGTAGTTCCTTAAATTCGGTTTCAGGTGCGCGAAGGCATTAAATGGTAAACGCGGCTTGCAGGAGTTTTTCCTGCTGCTCGGCGTGCATCGATGCGTAACCACAAGCTGGGGCAGCAGAAGCCTCACGGCCCGCGTACTCAAGTACGAGAGACTTGTCGAGGTTACCGATGCTGCGACGCAAGTGGTGCTGGCTGCAGTACCAGGCGCCCTGGTTCATCGGCTCTTCCTGGCACCAAACGGCATTTTTGACGTTGGTGTACGGAGCCAGGACTTCTTTCAAGTCGTCCTCAGGGAACGGGTACAGCTGCTCGATACGCACGATGGCGATATCTTCACGGCCTTCGGCACGGCGTTTTTCCAGCAGGTCGTAGTAGACCTTGCCGCTACACAGAACAACACGCTCGACCTTTTTCGGGTCCAGTGCATCGATTTCCGGGATCACGGTCTGGAACGAACCTTCGGCCAGATCTTCCAGGGTCGAGATGGCCAGCTTGTGGCGCAGCAGCGACTTCGGCGTCAGCACGATCAACGGTTTGCGCAACGGACGAATCACCTGACGACGCAGCAAGTGGTAGATCTGTGCCGGCGTGGTCGGAACGGCTACCTGAATGTTGTGCTCGGCGCACAGTTGCAGGTAACGCTCAAGACGTGCCGAGCTGTGCTCAGGGCCCTGACCTTCGTAACCGTGTGGCAGCAACATGGTCAGACCGCAGAGACGGCCCCACTTGTGCTCGCCGCTGGTAATGAACTGGTCGATCACAACCTGTGCACCGTTGGCGAAGTCGCCGAACTGCGCTTCCCAGATCACCAGCGCATCCGGCGTGGTGGTCGAGTAACCGTATTCGAATGCCAGTACCGCTTCTTCCGACAGGAACGAGTCGTACAGGTCAAAACGTGGCTGACCGTCGTACAGGTGCTGCAGAGGAATGTAGGTGCCCGCGTCTTTCTGGTTGTGCAACACAGCGTGACGGTGCGAGAACGTACCGCGGCCGATGTCCTGACCGGTCATGCGGATCGGGTGACCTTCGAACGCCAGGGTCGCGTACGCCATGGTTTCGGCGTAACCCCAGTTGATCGGCAGGCCGCCGGCTTGCATCTTCTGACGGTCTTCGTAGATCTTCGACACCTGACGCTGAACCACGAAGCCTTCCGGAATTTCCAGCAGCTTGGCGGACAGTTCCTGCAGGGTTTTCAGATCAAAGCGAGTGTCGTGACGCGCAGTCCAGGCGTGGCCCAGATACGGACGCCAGTCCACGAACAGCTCTTTGTTCGGCTCTTTGACCAGCGACTTCACGACGTGCAAACCGTTGTCCAGCGCGTTGCGGTATTCGTCGACTTTCGCCTGAACACGCTCTGCGTCGAGAACACCGCCCTGGGTCAGACGATCAGCGTACAGCTCACGGGTGGTGCGCTGTTTGGTGATCTGCTGATACATCAGAGGCTGGGTGCCGCTTGGTTCGTCGGCTTCGTTGTGGCCGCGACGACGGTAGCAGACCAGATCGATCACCACGTCACGCTTGAACTGCATGCGGTAGTCGATGGCCAACTGGGTCACGAACAACACGGCTTCCGGATCATCACCATTCACATGGAGGATCGGCGCCTGGATCATCTTGGCAACGTCGGTGGCGTACTCGGTGGAACGCGAGTCCAGCGGGTTGCTGATGGTGAAACCGACCTGGTTGTTGATCACGATGTGCACGGTACCGCCGGTCTTGAAACCGCGGGTCTGCGACATCTGGAAGGTTTCCATGACCACGCCCTGACCGGCGAACGCCGCGTCACCGTGGATGGAGATCGGCAGAACCTTCTCGCCAGTGGCGTCATTACGACGATCCTGACGGGCGCGAACCGAACCTTCGACCACCGGGGAAACGATTTCCAGGTGGGACGGGTTGAACGCCATGGCCAGGTGAACTTCACCGCCGGCGGTCATCACGTTGGACGAGAAGCCCTGGTGGTATTTAACGTCACCGGAACCCAGCTCGACCTTCTTCTTGCCTTCGAACTCGTCGAACAGCTCGCGCGGGTTCTTGCCGAAGGTGTTGACCAGCACGTTCAGACGGCCACGGTGGGCCATGCCGATGACGACTTCCTTGGTGCCGTAGGAACCGGAACGCTGGATCAGCTCGTCGAGCATCGGAATCAGGCTTTCGCCGCCTTCCAGACCGAAACGCTTGGTGCCCGGGTATTTGGTGCCCAGGTATTTTTCCAGGCCTTCACCGGCCGTCACACGCTCAAGCAGGTGGCTCTTGATGTCGGCGGAGTACGTCGGACGACCACGCACGCTTTCCAGACGCTGCTGGAACCACTGGCGCTGCTCGGAATCGGTGATGTGCGTAAATTCAGCGCCGATGGTGCGGCAATATGTCTGCTGCAACGCTTCGTGAATTTCGCGTAGGCTCGCTTCCTCTTTGCCGATGAACAGGTCGCCGGCACGGAAGGTCGTATCAAGATCGGCATTGGTCAAGCCGTAATGATTGATCGACAGGTCTGCAGGTGCAGGACGCTGCCACAGCCCCAGCGGGTCAAGCTGGGCTGCCTGGTGGCCACGCATACGGTAGGCCTGGATCAATCGCAGCACTTCAACTTGCTTCTTCTCGTGCTCACTGCTCACGCTGCCGGCGGAAACCGGTTGGGCGCGGCGCTGGTTCTTTGCCAGCAGCACGAAATGATCGCGAATTGTCGAGTGCGAAACATCAGTGGCAGAGTTGCCGTCGGCAGGCAACTTCTGAAAGTAGGTGCGCCACTCTTCTGGCACAGCGTTAGGGTCGTGCAGGTAGAGCTCATAAAGCTCTTCCACATAGGCAGCGTTTCCACCTGAAAGGTAGGCGCTGTTCCACATGCGCTGCATCACGCTTTCTTGCATGCTTGGTCACCCTCGGTTAGGGGAACACCATCGGTGTCGACACCGAGCAAACTTGCAGAAGTCCGAATGCAGCGACTAAAACAAGCCACTTAGGATCACACTGATAGTCCGGGTACCAGCCCGGATGCCCCTGCTTGTCTCATTTCTTCAAAATAAGAGCGGCAGCTTGTGGCTACTGCTCTGGTTATAGCCATGACGCGGGTTGAAGCCCGCGCCACAGCCTCTACGGTGCAGCGGTTACAGCAGCTGAATCACACGCCGCTCGAAAGCAGCATGTTACGGATGTGACCGATGGCCTTAGTCGGGTTCAGGCCCTTCGGACATACGTTGACGCAGTTCATGATGCCCCGGCAGCGGAATACGCTGAACGGGTCATCGAGCGAAGCCAGACGCTCGCTGGTCTTGGTGTCACGGCTGTCTGCCAGGAAGCGATAGGCTTGCAGCAGCGCAGCTGGACCCAGGAACTTGTCCGGGTTCCACCAGAAGGACGGGCAAGAGGTCGAGCAGCAAGCGCACAGGATGCACTCGTACAGACCGTCGAGCTTTTCGCGCTCTTCTGGCGACTGCAGACGCTCGATGGCCGGAGCCGGCGTGTCGTTCTGCAGGTAAGGCTTCACCTTCTCGTATTGCTTGTAGAAGATGCTCATATCGACGACCAGGTCACGGATAACCGGCAAACCTGGCAGCGGACGAACGATCAACTTGTTGCCTTTTACAACGGCGGACAGCGGCGTGATGCATGCCAGACCGTTCTTGCCGTTGATGTTCATGCCGTCGGAACCGCAGACGCCTTCACGGCAAGAGCGACGATAGGAGAAACCCTCGTCCTGCTCTTTGATCAGGGCCAGCACGTCCAGCACCATCAGGTCTTTACCACCGGTATCGACCTGGAATTCCTGCATGAACGGCGCAGCGTCCTGATCAGGGTTGTAGCGATAAACACTGACTTGCAACATGGCGGTCACCCTTAATAAGTCCGGACTTTAGGTTCGAAAGTCGGAACAGTCTTCGGCGAGAAGTTCACGGCACGCTTGGTGACGCGCTTGTCACCCGGGAAGTACAGGGTGTGGCACAGCCAGTTTTCGTCGTCACGATCTTCGAAGTCTTCACGGGCGTGAGCGCCGCGCGACTCTTTACGTACTTCGGCCGCGATGGCGGTAGCTTCAGCCACTTCCAGCAGGTTTTGCAGTTCCAGCGCTTCGATACGCGCAGTGTTGAACGCCTGCGACTTATCGTTGATCTTCACGTTGGCGATGCGGGCACGCAGGTCAGCAAGCTGAGCGATACCTTTCTGCATGTATTCGCCGGTACGGAATACGCCGAAGTAGTTCTGCATGCAGCTTTGCAGCTCGCGACGCAGGGTAGCAACGTCTTCACCGTCGGTACGGTTGTTCAGCGCGTTCAGGCGCGACAGGGCAGCTTCAATGTCGGCTTCGGTAGCGTCGTCGTATTCGATGCCGTCGGTCAGCGCTTTTTCCAGGTGCAGACCAGCAGCACGGCCGAATACCACCAGGTCGAGCAGCGAGTTGCCGCCCAGACGGTTGGCACCGTGAACCGATACGCAAGCCACTTCACCTACCGCGAACAGACCCGGAATGATCTGGTCCACGCCTTCGGCGTTCTGGGTGATCGCCTGGCCGTGAATGTTGGTGGCAACGCCGCCCATCATATAGTGGCAAGTCGGAACAACCGGAACCGGCGCAACCACCGGGTCAACGTGAGCGAAAGTCTTCGACAGTTCGCAGATGCCTGGCAGACGGCTGTGCAGCACTTCCTCGCCCAAGTGGTCGAGTTTGAGCATTACGTGGTCGCCATTCGGACCGCAACCGTTGCCGGCGATGATTTCCTTAACCATCGAACGGGCAACTACGTCACGACCGGCAAGGTCTTTGGCGTTCGGAGCATAACGCTCCATGAAACGCTCGCCGTGCTTGTTGATCAGGTAACCACCTTCACCACGGCAACCTTCTGTAACCAGTACACCAGCGCCGGCGATGCCGGTCGGGTGGAACTGCCACATTTCGATGTCTTGTACCGGAACGCCAGCACGCAGAGCCATGCCGACGCCGTCACCGGTGTTGATCAGGGCATTGGTAGTGGAAGCGTAGATACGACCAGCACCGCCGGTAGCCAATACGGTGGCTTTCGCGCGGATGTAGGAAGTCTCGCCAGTTTCGATGCAGATCGCGATCACACCGACGAAGTCGCCTTCCTGGTTCTTCACCAGATCGACAGCGTAGTACTCGTTCAGGAACGTGGTACCGGCTTTCAGGTTGCCCTGATAAAGGGTGTGCAGCAGTGCGTGGCCGGTACGGTCGGAAGCCGCGCAAGTACGCGCAGCCTGGCCGCCTTTGCCGTAGTCCTTGGACTGACCACCGAATGGACGCTGGTAGATACGGCCTTGCTCGGTACGCGAGAACGGCAGACCCATGTGGTCCAGCTCAAAAACCGCGGCCGGGCCTTCCTGACACATGTATTCGATCGCGTCCTGGTCACCGATGTAGTCGGAGCCCTTGACGGTATCGTACATGTGCCAGCGCCAGTCATCGTTCGGGTCAGCAGACGCGATCGCGCAAGTGATGCCGCCCTGAGCGGATACAGTGTGCGAACGGGTCGGGAAAACCTTGGTGATCACGGCAGTCTTGTGACCGCCCTGTGCCAGTTGCAGCGCAGCGCGCATGCCGGCTCCGCCACCACCAATAATGATGGCGTCGAAAGAAATCGTTGGAATGTTAGCCATGACTCAGATACCCCAGAGAATCTGCACACCCCAGACGAAGTAAGCGAACATCGCAACGCCGCATACTGCCTGGAAAAGGAAACGTATCGCCGTTGCGGACTTGCCGAACGCCATTGGCGTCAGGTAGTCAGTCGCGATGGTCCACATGCCGACCCAGGCGTGAGCGCCCAGAGCAACAAGGGCCAGGAGGCTGAAAATACGCATCCCGTTGTGGGCGAACAGTTCATGCCACTGGGCATACTCGAGGCCAGGATGGGCCACGACGTATCCGATCAGAAAGATGAAGTAAGCCGCGAGAACGACCGCAGACACACGTTGCGCCATCCAGTCATAGAGGCCCGAACGCGACAGGTTCGTGACGTTAGTTACCATATCCAAACTCCTGCCAGAACGATTACCACCACGGAAACGGCGATAACGATTTTCGAGCCCAGCTTGCCGCCTTCCAGCGTCTCACCGATGCCCATGTCCATGATCAAATGGCGCACACCGGCTACCAAGTGATACAGCAGAGCGGACAGGATGCCCCAAATCACTAGCTTGGCTAGCGGACTGGTCAGACACGCTTTCACCTGACCGAAGCCTTCCTCGGAGCTCAGCGACTTGTCCAATGCATAAAGCATGATGGCAAGGCACACGAAGAGGATGACACCGGAGATACGGTGAAGAATGGACGTGTAAGCAGTGACTGGGAGTTTGATGGTCCTTAGGTCTAGGTTTACAGGTCGTTGGCTTTTCACGGCTTTTTTTTCACACTGAAGAGCCCCTAACAATCAGGGCAAAGTTGTTGGGGAGTGCACTGGTCAGGTAACCACCACCCAGGGATGCGACCCCCAATGAAAGCAAGCCCAAAAGCCCTTGGCGGTCGGTGGCCGAGTATAGACAGTTAGGCTACTAATGACAACGCAATCACCTACCCCCAATAGCTGATTGCACAAGTTGCATAAAAGGCGTAAATGGCAGGCAATTTCGAGGAAAAAGTACGCTTAAAGCCTTCTGGAGCAAGACTTTAGGCAAATTGACATTCGAATTTATCTCACTATAGTGGTGCGGGCCCTGCGTGGGGGGTCTGTCTGATGGTTCAAGCATAAATAGGAGGCCACATGGCTGACAAAAAAGCGCAGTTGATCATCGAGGGCGCAGCCCCCGTCGAGCTGCCCATTTTAACCGGCACCGTTGGTCCCGATGTAATCGATGTTCGGGGCCTGACGGCCACGGGCCGCTTCACTTTCGACCCGGGTTTCATGTCGACCGCCTCGTGCGAATCGAAGATTACCTATATTGACGGCGACAACGGCATTCTGTTGCACCGCGGCTACCCGATCGAACAGCTGGCTGAAAAGTCGGACTACCTGGAAACCTGCTACCTGCTGCTCAACGGCGAACTGCCGACCGCAGAACAGAAGGCCCAGTTCGTCAGCACCGTGAAAAACCACACCATGGTTCACGAGCAGCTGAAAACCTTCTTCAACGGCTTCCGTCGCGACGCCCATCCAATGGCCGTCATGTGCGGTGTAGTCGGCGCCCTCTCGGCCTTCTACCACGACTCCCTCGACATCAATAACCCGCAGCATCGCGAAATCTCCGCGATCCGCCTGGTTGCCAAGATGCCGACCCTGGCAGCGATGGTTTACAAGTACTCCATGGGCCAACCCATGATGTACCCGCGCAACGACCTGACGTACGCGGAAAACTTCCTGCACATGATGTTCAACACCCCGTGCGAGATCAAACCGATCAGCCCGGTGCTCGCCAAGGCCATGGACCGGATCTTCATCCTCCATGCCGACCACGAGCAGAACGCATCGACCTCTACCGTGCGCCTGGCCGGTTCTTCGGGTGCCAACCCGTTCGCCTGTATCGCCGCCGGTATCGCCGCACTGTGGGGCCCTGCTCACGGCGGTGCGAACGAAGCTGTTCTGACCATGCTTGACGAAATTGGCGATGTGTCGAACATCGACAAGTTCATCGCCAAGGCCAAGGACAAGAACGATCCGTTCAAACTGATGGGCTTCGGTCACCGCGTTTACAAGAACCGCGATCCTCGCGCGACTGTAATGAAGCAGACCTGCGACGAAGTACTGAAAGAACTGGGTATCAACAACGATCCGCAACTCGAACTGGCCATGCGCCTGGAAGAGATCGCGTTGACCGACCCGTACTTCATCGAACGCTCGCTGTACCCGAACGTCGATTTCTACTCGGGGATCATCCTCAAGGCGATCGGCATTCCGACCAGCATGTTCACGGTGATTTTCGCGCTGGCACGTACTGTTGGCTGGATTTCGCACTGGAAAGAAATGCTCTCCAGCCCGTACAAGATTGGCCGTCCGCGCCAGTTGTATACCGGTTATGAGTCGCGTGATATTTCCAAGCTGGAAGACCGCAAATAAGATCTGTCTTGCGATAGGTTCTTAAGTTGTATCGGGAACGGCCTCTATTTATGTAGGGGCCGTTTTTGTTTGTTTGGTCTCAGCGGCCTGTGGGCCGACTGGATTTGAGGGTTGGGTGTATATCCGTTTTTGCGGGTGCTGCCGCTGGCGGTTTCGCTCTTACAGCGAGTCCCTTTTTCAAACGCCAAAAAGGAACCAAAAGGCTTTGCCCCTGGCGTACGGCACTTCGCTGAGGCTCAGTGTCCCCTCGCTACGGTGTCCATCCGGGGGCATCGCCTACGGTTTGCTTCGCTGCACCTCCTCTCGATGTATGCGGCTACGCCGCACGGCGCTGCGCGCCTACCCCCGGATGAACACCTTCGCTCGGCCTTCCGAAGGGGCTTAAGATCAAAAACCAGATCAAGATCAAAAGCCCCTCACCCTAGCCCTCTCCCGGAGGGAGAGGGGACTAACCGCGGTGTTTGGACGAGGTACGCCGACTTGGGATACCGAGTCGAACTCAGATTTTGAAAGGCTCACAAATCGGCTCCCTCTCCCTCGGGAGAGGGCTGGGCGGGCGGCGTTCCGATGAGGGGCAAGAGCACCACAAAAACTAAAACCGTGCGCGCTGTGCCCTTCACCACTCAATAGGCCGAGTGTCAGCTCGCCTGCTCTTGATCTTGATCCAGGGGCGACGTCGGAAGGCTGAGTGGAGGGATTGATCCGGGCGTGGGAGCGTAGCGACCGTTTGGCGCAGCCAAACACAGCGAGAGGAGGTGCAGCGAAGCAAACCGTAGGCGCTGCGCCCGGATCGATCCCGCAGCGAAGGAACCCCGAGCCCCAGCGAGCGGGCCGGACGTAGGAGCAAGCGTTTTTTTGCTTACTTTTTTTTGGCGCTTGTAAAAAAAGTGAGTCGCCGTAAGGGCGAAACCCTAAGCAGCCGTTACCGCAGCAACGGATATGTACGCAGCTCTAATCGATAACCGCCCAATAAAAAATGCCCCGATCTCTCAACCGGGGCATTCAGCACAACATTAAACAACGATCAAACCATCAATGCGAAACCGCCCCACTCGCCCCCAACCCAGTCTGCGAACGCACAAACTGCGGGAAGAACAGCGCCCGCTCTTTATCCGCAGCCGCCGACTTGTCAGTAATCGAGAAGAACCAGATCCCGACAAAAGCAATGATCATCGAAAACAGCGCCGGGTACTCGTAAGGGAAGATCGCCTTCTCGTGATGCAGAATCTGCACCCAGATGGTCGGGCCAAGAATCATCAGGCCCACCGCACTCACCAGACCCAACCAGCCGCCAATCATTGCGCCGCGAGTGGTCAGCTTCTTCCAGTACATCGAAAGCAGCAGTACCGGGAAGTTACAGCTCGCCGCGATCGAGAACGCCAGACCCACCATGAACGCAATGTTCTGGCTTTCGAAGAGAATACCCAGGCCGATCGCCAACACTGCCAAGGCAATGGTGGTGATTTTCGAGACACGAATCTCATCCTTCTCGTTGGCTTTGCCCTTCTTGATCACACTGGCGTACAGGTCGTGAGACACCGCCGAAGCACCGGCCAGCGTCAGGCCCGCCACTACTGCCAGAATGGTCGCGAACGCTACCGCTGAGATGAAGCCGAGGAAGATGCTACCGCCGACTGCGTTAGCCAGGTGCACCGCCGCCATGTTGTTGCCGCCCAACAGCGCGCCAGCAGCATCTTTGAAGGCCGGGTTAGTGCTGACCAGCAGGATCGCGCCGAAGCCGATGATGAAGGTCAGGATATAGAAGTAGCCGATGAAGCCAGTCGCGTACAACACGCTCTTACGCGCTTCTTTTGCGTCACTCACGGTGAAGAAGCGCATCAGAATGTGTGGCAGGCCAGCGGTACCGAACATCAGCGCCAGACCCAGCGAGAAGGCCGAAATCGGGTCCTTGACCAGACCGCCCGGGCTCATGATCGCTTCGCCCTTGGCGTGAACCTTGATCGCTTCGGAGAACAACGTGTTGAAATCAAAGCCGACGTGTTTCATCACCATCAGCGCCATGAAAGAGGCACCGGACAGCAGCAGCACTGCTTTGATGATCTGTACCCAAGTGGTCGCCAGCATGCCGCCGAACAAAACGTACATGCACATCAGCACGCCGACCAGAATCACCGCGACGTGGTAGTCGAGGCCGAACAACAGCTGAATCAGCTTGCCCGCACCGACCATTTGCGCGATCAGGTAGAACGCCACCACCACCAGCGAACCGCAGGCGGACAGGGTGCGGATCTGGGTTTGCCCGAGGCGGTAGGACGCCACGTCGGCGAAGGTGTATTTACCCAGGTTACGCAGGCGCTCGGCGATCAAAAACAGAATGATCGGCCAGCCCACGAGGAAGCCGATCGAGTAGATCAGGCCATCGTAACCGGAGGTGAACACCAGCGCGGAAATCCCCAGAAAGGACGCCGCCGACATGTAGTCACCGGCAATCGCCAGACCGTTCTGGAAACCGGTGATCTTGCCGCCCGCCGCATAGTAGTCAGCCGCGGAGTTGTTTTTCTTCGAGGCCCAGTAGGTGATGTACAGCGTCGCACCGACGAACGCCACGAACATCAGGATCGCGGGAATGTTCAGCGGCTGCTTGGCCACTTCCCCCGTCAATGCATCCGCCGCCCAGACACCCGGTGCGAACGCTGCAACGCTCAATAAAGCCAGTAGACGCCGGATCATTGCTGAGCCTCCTTGAGAATCGCATTGTTCAGGTCGTCAAACTCGCCGTTGGCGCGGCGCACGTAGATACCGGTGAGGATGAATGCCGAAAGAATCAGCCCGACACCGATCGGAATACCCCAGGTAATCGAAGACTCAGGACTGAGTTTCGCTCCCAGTATGTGCGGCCCGTAGGCGATCAGCAGGATGAATGCGGAGTAAAGCCCGAGCATGATTGCCGAGAGAATCCAGGCGAATCGTTCCCTTTTCTGAACCAGCTCCTTGAATCGGGGACTGTTTTGAATCGAGAGGTAAATGCTGTCGTTCATTGTTTTTATCCTCGCAGCACAAATTATTGTTGGAACATAGCTAATGTATGCGGCTGCGGGAGCGGGAACAGACGACCTTAGTAGTAGAAGGCCATGACACTTTTGCCAATTTCCGGTACGCCACAAAACAACTGTGGGAGCGAGCCTGCTCGCGAAGGCGTCGGTTCAGTTGATATTTGTATCAACTGACAGATCGCATTCGCGAGCAGTCTCGCTCCCACAGGGTTAGGCGGTGAAGCTTTTATTTGGTCCAGTCAGCCACGCGATCCGGGTGCTTGGCAACCCAATCCTTGGCCGCTGCTTCAGGCTTGGCACCGTCCTGAATCGCCAGCATGACTTCGCCAATTTCGTCTTTCGATGCCCACTGGAAGTTCTTCAGGAACTTGGCCACTTCCGGCGCTTTGGCATCCAGTTGTTTGCTGCCGATGCTGTTCACGGTTTCAGCTGCGCCGTACACGCCTTTCGGGTCATCGAGGAAGCGCAGTTTCCATTTAGCGAACATCCAGTGCGGCACCCAACCGGTGACGGCGATGGATTCGTTTTTCTTCTCGGCACGGGTCAGCTCGGCGATCATGCCGGCGCCGGAACTGGCTTTGAGGGAATATTTGTCGAGGCCGTAATCCTTGATCGCCTGATCGGTCTTGAGCATCACGCCTGAGCCGGCGTCGATGCCAACGATGCGGTTTTTGAAGGTGTCGTCGGTTTTCAGGTCTTCGATCGACTTGGCTTTGACGTACTCCGGTACGATCAGGCCGATTTTTGCATCCTTGAAGTTCGGGCCGTAATCGACGACCAGATCCTTGTTTTTCGTCCAGTATTCGCCGTGGGTCACGGGCAGCCAGGCCGACAGCATGGCGTCGAGTTTGCCGGTGGCAACGCCTTGCCACATGATCCCGGTGGCGACGGCTTGCAGCTTCACGTCATAGCCGAGTTTCTGTTTGATCACTTCGGCGGCCACGTGGGTGGTCGCGACGCTGTCGGACCAGCCGTCAACGTAACCGATGTTCAGGGTCTGTTTTTCTGCGCTGGCGAAAGTGGAACTCATCGCAAGCACCAGAGCAGCACTTGCGCCTAAAAGTCGTCGCATCTTCATCGTTACTTCCCCGAAATGCTGCGCCCGACGGATGACGGGCGGCGTCAACGTATTGTTATGGTGCACGGCGCCCCCATCACGCCTGACCGCAAACTCGCTAGAACATCAGCGGAGCACTGATGGCTTGATCATCAACCTCACGCGGCAGGCGACCTGCTCTGCCAGCGACCTCAAGACAACGAGAAACGACATCACAAGGCCATTAAGGGCGTCTGGATATTTGACGCGAGACAATCCGCCCGAACTTTGCATGTCAAAATCGTGCGGGCCACCTACCCCTCTCTAAATGCAGGTAACATGCGTCGCTTTGCAGCCACTCGGCCTGACCATGTCCGCGACGTCCCGCTTCCCTTTTCTGCCCTATCTTTTCGCCTGCCTGCTTGGGCTGTTTGCGCTCGGTGGCTTCTGGTACGGCCTCGGCAAACCGGTGATCCTGCCGGACGCCGCAACGCCGACGCACAAGCTGCAATGCGCCTCTTACACACCATTCGATAAAGACCAGTCACCGTTCGACGTGCCCTTCAAGTTGCGCCCGGAGCGCATGGACGCCGACCTCGCACTGCTCGCGACGCGGTTTGAATGCATCCGCACCTATTCGATGACAGGCCTTGAGGCGCTGCCGGATCTGGCGCGCAAGCATGGCTTGAAGTTGATGATCGGCGCTTGGGTCAACAGCAACCCGGTGGACACCGAAAAAGAAGTCGATCTGCTGATCCAGTCGGCCAACGCCAACCCGGACGTGGTCAGTGCGGTGATCGTCGGCAACGAAGCGCTGCTGCGCAAAGAAGTCACCGGCGCGCAATTGGCGCGACTGATCAACAAGGTCAAAAATCAGGTCAAGCAGCCGGTGACTTACGCCGATGTCTGGGAGTTCTGGCTCAAGCACCCGGAAGTCGCGCCGGCGGTGGATTTCCTGACTATTCACCTGCTGCCGTACTGGGAAGATGATCCGTCGAACATCGACGTCGCCCTGCAACACGTCGCAGATGTGCGCCAAGTGTTCGGCAATAAATTCGCGCCGAAAGACGTGATGATCGGCGAAACCGGCTGGCCGAGCGAAGGCCGCCAACGCGAAACCGCCCTGCCGAGCCGGGTCAACGAAGCCAAGTTCATTCGGGGTTTTGTCGCGATGGCCGAGAAAGAAGGCTGGCATTACAACCTGATCGAAGCCTTTGACCAGCCGTGGAAGCGCGGCAGCGAAGGCGCGGTCGGCGGCTATTGGGGGCTGTTCGATGCTGATCGCCAGGACAAAGGCGTACTCGCCGGGCCAGTCACCAACGTACCGTTCTGGAAAGAATGGCTGGCAGTGGGTGGTTTGATTTTCCTCGGGACCTTGCTGCTGGGCGGGCGGGTGCGCACCACTCGCTCGGCACTGCTGCTGCCGCTGCTGGGCGCTCTCGCCGCTTGTTCGATTGGCGCTTGGGGTGATCTGGCGCGGGTCACCACGCGGTTTACCAGTGAATGGCTGTGGGTCGCTTTGCTCACCGTTTTGAATCTGTTGGTGCTGGCGCATGCCGCCCTGACGTTAAGTGCGCGCATCGGTTGGCGTGAGCGAGCGTTCACTCTGCTCGAGCGCCGCGCAGGCTGGCTGGTCGCGGTGGCAGGTTTTGCCGCCGCGGTGATGATGCTGGAGATGGTGTTTGACCCGCGTTATCGCAGCTTTGCGAGCATGGCATTCTTGCTGCCGGCACTGGTTTATCTGTGCCGCCCGGTGAGTGTGCCGCGTCGCGAGATTGCACTGCTGACGTTTATTGTCGGCGCGGGGATTGCGCCGCAGTTGTATCAGGAAGGTTTGCAGAATCAGCAGGCGTGGGGCTGGGCGTTGGTCAGCGTATTGATGGTGGCTGCGTTGTGGCGCTGCCTGCGGGATCGCAGCCTCTGATCTTCAGCGTGGCATCAGGCCTCTTCGCGAGCAGGCTCGCTCCCACATTGGATCTGTGGCGTTCACAAATCCCCTGTGGGAGCGAGCCTGCTCGCGAAGACTGACTGTCAGGCGCTACGGGACTCGCGGACCAAACGCAACCCGGCAATCACCAACGCAAACACCGCCAACGTCGTGTTGTACAACGCCAACGCCGGCACTCCGGCTAACAGCGCCAGCACCGCCAGCCACCACCCTGCCCGCCCCGGTACGACGAAACCGATCAGCGCCGCACCCAGTGCCGTCCAGCCCAGCACCTTGAAGTGAATCATCAACCCAAGGTTGGAGCGCACCTGGCATTCCCAACGGCTGGCCTCATCCACGCAGATGCCGACCCACTGCCCATCCTCCATAAAGCCATAGCGCACGGCATAACTGGCAGCCAGCCACAGCGGCAATAGCACGAGCAGCAGAATCACGGGCAAACGGCGGGACATGAAGCACTCCAAACATGAGAAACCGGCGGCCAGCTTAATCCGCCAACTGCCGTACGCAAGCACTAACAACAGTTAACTGTTCATACAGGCGGTGCAAAGTGTATCGTCCAGCTACTATTACTCCGAATTCTGCCTGTTTGGTGCCGCAGCATGGCACTTTGGCGCACACCCGGTGGTCATAGCCTGCGAACTTCATTCGGCACCTTCCTCTAAGGGATCTAGTCATGCTCCGTTCCTTGCGCTTCGCCGCGCTGTTCAGCGGCCTTATTTTGAGTGCGTCCGCACTGGCGGTGGATATCGACGCCGCCAGTTATGGCTACCCCCTGACCAACCCGTTCGAGGCGACCATCGCCACGACCCCGCCGGATTTGCGCCCGGAGCTGCCGCTGGACGACGACATCACTCAGTCGGACCGCAGCCTGACGCTGCGCCCGGAGCGCGAGTTCATCCTGCCGGACAACTTCTGGGCAGTGAAGAAACTCACCTACCGCATCGCCACCCAGGACAAACCGGCACCGCTGATTTTCCTGATTGCCGGCACCGGCGCGCGTTATGACAGCACGCTCAACGAATACCTGAAAAAGCTTTATTACAAGGCCGGCTACCACGTCGTGCAGTTGTCGTCGCCGACCAGTTTCGACTTCATCAGCGCCGCCTCACGCTTCGCCACCCCGGGCGTAACCAAGGAAGACGCCGAAGACATGTACCGGGTGATGCAAGCCGTGCGGGCGCAAAACCCGAAACTACCGGTGACCGAGTATTACCTGACCGGTTACAGCCTCGGCGCTCTGGATGCCGCTTTCGTCGCGCACCTGGACGAGACGCGCCGCAGCTTCAACTTCAAGAAAGTCTTGCTGCTCAATCCGCCGGTCAACCTCTACACCTCGGTGACCAACCTCGACAAGTTGGTGCAGACCGAAGTTAAAGGCATCAACAACAGCACGACATTCTATGAATTGGTGCTGAGCAAGTTGACCCGCTACTTCCAGCAGAAAGGCTACATCGACCTCAACGATGCGTTGCTCTATGACTTTCAGCAGTCCAAGCAGCACCTGACCAACGAACAGATGGCGATGCTGATCGGCACCTCGTTCCGTTTCTCGGCAGCCGACATTGCGTTCACTTCGGACCTGATCAACCGTCGCGGCCTGATCACCCCGCCAAAATTCCCGATCACTGAAGGCACCAGCCTCACGCCGTTCCTCAAGCGTGCGTTGCAGTGCGACTTCGATTGCTACCTGACCGACCAAGTGATTCCGATGTGGCGCGCCCGCACCGACGGCGGCAGCCTGCTGCAACTGATCGATCAGGTCAGCCTGTATGCGCTCAAGGATTACCTGCACGACAGCCCGAAAATCGCCGTCATGCACAACGCCGACGATGTCATTCTCGGCCCAGGCGACCTCGGTTTCCTGCGCAAGACTTTCGGCGATCGCCTGACCGTTTACCCACTGGGCGGCCATTGCGGCAACCTTAACTACCGCGTCAACAGCGACGCCATGCTGGAGTTCTTCCGTGGCTAAATATCTCCTGCTGATGGCAGCGCTCCTCTGCGCAGGCGTGGCCCAGGCCGACAACAGTAAAGCCAACGCGCCGGTGGTCGTCGACAGCGACGGCTTCAAAGAGCCGCTGTCCAAACTCAAATTCAACCCGGGGCTGGATCAGCGCGAATTCGAGCGCTCGACGCTCAACGCGCTGAACGTCTACGACCCTCTGGAATCGTGGAACCGCCGGGTTTATCACTTCAACTATCGCTTCGACCAATGGGTGTTCCTGCCAGTGGTCGATGGCTACCGCTATATCACGCCAAGCTTTTTGCGCACCGGCGTCAGCAACTTCTTCAACAACCTCGGCGACGTGCCAAACCTGGTCAACAGCCTCTTGCAGTTCAAGGGTCAGCGTTCGATGGAAACCACCGCGCGCCTGCTGCTCAATACCACCATCGGCATCGCCGGTCTGTGGGACCCGGCCACCGCCATGGGCCTGCCGCGCCAGAGCGAAGACTTCGGTCAGACCCTGGGCTTCTACGGTGTACCGGGCGGCGCCTACTTCGTGCTGCCGATCTTCGGCCCGTCGAACATTCGCGACACCGCCGGCCTGGCTGTGGATTACACCGCCGAATCGGCAATCAACTTCCTCAACGTCTCGGAAGTCAGCTCCAACCACCCGGAAGTCTGGGCGTTGCGCGCGGTCGACAAGCGTTATCAGACCAGCTTCCGCTACGGTCAGATGAACTCGCCGTTCGAGTACGAGAAAGTGCGTTACGTGTACACCGAGGCGCGCAAGTTGCAGATTGCCGAGTAATTTCGGCAGGCACAAAAAAGGGCCATTCGATGCGAGTCGAATGGCCCTTTTTCATGGTATCAGCTGAATCCAGTGGGGGAGCGAGCCTGCTCGCGAATGCGGTGCATCTGCCCCTCAATAGCTGACTGACTCGACGCCTTCGCGAGCAGGCTCGCTCCCACAGGGATATTGCGTTCAGCCTTTGATGGCTTTCCAGATTTTGCCGACGACAGAAACAACCGCCAACACCACCGCGCCAGCAATGATCCCCGCTACACCATTGAGCAACATCGGCACCGCAAACCCGGCGCTCCCCGCCGCTGCGCCAACGCCTTCTATCCAGTGATGAATCACCGGCACGCCGTGGGTGAGGATGCCGCCGCCGACCAGGAACATCGCCGCCGTACCGACCACCGACAAGGTTTTCATCATGTACGGGGCTGCGCTGAGAATGCCGCTGCCGATTTTTTTCGCGGCCTGCCCGGGCTTCTGGGTCAGCCACAAGCCGAGGTCGTCGAGTTTGACGATACCCGCCACCAACCCGTAAACACCCACCGTCATGACGATGGCGATGCCGGACATCACGATCACTTGCTGGGTCAGCGAGGCATCCGCCACGGTGCCCAAGGTGATCGCGATGATCTCTGCGGACAGGATGAAGTCCGTGCGGATCGCGCCTTTGATCTTGTCCTTCTCGTACGCCACCAGATCGGTCGCCGGATCAGCGACGGCCTCAGTCAACTGCGCATGCCCGGCTTCATCTTCAGCTTCGCTGTGCAAAAACTTGTGCGCGAGCTTCTCGAAACCTTCGAAACACAGATACGCACCGCCGACCATCAACAACGGCGTCACCAGCCACGGCACGAACGCGCTGATCGCCAGCGCCGATGGCACGAGGATCAGTTTGTTGACGAAAGAACCCTTGGCCACCGCCCAGACCACCGGGATTTCCCGCTCGGCACGCACGCCGGAGACCTGCTGGGCATTGAGCGCCAGATCATCGCCCAGTACGCCGGCGGTCTTCTTGGCGGCCATTTTGCTCATCAACGCGACATCGTCCAACACCGTGGCAATGTCGTCGACCAGCACCAGCAAACTGCTTCCTGCCATGAATCCTGTTTCCTTCTATGTATGAATGTTGCGAAGCATAACGCGACCACAGACCACACGGGGCATTCTTGAGCGCTGCGCGAGGCCGGTGCTACCATGCGCAACCGCCAGAACAGGCAAGGAACCACCGGGTTTATGAGCACAATCCGCGAGCGCAACAAAGAACTGATCCTGCGTGCCGCCAGTGAGGAGTTTGCAGACAAAGGCTTCGCTGCGAGCAAAACCAGCGACATCGCCGCCAAGGCGGGATTGCCCAAGCCCAACGTCTACTACTACTTCAAGTCCAAGGAGAACCTCTACCGCGAGGTTCTGGAAAGCATCATCGTGCCGATTTTGCAGGCCTCGACCCCGTTCAATCCGGACGGTGTGCCGAGCGAAGTGCTGAGCGGCTACATCCGCTCGAAAATCCGCATCTCCCGCGACCTGCCCTTCGCCTCGAAAGTATTCGCCAGCGAAATCATGCACGGCGCCCCGCACTTGAGCGCCGACCTGGTCGAACAGCTCAACAGCCAGGCCAAACACAACATCGACTGCATCCAGAGCTGGATCGACCGCGGCCAGATCGCCCCGATCGACCCGAATCACTTGATGTTCAGCATCTGGGCCGCGACCCAGACCTACGCCGACTTCGACTGGCAGATTTCTGCGGTCACGGGCAAGGACAAGCTGGATGAAGCGGATTATGAAGCGGCGGCGCAGACGATTATCCGGTTGGTGTTGAAGGGGTGTGAGCCGGACTGATAGACCGCGGTGACTGCTTCGCGAGCAGGCTCGCTCCCACAGGGATTCGTGAACGCCACAGATCCAATGTGGGAGCGAGCCTGCTCGCGAATAGCGGCAACACAAAATAACGCTCAAACCCAAATCGCATCCCACAGCGGATAGTCGCCAAGCTTCTTAACCAAACCAGCCCGCAACGGGTTAGCCACGACATACCGAGCCAACTTCACCAGATCATCCTCTCTGCGCAATGCACGATCATGAAAGCCTGATTGCCAAAGGCTGGTCTGTCGACCGGTCGCGAGTTTCACGGCTTTGGTGCTTAGAGATTTGGTTCGCTGCATCAATTCGCCAAGCGAACCACGCTTCAATTCAATCAGCCAATGAAAATGATCTGGCATGACAACCCAGGCCAACGTATTCGCAGTACCCATATCTTCTGCGACGCGAAATTGGCTGGCGACCAATCGACCCAGTGCAAAGTCGCTGAAAACAGGCTGCCTACCCGCCGTATTGGTTGTCAGCAGGTAGATGCGGTTGTGTTCGGAGTAACGACCGATGCGCAAACGATTTGAAGCAGATAGATCCCGCATTCCTTTGCCTTTTCATATCCTGATCATGAAAAGGTTAGTTCTGTGAATGTGGGAGCAAGTGTCAGGTTTTTAGCAAGATGTGTTTTTGAGATCGTATTCGCGAGCAGGCTCGCTCCCACAGGGGGCTTGGGGTATTCAGACATTTTGTGTCTGAGCACAAATCCAATGTGGGAGCGAGCCTGCTCGCGAAGGCGGTTAATCAGACGCTACAGATCAAGCCGCCACCCCCGCATCCGCCCGCAACTCCAACGCCTCCACCGCCTTAATTGCCACCTGCTCATCAATATCCGACAGATCGCCGCTTATGCCGATCGCGCCGAGCACATTCCCCGCCTGATCACGAATCAACACACCGCCCGGTGCCGGCACGACGCTGCCTTGTCCCATGCTGTTCAGTGCGGCAATAAACGCTGGGCGTTGTTGCGCGTCGAGTGCCAGCAGGCGTGAGCCTTTGCCCAGGGCGATGGCGCCCCAGGCTTTGCCGATGGCGATTTGCGGGCGCAGCAGGCTGGCGCCGTCTTCGCGTTGCAGGGTGATCAAGTGGCCGCCGGTATCGAGTACCGCGATGGTCAGCGGCGCGGCGTTGATGCCGCGCCCTGCAGTGATGGCTTCGTTGACCAGGTTGACTGCGACTTTCAAGGTTAAAGCGCTCATGGTGCCGTCCTCATTTTGTTATTGGGAAAGTCGTGGGGCTGCGCTTTTCTGCCGCAGCTCGATGCAACAAATAGAACACAATGAGTTATTTTTTTGTATACAATAATTATCGAAAAGCGCCACATGCGACGAAAAGCCACAGTCAGAAAGGCTTCCGACGAATGAAACAGGCGCTTGAGAAAATGGATTGACCTGCGCCGTCCGCCGTGAATACACTCTGCGCAAAGCCACTTGTATACAATTACAAAACGTAAAGAGGCACAAAACCATGAGCAAAATGAGAGCAATCGAAGCCGCCGTTCTGGTGATGCGCCGTGAAGGGGTTGATACCGCTTTTGGCATCCCGGGCGCTGCCATCAACCCGCTGTACTCCGCCTTGCAGAAAGTCGGCGGCATCGATCACGTCCTTGCTCGCCACGTTGAAGGCGCCTCGCACATGGCCGAGGGCTACACCCGCACCAAGGCCGGCAACATCGGCGTGTGCATCGGGACGTCCGGCCCTGCCGGTACCGACATGGTCACCGGGCTCTACAGCGCCTCGGCCGACTCGATTCCAATCCTCTGCATCACCGGCCAGGCACCCCGCGCCCGTATGCACAAGGAAGACTTCCAGGCTGTCGACATCACCAGCATCGTCAAGCCAGTCACCAAGTGGGCGACCACTGTTCTGGAGCCGGGCCAAGTGCCTTACGCGTTCCAGAAAGCATTCTTTGAAATGCGCTCCGGCCGTCCAGGCCCGGTGCTGATCGACCTGCCGTTCGACGTGCAGATGGCCGAAATCGAATTCGACATCGACGCCTACCAGCCGCTGCCACTGGCCAAGCCGACCGCTACCCGCGTTCAGGTCGAGAAGGCTTTGGCTTTGCTGGATCAGGCTGAGCGCCCACTGTTGGTTGCCGGTGGCGGCATCATCAACGCCGACGCCAGCGATCTGTTGGTTGAATTCGCTGAACTGACCGGCATCCCGGTGATCCCGACCCTGATGGGCTGGGGCACCATTCCTGACGATCACCCGTTGATGGTGGGCATGGTTGGTCTGCAGACTTCGCACCGTTACGGCAACGCGACGATGCTGAAATCCGACGTGGTGTTGGGTATCGGTAACCGTTGGGCCAACCGTCACACCGGTTCGGTTGACGTGTACACCGAAGGCCGCAAGTTCATTCACGTCGACATCGAAGGCACGCAGATCGGCCGTGTATTCACGCCGGATCTGGGCATCGTCTCCGACGCCGCTGCAGCGCTGACCGTGTTCATCGAAGTGGCGCGTGAATGGCAAGCCGCCGGCAAGCTGAAAAACCGCAGTGCCTGGCTGCAGGATTGCCAGCAGCGCAAAGCCAGCCTGCATCGCAAAACCCACTTCGACAACGTGCCGGTAAAACCACAGCGCGTTTACGAAGAAATGAACCAGGTGTTCGGCAAGGACACCTGCTACGTCAGCACCATTGGTCTGTCGCAGATTGCTGGCGCGCAGTTCCTGCACGTCTACAAGCCGCGTCACTGGATCAACTGCGGCCAGGCGGGCCCGTTGGGCTGGACCATTCCGGCAGCGCTGGGCGTGGTGAAGGCCGATCCGAACCGCAAAGTCGTGGCCCTGTCGGGGGACTATGACTTCCAGTTCATGATCGAAGAACTGGCGGTCGGCGCTCAGTTCAAACTGCCGTACATCCACGTCGTGGTGAACAACTCGTACCTGGGTCTGATCCGTCAGGCACAGCGCGGGTTCGAAATGGACTACTGCGTGCAGCTGTCCTTCGATAACCTGAACGCGCCGGAACTCAACGGTTACGGGGTTGACCACGTTGCAGTGGCTGAAGGCCTCGGCTGTAAAGCGCTGCGTGTGTTCGAACCATCGGAAATCGCCCCTGCCCTGCGCAAGGCCGAACAGATGATCGAAGAGTTCAAGGTGCCGGTGATCGTCGAGATCATTCTGGAGCGTGTGACCAACATCTCCATGGGTACCGAGATCAACGCCGTCAACGAATTCGAAGACCTGGCGCTGGTCGGCAACGATGCGCCAACGGCGATTTCGCTGCTTGATTAACTGCTGACCGCTCTCCCTGTGGGAGCGAGCCTGCTCGCGAAGACTGCTTCATATCCAACACGGATGTTGGCTGACAGACCGCTTTCGCGAGCAGGCTCGCTCCCACATGGGGAACCTCACAAGATTAACGGGAGACCACCATGCCGCGTTTCGCAGCCAACCTGTCCATGCTGTTCACCGAACAGGATTTCCTTGCCCGTTTCGACGCCGCCGCCAAGGCTGGTTTCAGCGGTGTCGAGTACCTGTTCCCGTACGACTTCAGCTCCGCTGAAATCAAGGCCAAGCTCGACGCCAACGGTCTGACCCAAGTGCTGTTCAACTTGCCGGCCGGTGACTGGGCCAAAGGCGAACGCGGTATCGCCTGCCTGCCGGATCGGGTCGAAGAATTCCGCGCCGGTGTCGATCTGGCGATTGCCTACGCGCAAGTGCTGGGCAACACCCAGATCAACTGCCTGGCCGGTATTCGCCCGCAAGGCGTTGACGATGCCACCGTTGAAAAAACCTTCGTTGCCAACCTGAAGTACGCAGCTGAAAAGCTGCAAGCGGCGGGCATCAAACTGGTGATGGAAGCGATCAACACCCGCGACATCCCGGGTTTCTACCTGAACAACACGGCGCAAGCCCTGTCGATTCGCGAGCAGGTCGGCAGCGCCAATCTGTATCTGCAATACGACATCTATCACATGCAAATCATGGAAGGCGATCTGGCCCGCACCCTGCAATCGCACTTGGGCGAGATCAACCATGTGCAGCTCGCCGACAACCCGGGCCGCAACGAACCCGGCACCGGTGAGATCAACTACCGCTTCCTGTTCGAACACCTGGATCGCATCGGTTATCAGGGTTGGGTCGGCTGTGAGTACAAGCCGCTGACCACTACCGAAGCAGGCCTCGGCTGGCTTAAAACCCACAACGCTATCTAAAGAACACTGCAAAACCCCTGTGGGAGCGAGCCTGCTCGCGAAGAGGCCGGCACATTCACCATCAATGGCGTCTGGCAGATCGCATTCGCGAGCAGGCTCGCTCCCATATAAAGCAGCTCCCCTATTTGCTTGAGCAAGACAAAAACAAGAGGATTTTCTCATGGCTAAAATCGGATTTATCGGCACCGGCATCATGGGCCACCCAATGGCTTCGAACCTGCAGAAAGCCGGTCACAGCCTGTTCCTGTCGGCGCACCACGACGCCGCCCCGGCCGACCTGGTTGCCGCTGGCGCCGTCGCTCTGGCCAACCCGCGCGAAGTCGCGCAGGAAGCTGAATTCATCATCGTCATGGTTCCGGATACCCCGCAGGTCGACGACGTACTGTTCCGCGCCGACGGCGTTGCCGCTGGCCTGAGCAAAGGCAAAATCGTCATCGACATGAGCTCGATCTCGCCGACTGCAACCAAAGCTTTCGCCGCGAAGATCAACGAGAAAGGCGCGCAATACCTCGACGCCCCGGTTTCCGGCGGTGAAGTCGGCGCCAAGGCCGCGACCCTGAGCATCATGATCGGTGGCGACGCCGATGCCTTCGAACGCGCTCTGCCGCTGTTCCAGGCCATGGGCAAAAACATCACCCTGGTCGGTGGCAATGGCGACGGTCAAACCGCCAAAGTCGCCAACCAGATCATCGTTGCCCTGAACATTCAGGCCGTCGCTGAAGCCCTGCTGTTCGCTTCGAAAAACGGCGCTGATCCGGCCAAGGTGCGTGAAGCACTGATGGGTGGTTTCGCGTCCTCGAAGATCCTTGAAGTGCACGGCGAGCGCATGATCAAAGGCACTTTCGATCCAGGCTTCCGCATCAGCCTGCACCAGAAAGACCTGAACCTGGCCCTGCAAGGCGCCAAGGAGCTGAACATCAACCTGCCGAACACCGCCAACGCCCAGCAAGTGTTCAGCACCTGCGCGGCCATCGGTGGCAGCAACTGGGATCACTCGGCGCTGATCAAAGGTCTGGAACACATGGCCAACTTCTCGATTCGCGACAACAAATAAGCCACTGCCCCGTCGCTCGTTCCCACGCTCTGCGTGGGAATGCAGCACGGGACGCTCCGCGTCCCTGCCGAAGCGGACGCAGAGCGTCCATTGAGGCATTCCCACGCAGAGCGTGGGAACGATCATCAGCATTAACCAAGAACAATAAGATTGGGAGCCCGCCATGTCGGTCGATCCGCAACAACTGCTGCGCGAGCTGTTTGCCACAGCCATCGACGCGGCCCATCCGAACCAAGTCCTCGAAGCCCATCTGCCCGTCGATCGTAGCGGCCGGGTGATCGTCATCGGCGCCGGTAAAGCCGCCGCTGCCATGGCGCAAGTGGTCGAGCGCTGCTGGGAAGGTGACGTCTCTGGCCTGGTGGTGACCCGTTACGGTCACGGCGCCCCGTGCGAAAAAATCGAAGTGGTCGAAGCCGCGCACCCGGTGCCGGACGCTGCCGGTCTGGCCGTGGCCAAACGCGTGCTCGAATTGGTCAGCAACCTGACTGAAGACGACCGCGTGATCTTCCTGCTCTCCGGTGGCGGCTCGGCCCTGCTGGCGTTGCCGGCCGAAGGCATCACCCTCGCCGACAAGCAATCGATCAACAAAGCCCTGCTCAAATCCGGCGCGACCATCGGCGAGATGAACTGCGTGCGCAAGCACCTCTCGGCGATCAAGGGCGGGCGTCTGGGCAAGGCCTGCTGGCCTGCCACTGTTTACACTTACGCGATTTCCGATGTACCGGGCGACCTCGCCACGGTCATCGCTTCCGGCCCGACTGTGGCCGACCCAAGCACATCCGCCGAAGCGCTGGCGATCATCAAACGCTACGGCATCGAGATTCCGGTTTCGGTGCGCACTTGGCTGCAAAGCCCAGAGTCGGAAACCGTCAAACCCGGCGACCCAAGCCTCGCGCGTAGCCACTTCCAGTTGATCGCCCGCCCGCAGCAATCGCTGGATGCCGCTGCGGTGAAATGCCGTCAGGCCGGTTTTAGCACGCTGATCCTCGGCGACCTCGAAGGTGAGTCGCGCGAAGTGGCGAAAGTCCACGCCGGCATCGCCCGCCAGATCATCAACCATGGCCAGCCATTGGCAGCGCCGTGCGTGATCCTCTCTGGTGGCGAAACCACCGTGACCGTGCGCGGCAATGGCCGTGGCGGACGCAACGCCGAATTCCTTCTCAGCCTCACCGAGAACCTCAAAGGCCAGCCCGGCGTCTACGCCCTGGCCGGTGACACCGACGGCATCGACGGTTCGGAAGACAACGCCGGCGCGATCATGACCCCGGACAGCTACGCCCGCGCCGCCGCCCTCGGTCTGAGCGCCAGCGACGAGCTGGATAACAACAACGGCTACGGCTATTTCGAGGCGCTCGATGCGCTGATCGTCACCGAGCCGACCCGCACCAACGTCAACGACTTCCGCGCCATTCTGATCCTTGAGAGCTGCAAATCATGACGCCTGATAAAAAGGTCAAAATTCTCGCCACCCTCGGGCCTGCCGTCGACGGCATCGAAGAGATCCGTGAACTGGTCGAGGCCGGGGTGAATATCTTCCGCCTGAACTTCAGCCACGGCGATCACGCCGACCACGCCAAACGCTATCAGTGGATCCGCGAAGTCGAGCGCCAGCTCAACTACCCGCTGGGCATTCTGATGGACTTGCAGGGGCCGAAACTGCGCGTCGGCAAGTTTGCCGACGGCAAGGTGCAACTGCATCGCGGTCAGGCCTTCCGTCTGGATCTGGACGCGACGCCGGGCGATGAGCGCCGGGTGAATCTGCCGCATCCGGAAATCATTGCCGCGCTGGAAGCGGGCATGGATCTGCTGCTCGACGACGGCAAACTGCGTCTGCGTGTGGTGACCAAGTACGACGATGCGATCGACACCACCGTGCTCAATGGCGGCGAATTGTCGGACCGCAAAGGCGTCAACGTACCGCAAGCGGTACTCGACCTCAGCCCGCTGACCGCCAAGGATCGCCGCGACCTGAGCTTCGGTCTGGAGCTGGGTGTGGACTGGGTCGCGCTGTCGTTTGTGCAGCGCCCGCAGGACATCATCGAAGCCCGCGCGCTGATCGGCGACAAGGCCTTTCTGATGGCGAAAATCGAGAAGCCTTCCGCCGTTGAACAACTGCGCGAAATCGCTGAATTGAGCGACGCGATCATGGTGGCTCGCGGTGACCTCGGCGTCGAAGTGCCGGCCGAAAGCGTGCCGCAGATTCAGAAGAACATCATCACTACCTGCCGCGAGCTGGGCAAACCGGTGGTGGTGGCGACGCAGATGCTCGAGTCGATGCGCTTCTCCCCTGCCCCGACCCGCGCTGAGGTGACTGACGTCGCCAACGCAGTGGCCGAAGGCGCTGACGCGGTGATGCTGTCGGCAGAAACTGCGTCCGGCGAGTACCCGCTGGAAGCCGTGCAGATGATGAGCAAGATCATTCGTCAGGTTGAGAACGGTCCGGATTATCAGACCCAGCTCGACGTCAGCCGGCCGAAAGCTGAAGCGACCGTGTCCGATGCAATCAGCTGCGCGATCCGGCGCATCAGCAACGTGCTGCCGGTGGCGGTGCTGGTCAACTACAGCGAGTCGGGATCGTCGAGTTTGCGTGCGGCGCGGGAGCGGCCGAAAGCGCCGATCCTCAACCTGACGCCGAACCTGCAAACCGCGCGGCGTCTGAGCGTGGCGTGGGGGATTCACTCGGTGGTCAACGATCGCCTGCGTCAGGTCGACGAAGTCTGCTCGACCGCGCTGGAAATCGCCCAGGCCCAAGGCATGGCCGAGCGCGGGGACACGCTGCTGATCACTGCCGGCGTGCCGTTCGGGCAGCCGGGGTCGACCAACTCGCTGCGTATCGAAACATTGATTTAAGCCACCCACCATGATCGTTCCCACGCTCTGCGTGGGAATGCGGCCCGGGACGCTCTACGTCCCAAGAGCAGACGCAGAGCGTCCTTTGAGGCATTCCCACGCAGACGGTTCGACGCCTCGACGTGGGAACGATCCGTATCGCAAGAACTGCCATGCCTGCCAATCATTTCAACACCCACTGCCCCGACTGGGCCGAGGCTTTGCTCAACGGTTTCAGTCAAATATTCCTCCAGCGCCATCCGCTGTGCGGCCTGCTGTGCCTGTTGGCGATTCTGCTGACGGCGCCGGTGCTGTTCGCCGGAGCGCTGCTCGGTGCCGTTGCCGGCCTGCTTACTGCACAACGGCGCAACTACGCCAAGGCTGATCGCCAGGCCGGGTTGTTCAGCTACAACGGCATCTTGCTCGGCCTGCTGCTGAGCCTGTATTTCCCGTGGTCGCCGATGCTGCCGCCGCTGATTCTTGCCGCTGGCGGTTTGAGCGCGATGGCCACGCAGCAATGGCTTAAACACGTGTACAGCAGCCGATCGATTCCGGCCTACACCTCGCCGTTCGTGGCCATGAGCTGGGTATTGCTGTTGTTCGCCGAACCGTCGGCGCCCATAGCGCACATCGAGCTGAACACACTGAACCTGCTCGCCGCCGAACTGCGCGGTTTGGGCCAGGTGATGTTTCTCGGTCATCCACTGGCCGGCGCTTTGATCGCCATCGGTTTGCTCATCGCTGATCGCCGGGCGTTTTGCTGGGCGATGCTAGCGTCTGCCATCGGCCTCGGTTCCAGCCTGCTGCACCACGAAACCAGCGCTGCGCTGTTCGGCCTGGGCAGTTACAACGCCGTCCTTGCCGCCCTCGCCTTCAGCACGCAACGTCAACAACCGTGGCTGCCGCTGGTCGGCATCGTGCTGGCGCTGCTGGTCACACCGCTGTTTGCAGCGGTGGGCCTCGCCACGCTGACCGCGCCGTTCATCCTCGCTGGCTGGCTGATCCGCACCGGTATTCAGATGCTCGGCAAAACCCCGGTCGAGCGTGCGCCTTGCGCTCATGGGGAGAATCAACCTAGGCTGCGCTGATCTTCGATTCAGGCGTTATCCATGGACAGCAGCAACAGTTGGCGCGAACGGCTTTACGTCATGATTTTCCAGAGCGACACCCGCGCCGGGCGTCGCTTCGACGGCATCTTGCTGTTGATCATCCTCTCCAGTCTGGTGATTGTGATGCTCGACAGCATCGACAGCATTCACCAGAACTACGCGAACGTGCTGGCCTATATCGAGTGGGGCTTCACGATCATCTTTCTCGGCGAGTACATCCTGCGTCTGTATTGCTCGCCCAAGCCGTTGCGCTATGCCTTCAGTTTTTACGGGCTGGTGGATTTGCTGGCGATCGTGCCTGGCATCCTTGCGCTGTATTACAGCGATGCGCAGTACCTGCTGATCATTCGGATCATCCGCATGCTGCGGATTTTCCGCGTGCTCAAACTCAGCCCGTACCTCAAACAAGCCAATTACCTGATGTCGGCGCTGCGTGGCAGCAAGCAGAAGATCGTGGTGTTTCTGGTCAGCGTCTGCACGCTGGTGACGGTGTTCGGCACGTTGATGTACGTGATCGAAGGCCCGGAGCATGGCTTCACCAGCATCCCGAAAGGCATCTATTGGGCTATCGTCACGTTGACCACCGTGGGCTTCGGCGACATCGTGCCAAGGACGCCGCTGGGTCAGGTGATTTCGTCGCTGGTGATGATCACCGGTTACTCGATCATCGCCGTGCCGACGGGCATTTTCACCGCCGAACTGGCCAATGCCATGCGCGGTGAACAGCTGCAACACGACTGCCCGGTGTGCAAGAAAAACAGCCACGAACACGGCGCGGCGTTCTGCTCGCGGTGTGGCAATGCGCTGTTCAAAAAACTGGAATAAGCACAGAGCTTTTTAATCTTTAAACGACTATGCGCGCCCCGTTATAGTCAGTGGCAATTGAACATCACCCCCTGCTCCTACACAGATAGAACAAGGAATACGCAGTGAAAAAACTCTTTGGCGCCTCACTTCTCGCCGCCGGCCTGGCCTTGGCCAACATCGCTCAGGCAGCCCCGACGCTGCTCAACGTTTCCTACGACGTGATGCGCGATTTCTACAAGGACTACAACACTGCGTTCCAGAAACACTGGCAAGCCGAGCACAACGAAAACATCACCGTGCAGATGTCGTTCGGCGGTTCGAGCAAGCAAGCGCGCTCGGTGATCGACGGCCTGCCGGCTGACGTCATCACCATGAACATGGCCACCGACATCAACGCCCTCGCCGACAACGGCAAACTGGTGCCGGAAAACTGGGTCACGCGGCTGCCGAACAACAGCGCCCCATTCACTTCGGCCACTGTATTCATCGTGCGCAAAGGCAACCCGAAAGCCCTGAAAGACTGGCCGGATCTGCTCAAGGACGGCGTGCAGGTGATCGTGCCAAACCCGAAAACTTCGGGTAACGGTCGCTACACCTACCTGTCGGCTTGGGGTTATGTGCTGAAGAATGGCGGCGACGAGAACAAAGCCAAAGACTTCGTCGGCAAACTGTTCAAGCAAGCGCCGGTGCTCGATACCGGTGGCCGTGCCGCGACCACCACGTTCATGACCAACCAGATCGGCGACGTACTGGTGACCTTCGAAAACGAAGCAGAAATGATTGCTCGCGAGTTTGGTCGTGATCAGTTTGAAGTGATCTACCCGAGCGTCTCGGCTGAGGCTGAGCCGCCGGTTTCTCTGGTCGATAAAGTGGTCGACAAGAAGGGTTCGCGTGCGGCGGCGGATGAGTACCTGAAGTACCTGTGGTCGCCGGAAGGTCAGGAAATCGCGGCGGCGAACTACCTGCGTCCGCGTGATCCGGCGGTGTTGGCAAAGTACACCGATCGTTTCCCGAAAGTGGATTTCCTGTCGGTGGAGAAGACCTTTGGTGACTGGCGTACGGTGCAGAAGACTCACTTCAATGATGGTGGGGTTTTTGATCAGATTTATAGCGGCCAGTAAGGCTTAGACAGGCGTGAAAAAGGCGACCCTCAGGGGTCGCCTTTTTTGTGCGCATACTTCCATCCAACACTGCCCCCTGTGGGAGCGAGCCTGCTCGCGAAGAGTTTGGCACATTCAACATCCATGTCGCCTGACATACCGCATTCGCGAGCAGGCTCGCTCCCCCAGGGTCATGCGGTGACTATTACATCGGCGGGGTAACGCCGTCCTTACCGGCGGAGATCGATTGCGCCGTCAACGTGCCATCCGCACTCTGCGTGACGAACGTCACGATCTTCACCCCGACCTTCAGCAAGCTCCGATCCCCCGGCTCGAGATTCACGATCGGCACATCCTCCGGCACCAGTATCTTTTGCTGTCCGCCCTTGTAATTCACCGTCAGCACTCGCCCGTTGCTCACCACCAGATCGCCGACGCTGCCATTGGTCATGCTGCTGCCCTTGGCCAAATCAAACGGCCGATGCCCATCGCCACTCCCCGCCAGCTCCGGCGGAAACACATGAACCTCAAGGGCCTTGAGCGTGCCATCCTCCTGCGGCATCGCCGCCGAACCGATGTAGCTGCCGGGTTTGATGTCTTCGATATTGGCCAGGGTGACGGCGCGAACCTTGGTGTCGGCCGCCAACTGAATCACCACGTTCTCGCCGCTGTTGACGTGGACTTTCAGTGAGTCGGCGCTGACCCCGGTGATCTCGCCGCGCACACCGATGCGCATCCCCGGTGCGTCGGCGGCCTGTGCGCTCATCGCGCCGAGCAGGCAAATCAGAACAATGGTTGCGGTATGGCGAAGCGTCTGACCAAACATTGCAATCCTCCGGTGATGAATGTGGAACAAGCCGATGCAAACATAAGCACGCTATCGAACAGGATGTAAGTGAATGTATCATCGACCCTTAATGGTCAGACGCAAGGTCTGCCGATGGATGACAGGCCGATGACATCCGGTCATTCCGCAACGGAATAACTGATATCAACCGACGGCGTCTTCTGCCCTTCGGATTTGTCCCATAGCCTCACCGCATTCCCTTTCGCTGGATCGAGAAACCTTATGACCACCACCACTCACGCAATGACCCGAGGCATGGTGCTGCTGTTCGCCTTCTGCTGCGGCGCCATCGTTGCCAACATTTATTATGCGCAGCCGATCATCGGCCTGATCGCGCCGGACATTGGCCTGAGCGACACCATGGCCAGCTTCATCGTCTCGCTGACGCAGATCGGCTATGCGCTGGGCCTGTTCTTCCTGGTGCCGCTGGGTGATCTGCTGGAAAACCGCCGGTTGATGATCATCACTACGGTGGTGGCGATTGCCAGCCTGCTGGCGGCGGCATTTACCGATCAGCCGAATGTGTTTTTGCTGATTTCTTTGTTGGTGGGCTTCAGTTCGGTGTCGGTGCAGATTCTGATTCCACTGGCCGCACACTTGGCGCCGGAAGAATCCCGTGGCCGCGTGGTCGGCGGCATCATGGGCGGCTTATTGCTGGGTATTCTGCTGGCTCGGCCGGTGTCGAGTGTGGTGGCCGACCATTTGGGCTGGCGCGCAATGTTCATGATTGCTGCCGCACTGATGGCGGCGATCAGCGTGGTGCTGGCGTTGACCGTGCCCAAGCGTCAGCCGGATCACAGCGCTACGTATGGCCAACTGATCGGCTCGCTGTGGACACTCCTGCGTCAGCAACCGGTGCTGCGTCAACGGGCGTTTTATCAGGGCTGCATGTTCGCCACGTTCAGCCTGTTCTGGACCGCCGTGCCGCTGGAACTGGCGCGCAACCATGGTTTGTCGCAGAGCGAAATCGCCATCTTCGCCCTGGTTGGCGCCATCGGTGCCATTGCCGCACCGATCAGCGGCCGCCTGGCCGACGCCGGCCACACTCGCATCGCTTCGCTGCTGGCCATGCTGTTCGCCAGCCTGAGCTTCCTCCCCGCCTTCATCCACCCGGCCTACAGCGTCATCGGCTTGGCCGTGACCGGCGTAGTGCTCGACTTCTGCGTGCAGATGAACATGGTCCTCGGCCAACGCGCGGTCTATTCGCTGGACGCAAAAAGCCGTGGTCGACTGAACGCGCTGTACATGACCAGCATTTTCATCGGCGGCGCCTTCGGCTCGTCGGTGGCCAGTGCGGTGTACGAGCATGGCGGCTGGTTGTGGATCGTGATTGTCGGCAGTGTGTTTCCGCTGTTGGCGTTGTTGCGGTTTTTGAGTGCTTCGCAGCGTGGTTCATTGGCAGCGGCGTAAGGCCTTAAAGGCTGAAGGGACTGCCGAAGAAGAATGAGCCCCCCTGTAGGCCTTCGCCTGCTCGCGATTGCAGAGTGTCAGTCACAGATCTATTGACTGACACTCTGCAATCGCGAGCAGGCGAAGGCCTACAGGTACGTAACTCCGTGCATAACTGCACAGAAAGTATTCAGAGCGATGTTCGGTTCTTTTACAGCATGTGATGAGCCCACCCATTCCCCGCCAGCATGAATGCTATGCCCCGCACCTGCGTTCCCCTACACGCGCCTGACGGTCACTCTTGAACCCAGCCACTACCGGCGCGTCTTCAGGACTTTCGACCATGACCCTGCAAGCACAACTCGATGCCTTTAAAGCCGACTTCAAGGCCGGCAAACCGCCTTACAACGCCCCGGCCGACATTCATCCGGTGATGGAGCGTGCCACCGCTGAACTGATCGCCTCTGGCGCCGCCAATCGTGCGTTGAAGGTCGGCGATACGGCTCCGCTGTTCACCCTCAAAGATCCTGAAGGGCATCCGGTCTCGTCCGCTGATCGGCTGGCACAAGGGCCTTTGGTGCTGACGTTTTATCGTGGCGTCTGGTGTCCGTACTGCAACATGGAGCTGCAAGCATTACAGGCGTTTCTGCCTGTGATTGAAAACAACGGGACGAGCCTTTTGGCGATTTCACCGCAGATCGTTGCCAACAGCCGCAAGTCGCAACGCATCAATAAACTGCAATTCCCGATCCTCAGCGACCCGCGCAATGACGTCGCGGCAGCCTTCGGTTTGCGCTTCGAACTGCCAGACTATTTGATTGAGCTGTACAAGAATCTGCGCAATGACCTGCCGACCTTCAACGACGATCCAGCCTGGACCTTGCCGATGCCGGCGCGTTATGTGATCGGTCAGGACGGCGTGATTCGTTACGCCGAGGTCAACCCCGATTACACTCAGCGTCCCGAGCCTGAAGCGATGCTGGATGCATTGCGTGGCTGACCCGATTGAATGCCCAGGAGTTGCCATGACCCGACGTACTTTCCTCATCACCGGCGCCAGCAAAGGCATTGGCCGGGCGCTGGCCGAACATCTGGATCGCGCCGGGCAGCGAGGGTGAAGCGCGGTATCTGGCGGGGGTGCCGATGGGACGGCTTGGGCAACCGGAGGAGATTGCCTCGGCGATTGCATTTCTGTTGTCCGAGCAGAGCGGCTTCATCACCGGACAAACCTTGTTCGTCGATGGCGGCGCCTCGGTCGGCAAAGCTGCGTTCTGATCAACATACTGAATACCGGGTGGGAGCGAGCCTGCTCGCGAATACGGTACGTCAGACACATTGATGTCGCTGATACACCGCTTTCGCGAGCAGGCTCGCTCCCACAGGAATCTACGATAATTTCCAGACTTGTACAGGAGCATTGATGGACCGCCTCGCCGCCATGGAAACCTTCGTCTGCGTCGTCGAAACCGGCTCGTTTTCCGCTGCGGCCCGACGGCTGAATATCGGTCAGCCCGCCGTATCGAAAACCATCGCGCATCTGGAAAAACGTCTGGCCGTCAGCCTGCTCCTGCGCTCTACCCGAGGCCTGACCCCGACCGAAGCCGGGCTCGCGTTTTTCGAGCGGGCCAAACGCGCCCTCGAAGAAGCCGACGAGGCCGACAACGCTGCGCGAGGCATCGCCAGCGGCCTGAGCGGCAATCTGCGCATCAGCGCCGCCGTGACTTTCGGACGCTTGCACATCGTGCCGCAACTGGGGCCGTTCCTCGATCAACATCCACAACTGAACATCGACTTGATGCTCGACGACCGCAACATCAACCTGGTTGAAGAAGGCATCGATGTGGCCCTGCGCATGGGTGGACTCACCGACTCGGGACTCACCGCACGCAAGATCGCTGACTGCCGCCGCGTTGTGCTCGGCACGCCGGCCTACTTTGCCAGACACGGCGAGCCAAGCTGCCCCGCCGATTTGAGCAAACATCAGGCGGTCGTCTACAACCTCGGCAGCGGCAGCACTTGGCAGTTTGCCAAAGGAACAGAAAAACAATCGGTGATCCTCAGCGGACGCTTGCGCGTCAGCGCGGCCGAAGGTGTACGCGAAGCCGTACTGGCCGATCAGGGCCTGACAATCGCTTCCGAATGGATGTTCGCCCGAGAGCTGGCCAGCGGCGCAGTGAAAAGGGTTATGCACGACTGGACCCTGCCCGACCTGGATTTATGGGCGGTATTTCCCACCGGGAGAATGGCGAGTGCCAAGGCGCGGGCGTTTGTTGAGTATGTTCAGGGCTTGCTCGCTTAGCCAATACCCGCGAACGCTTTCAAATGACAGACAAAAAAACGGCGATCCAAAGATCGCCGTTTTCATTCACTGCGCGAACTGTTTGCCCAGCCCCGGTGGCACGCCGTGGATGTTGGTGTCTTCCCACGGGCCGTTGGGGCTGACGGCGCGGCTCCAGCCGTTGTTCCAGCGGTAGTAGGTGCGCTGGCGGTAGAAGGTGTTGGTCTGGTCGTCGAGGACATAGACGCCGAGTTTCTGGTCCCAGTGGCTATTGCCGCCCGGTGGCGGGGCGAAGCTGGCCGAGGTGCGCGGCACTGGTTTGGTTGGTTTCGCCGGGATGCTTTTGCCCGGTGTTGGCGAGGTCGACGGGGTCGGGCTTGGCTGCGACGGCGGGATCGGCGGCAGGTTGGTGGTCGGCTCGGGGCGTTGTACCGCACATGCACTCAAGCCCAGGGCCAGTGTGAGGACTGTGATTCGGGCGATGGTTTGCATGGCGGTGCTTTCCTGTTGTGCCCGGCTATTTGTCCGGGCTGTCGATGGTCAGTTTTTGTAGTGCGGTGGTGCTGCTGGCCAGAGGGCCGCTGCGACCGACCCACTCACCGGCGGTCGGTTGACCGGCCCGTGAGATGCGCGCAACCAGTTGGACTTCAGGGAAGTTCGACAGTTTCAACTGCGGCATCATTGCGTCGGCATCGCCCAGTTCGACGGTTACCGGCAGATCGGCCACGGTCAGGCGTTTGGCCGCCAGCGGTGCCGGTGGGCCGGAGGTGGCGCGGGCAAAAATGAAAACGCTGTCGCCCGGCTGCACTTTGCCTTTGAGCTCGCTGGCCAGATCCACGCTGACTTTCAGCAAGGCTGTTTTTGGCGCTGCAGCTTGAGCGACCTTGCCGCCGCTGGCTTCCAGACGCTCGGCGGCGCGTTTGATCCCGCCTTGCAGCGCTGCCCGAGAACTGTCCTCCGGCGGCAGTTGCGCCAGCAGACGGTTCCAGTAATCGATCGCTTCCTGATACCGCTCGCCTTCAAACGCGGCGATACCGAGCAGACCAAGACTGGTGACTTCTTTCGGGTCCGCCTTCAGCGCTTCGTCGGTCAGCGCCTGGATTTTTGCCGACCACTTTTTGCCATCCGCAAAATACTGCGCCTGGGCCCACTGGCCGAGCAGTTCCGGCTGGCGACCGGCCAGATTGGCGGCGCGTTCGAACATCTTCGCCGCGTCCGCCGGACGCTCTTGCGCCATGTAGGTCCGACCGAGGAAATACAGACCCTCAGCAGAATCCGGTTGCGCGGCGACGGCACGTTCCAGGCGCTGGGTCATCTCTTCCATCGACTGCGGTGCCTGGGCGAATTCGCGGGTCAGTTCGACTTTGTCGGCAGCACCGAAATGCAGATACAGACCCAAACCCAACACCGGCACCAACACGGCCGCCAGCAGCGGAAACGGTTTGCCCAGTTTCGACACGCGCGGCGAAGCTGCGCCTTCGGTATCCGCCAGCAACTCACGCGCCGCCTCGGCACGACCGCTGTCCATCTGCGCAGCGTCGAGCACGCCTTCCGCCTGTTGCGATTGCAGTTCGGCGACACGCTCCTGATACAGCGCAACGTTCAGCGCAGTTCGATCCTCTTCACGCTGGGCGCGCCGCTCACGCAGCACCGGGATCAGCAGAAAACTCAGGGCGACCAGAAGCAACAGCCCTGCGGCAAGCCAGAAATCAGTCATTCTTGGTTTTTATCCAACAGTTGATCGAGGCGCTGACGCTCATCGGCGGAAAGCGATTGCGGGGTTTCGGTGCGTTGCCCGCGACGCCGGCGAACGATCACTGCGATCACCACCAAACCGCCGAGCAGCAGACCGGCGGGGCCGAACCACAGCAGCGCAGTCTTGGCGTTGAGCGCCGGTTTGTAGCGGACGAAATCACCGTAGCGATCGACCATGAAGTCGATGATCTGCTGGTTGTCCTTGCCCTCGCCGAGCATGCGGAAAATCTCTTTGCGCAGGTCAGCGGCAATCGGTGCGTTGGAGTCGGCGATGTCCTGGTTCTGGCACTTGGGGCAGCGCAGTTCCTTGGTCAATTCGCGGAAACGCTCGCGATCACCTTCTTTGGCGAACTCATACGTATCGATGGCGGCATGGGCGACACCGACCAGACTCAGGCCCAATACCAGCGCGGCTAAAAAACGCTTCATGGCTTGGCCTCATCGACCAGCGCCTGATATTTGGCCGCGAGTTTTTCGCGCCAGACCTGCTCGTCGATCACGCCGACGTATTTGTCGCGGATGATGCCCTTGGCGTCGATGAAGAAGGTTTCCGGCGCGCCGTACACACCGAGGTTCAAGCCCAGCGAGCCTTCGTCGTCGCGGATGTCGAGCACGTACGGATTGTGGAATTCGGCCAGCCACTTCAAGGCATCGGCGTTGGTGTCCTTGTAGTTGATGCCGTAGATCACCACGCCGCGCTCGGCGAGTTTATTCAGCACCGGATGCTCGACCCGGCAGGAAATGCACCAGGTGCCCCAGACGTTGACCAGCGCCGGTTTGCCGAGAATGTCAGCCTTGGTCAGGCTCTTGTCGCCCTGCACGTTTGGCAGGGAAAACTCCGGGAACGGCTTATTGATCATCGCCGACGGCAGTTCCGCCGGATCGAGGTACAGACCGCGATAAAGAAACACCGCCACCAGCAGGAAAATCGCCAGTGGCACCAGCATCAACCAACGTCTCATGCAGCCGCTCCCGTCATGCCCAGTGCTTCACGCACCTTGGCTTTCACCTTGACCCGATAACGTCGATCCAGCGCCGCCAGCAACCCACCGAAACCGGTGAGCAAGCCGCCGAACCAGATCCACCGCACAAACGGTTTGACGTGTACGCGAACCGCCCACGCACCGTTGTCCAGCGGCTCGCCGAGGGCAACGTAAAGGTCGCGAGTGAAACCGGCGTCGATCCCGGCTTCGGTCATCACCGAGTTCTGCACCGTGTACAGACGTTTTTCCGGGTGCAGCACGCTGACTTCCTTGCCGTCACGAATGACACGGATGGTGCCTTTGTCGGAGGTGAAGTTCGGCCCTTCGAAGTGCTTGGCGCCTTCGAAGACAAAATGATAACCGGCCAGGTCCATCGATTCGCCCGGCGCCAGACGCAGGTCGCGTTCGGCACTGTTCTGACTCGACAACACCACGCCCAACGCACACACGGCGATGCCGAGGTGGGCGATCTGCATGCCCCAATAGCTGCGGGTCAGCGTTAGCAAGCCTTTGATCAAACCTTTGTGGCGGGTCTTGTCGACGATGTCGCGGGCACCGGCCAGCAGCACCCACGCAGCAAGCAGGAAGGTCGCAATCACCGCCCAGTTGAAGTCGCCGTAAGCGACGCCGGCAACCACCGCCAGCGCAACGCTACCCAACAGCACTGGGGTCAGCATGCTCGCCAGCCATTTCACCGGGGTGTCTTTCCAGCGCACGATCACACCGACCGCCATGACCATCATCAGCAGCGCCATCAACGGAATGAACAGCGCGTTGAAGTACGGCGGGCCGACCGACATCTTCGCGCCGCTGAGGGCGTCGAGAATCAGCGGGTACAGCGTGCCGAGCAGGATCATCGACGCCGCCACCACCAGCACCAGGTTGTTGCCCAGCAGCAGGGTTTCCCGCGACCACAGGTTGAAACCGACCTGACTCTTCACCACTGGCGCGCGCAAGGCGAACAGGGTCAGCGAACCACCGACCACAAACAGCAGGAAGATCAGAATAAACACGCCGCGTTCAGGATCGGAGGCGAACGCGTGCACCGAGGTGAGCACGCCGGAACGTACGAGGAACGTGCCGAGCAGGCTCAGCGAGAACGCGGCAATCGCCAGCAATACCGTCCAGCTCTTGAACACGCCACGTTTTTCCGTGACCGCCAGCGAGTGGATCAGCGCGGTGCCGACCAGCCACGGCATGAAGGAAGCGTTTTCCACCGGGTCCCAGAACCACCAACCGCCCCAGCCAAGTTCGTAATACGCCCACCACGAACCGAGGGTGATGCCGATACCGAGAAACGCCCAGGCGACGATGGTCCACGGACGCGACCAGCGGGCCCACGCGGCATCGAGGCGACCGCCCATCAACGCCGCGATGGCGAAGGCGAAGGCCACGGAAAAACCGACGTAACCCATGTACAACATCGGCGGGTGAACAATCAGGCCGATGTCTTGCAACAGCGGATTGAGGTCAGCGCCATTGCTCGGCATTTGCGGCAGGATGCGTTTGAACGGGTTGGACGTGAGGATCAGGAACAGCAGGAAACCGGTGCTGATCATGCCCATCACCGCCAGCACACGGGCGAGCATGACTTGCGGCAACTGCCGGGAGAACACCGACACCGCGAAAGTCCAGCCGCCGAGGATCAGCGCCCACAGCAGCAACGAACCTTCATGGGCGCCCCACACGGCGCTGAATTTGTAATACCACGGCAACGCAGTATTGGAGTTGTTCGCCACATAGGCGACGGAGAAATCATCGGTCATGAACGCGTAGGTCAACACGCCGAACGCGAACAGCAAAAACGCAAACTGCCCCCACGCGGCGGGTTGGGCCAGACTCATCCAGAAACGGTCACCGCGCCAGGCACCCACCAATGGCACCACGGCCTGCACCAGCGCAAAACACAGCGCCAGAATCATCGCCAGATGGCCCAACTCAGGAATAAAAATCGCCGACGTCATTGATCAACCCTCCTTCACAGGCGCTGGTGCAGATTGACCGCTGTCTTTCAACGCTTTGGTCACTTCCGGCGGCATGTACTTCTCGTCGTGCTTGGCCAGGACTTCATCGGCGACGACAACACCGTCAGCGTTGAGCTTGCCGAGGGCGACGATGCCCTGCCCTTCGCGGAACAGATCCGGGAGGATGCCGCGATAGGCGATGGTCACGGATTTATTGAAGTCGGTGACGACGAATTTGACGTCCAGCGAATCTGGCGAGCGTTGCAGCGAGCCCTTCGCGACCATGCCACCGGCGCGAATGCGCGTGTCTTGCGGCGCTTCGCCGTTGGCGATCTGGGTCGGCGTATAGAAGAGATTGATGTTCTGCTGCAGGGCGCTCAAGGCCAGGCCGACGGCAGCGCCGACCCCGACCAGAATGGCCAGAATGATGATCAGACGTTTCTTGCGCAGCGGATTCACTTGCCGTTCTCCCGGCGCAGACGACGCGCCTCTTGTTGCAGATACCGCTTGCGGGCCAGGATCGGCGCCGCCACGTTAAGTGCCAGCACCGCCAGACAGATGCCGTAGGCCGACCAGACATACAGGCCATGATGGCCCATGGCGAGGAAGTCGCCGAATGAAGCAAAACTCATCGAACGGCCTCCAGACTGTGCTGCACTTCTTCTTTCACCCAACTGGCGCGGGCTTCGCGCTTGAGCACTTCGAGGCGCATGCGCAACAGCAAAGCGGTGCCGAAGAAGCAGTAGAAACCCAGCACGGTCAGCAACAGCGGCAGCCACATTTCCGCCGGCATCGCCGGTTTTTCGGTGAGGGTGAAGGTCGCGCCTTGGTGCAGGGTGTTCCACCACTCCACCGAGTATTTGATGATCGGGATGTTGATCACGCCGACGATGGCCAGCACCGCGCAGGCTTTGGCGGCGCTGTCGCGGTTGCTGATGGCATTGCCCAGCGCGATCACGCCGAAATACAGGAACAGCAGAATCAGCATCGAGGTCAGCCGCGCGTCCCAGACCCACCACGAGCCCCAGGTCGGTTTACCCCAGATCGCCCCGGTGACCAGCGCCACAGCGGTCATCCACGCGCCGATCGGCGCGGCGCATTGCAGGGCGACGTCGGCCAGTTTCATCTTCCACACCAGCCCGACCACACCGCACACCGCGAGCATCACGTAGATCGACTGAGCGAGCATCGCGGCGGGTACGTGGATATAGATGATGCGAAAGCTGTTGCCTTGCTGATAGTCCGGCGGCGCAAAGGCCAGGCCCCAAACGACGCCGACGCCGATCAGCAGCAACGCTGCGATGCTCAACCACGGCAAGAACTTGCTGCTGATGCCGTAGAACCACTTGGGCGAGCCGAGCTTGTGAAACCAGGTCCAGTTCATACTGTTTCCATCACGGGTGCCGCTCATCGGTGTGAGCTGGCATAGGGTCATGCTTTTATTAAAAAGCGGTTAATTTCTAACCAGACCTCATTATTATTCGCCGACGCTGATCTTCAGGCCAGCAGCTATTGCAAAGGGTGTCAGGGTGATCGCCAGGGCGGTCAGGCTACCAAGCCACAGCAGATACCCGGTCGCCGGCATGCCTTGCAAGGCGGCCTGCAAGGCGCCACTGCCAAGGATCAACACCGGGATGTACAACGGCAGAATCAGCAGCGCCAGCAACAGGCCGCCGCGTTTCAAACCGACCGTCAGTGCCGCGCCCACCGCGCCGAGCAAGCTCAGCACCGGTGTGCCCAACAACAACGAAAGCAGCAAAACCGGCAGGCAGGCGGCAGGCAAACCGAGCATCAACGCCAGCAGCGGTGAGAGCAAAACCAGCGCCAGGCCGGAGAAAAGCCAGTGTGCCAGCACCTTGGCCAACACCAGAAGTGGCAGCGGGTGCGACGAAAGGACCCACTGTTCCAGGGAGCCATCTTCGAAATCACTGCGGAACAGCCCGTCCAGCGAGAGCAGGACCGACAAAAGCGCCGCCACCCAGACTAACCCGGGGGACAGGTTTTGCAACACTAGAGTTTCCGGGCCGACGGCCAGCGGGAACAAAGCGATGACGATAGCGAAGAAAATCAGCGGATTGGCCAGCTCCGCCGGGCGGCGAAACAGCAATCGGGATTCACGGGCAACCAGCAGGCCAAACACACTCATACTGCCCAGTTCCCCAGATCGATGTCGCGATAACCGGCCGGCATCCGGCTCAGCGTATGGTGCGTGGTCAACACCACCAATCCGCCGCCTTCGCAGTGAGCAGCCAGGTGTTCTTCGAGTTGCGCCACGCCCTGCTTGTCCAGTGCGGTGAATGGCTCATCAAGAATCCACAACGGCGGGCTGTCCAGATACAGACGCGCCAGCGCCACGCGGCGTTGTTGGCCGGCGGACAGACTATGACAGGGAACATCTTCGAAACCGCGCAATCCTACCGCTGCCAGCGCTTGCCAGATGGCCTCGCGTTCGGCGGGATGATGCAGGGCGCACAGCCACGAGAGGTTTTCTTCCGGGGTCAGCAGATCCTTGATCCCGGCGGCGTGGCCGATCCACAGCAGATTGCGTGCGAGTTCGCTGCGTTGCTCGGTCAGTGGCTGACCATTGAGCAGGACCTGACCGTCGGTCGGCTGCATCAGCCCCGCCAACAGCCGTAATAAACTGGTTTTACCACTGCCGTTAGGGCCGCTGATCTGCACCATATCGCCACTGGCCAGTCGCAATTCGAGATTTTCGAAGAGCAGCCTGAGATCACGTTCACACGCGAGGGCAACGGTTTGCAGGACAGGACTGGTCAAGGGATCACGGGCCTTATACGGTTCAAGTCGGCTCTGGTGCGGCCGTTAAAGAGATGCAGAATAGATGCATTGACGGCGCAATCTAGAGAGCTGCGTCAAACAATTGTTATGTTTTTTGATCGAAGCGCAAGACGCGCGGCATTATACATGGCGTGCCTTACTCTCAAGAGTGCAATTTCCTCAGGTTGTGTCCGCGTATGACAGGCGAAATGAACATCCTCCCGCTCCCGCCCACCACCGCGGCGACCGTTCGCCCGCAGGTCGGCGAGCTGCTCAAGCTGTTGACGCCGGTCGAGGGCCTGATCAGTGCCGGGCAAAGTGCCAAGGCCGAGGTGTTGTCGCTCAAGCAAGCGGACCAGACCTTCCAGTTACTGCTCAAGGTGACGCTGGACAGTGGCCGCCAAACCACCGTGCAGGCGACCAGCAATCTGCCGTTGCCTCAGGGCACCAGTCTGGCGATCACTCAGCCCTCGGCGGGCAACCTGGCGATCACGGTGCAACAAGCCATCGCCAGCAGCGTCGCCGCCCTCACCCGCATCGATACCGCACAGTTGCCAGTGGGCACGCTGCTGCAAGGCAAAGTGCTGACCTCGCAAGTGCTGCCACAGACGCCGGGGCAAGCGACGGTGTTCCGCTCGCTGGTCACTTTGCTCAATACCGCACAGAGCGGCAGCACACTGACCATCGACAGCCCGCAACCGCTGCGCATCGGCACCCTGCTGTCGGCGCTGGTCGAAGACACGCAAACCCTGAAATTCCTGCCGATGAGCAGCCGCCAGGAGCGACTGGCTGTCAGCCAGCAACTGCTTGGCCAGCAAAGCCGCCAGGCCTCGCTGACGGGTTTGTTGAACGCGCTGCAAAACCTGCCGGCGGACACCGATCAGACCTCGCAGGACCTGCGCGCAGTGGTCGACAAATTGCTCGCCAGCCTGCCCGATGTGCAGCAACTGAGCACCGCCAAAGGTGTCGCCCTGGCCCTGGCCAACAGCGGCGCGTTCCTCGAAGCGAAACTGCTCGGCGGACAGAACCCGACACTGGCGCCGGACATGAAAGCCGACCTCCTCAAGCTGATCGCGCAACTGACCCCGGGCCTGCCGAGCAGCACCAGTTTCAACGCGATCATCGCCGCCAACACCCTGGCGCAAGCGCTGCCGAGTTTCGTTCGCAACGCGCTCGGCATGCTTGGTCAGGTCAGCGCCAAACCGGTGCCGAGCAGCTTTCCCCTGCCTGATCGCTTGCTGCAAAGCCTCGACGGCGAAGGTGATCTGGAACAGCTACTGCGTTTGGCCGCTGCTGCTGTTTCGCGTCTGCAAAGCCATCAACTGTCGAGCCTGGAGCAGACCGGCGTCACTGACGATGGCCGCCTGCTCAGCACCTGGCAGCTGGAAATCCCCATGCGCAACTTGCAAGACATCGTGCCGTTGCAGGTGAAGTTCCAGCGTGAAGAAGCGCCGGAGCGCGAACCACAGCCGAACGAACGTCGCGACGAGCGTGAGCCGAAACAGCACCTGTGGCGCGTCGATCTGGCGTTCGATATGGAACCGCTTGGGCCGATGCAGATTCAGGCGCAGTTGATCGCCGGCAGCCTGTCGAGTCAGCTCTGGGCCGAACGGCCTTACACCGCAGATCTGATCGAAAACAATCTGTTCGCCCTGCGCCAGCGTCTGCTCGATCGCGGGCTCAACGTCGGCGATATCGACTGCCACCTCGGCACCCCGCCGCAAGGCAACCAAACCCGCCTCGAACACCGCTGGGTCGACGAAACCGCATGAACGATTCCACTGCCCCACGCCAGGCCGTCGCCCTCAAATACGACGGCAACCACGCCCCGACCCTCACCGCCAAGGGTGATGATGAACTGGCCGAAGAGATTCTGCGCATTGCTCGCGATTGCGAAGTGCCGATTTATGAAAACGCTGAATTGGTGCGCTTGCTGGCGCGGATGGAGTTGGGCGACAGCATTCCGGAAGAGCTGTACCGGACGATCGCCGAGATCATCGCGTTTGCGTGGAATCTGAAAGGGAAATTCCCCGAGGGGCAGGACCCGAATGCGCCGATGGTCGAAAAGGACATCACCGATCGGGGTGCAGACTACTGACATGGGGGACCACTCGTCGGGACTGTCAGATCTGACAGTTGGCGAATTGCACTGAATTTGGCCAGATCATTCCTGGAAGCCGCACCGCGCTTTTTTCAGGAGAATCCAATGATAACGCAATCGAAAACCGGCTCAGATAATGCGATTCAAGCCCTGCGACCTGTCGATATTTCGGGCTTTGTGGAACCAGTCGAGGGTGAAGAGCTGTACGACGGTGGCGTGGGAATCAATGCCTTCGAGCGAGGCCTGCGTATAAACATCTCCCCTTGGCAAATGAAGTTGGGGGATGAATGCAGATTGTACTGGCAGAACGTTGCCTCACCGATCAGGCTGGAAGTCATCGACTCCGATGACAAACTCAACAAAGAAGTTGTATTCAACCTGAGCGGCCAGGAAGTCCTCGACGGCTCCGCACTGGTTTTTTATACCGTGGAAGCTAGACACCAGACACCGGAAGACTCAGCAAAGCTGAAGGTGCTGGTCAAACGCACCTATCCTGGCGGCCAACTTGACCAGCCAGAACCTGCTGGGCATCCGAACCTGCGCTATCGATTTGTTCCTGATGTCGCAAATGGCATTGATCAAGGCATGGTCGATAACGGCATACGCCTGCTGGTTCTGCCTTACCCCAATATGACGATCTACGACAAAATAGTCGCGCGGTGGGGAGTATCGGAGACAGCGACATTCTATCCCGTCACTCAACGTAACATCGACGACCCGCTCAACTGTCCAATCGAGGTTTTCTTCAGCAAGGCCTTGATCGAGCGCGCAGGACAAGGCATTCACGCTGTCAACTTTCAGGTTATCGATCGCTGTGGCAACTTCCCACACCCTTTTGCGCCGTGGGCGATTGCGACCAGAGTCAGCGTAACTCTGGGAGATACCGCCCCTCTCTTGCCACCTGAAGTCACAGGCGAACAAGCCGGTTCCATCGATCCGGCCTTTCTGACAGAACTCTTCGTCAGGGTTCCCAAGAGCGGATTGCACCTCAATGACCTCGTCAGTGTTGACTGGCAGGGACGCATTTCCCGTCCAACCACCCCAAAGCGCTATACCGGTGGAGAAACTCTGGATTTTGCCATTCCACTCGAATGGGCGAGAGAAAGCGATCAAAGCAAGGTCACTATCACTTACACGGTGCGCGGCAGAACTTCCCAGCCCAAAGTTGTAAACGTGAAAACCACCATTGAGCTAAAAATTCCATCGATTCTAGAGGCTTACGGTGAAGCTGGCGATCGATTGAAGATGGCGGATATCTACTACGCCAGACACGCGACGATCCAGATCCCCCAATTTGTTGGAATGGCGCCCGGACAAACCATTCGAGCGCGATGGGCATCGTCCCGCCATGTTTTCGACAGCGTTATAACGCCCGTGGCGCACGTGGGGTCCATGACCTTTGAGGTTCCTCGCCTCGAAGTCGTGGACGCCATCGGCAGTACGGTGAATGTCAGTTTTACGCTGCGTAACTATGCGAATGGGCCACTGCATCGCTCAGAAGCCTTGCGCCTGGCAATCGATGCTCAAGCATTCACCCTGACGCCCCCACGCCTTACTCCTGACCTCAGTACCGTCACCATCCGGTTTCCAGGGTTGCTCACCGGATACAGCGCGCGCGTGCGCCTAGCCGGCGTGGTGATTCGTAGAACCGAGTGGCGACCCCTCACTACAGGAATAACGGCAGAGTTCGCAATTCCGGGTGAATGGATCAAAGAAAACAAGGGCAAGGCGGTGTTGATCAACTACAGCGTCAACCGGCCCGGTATCGATGAGCACAGCATGTTCTCTCAGGTATTGAGGGTGCAGCTTTAAAAGCGCTCCATGCTGCGCAATAGCAGGGGTCTGCGTAAAAGCCCAACATGGAGACGCAAAACATGAGCGCCGAGACGCGCGAAATTGAAGGTTGGCCAACCCGCGCCACAGATTTTTAAAATCGCTCGTCTTGAAGTCATCGACGCTATTGGCGGCCTAGAAGCGCCTGGCAAAAAGGGGAAATAGCCCCCCCACAAGGGGCTATTGACTCAAAGACCAGAACAAATCAAGACCCATAACTTGATACCCCCTGATCTCCTTCGTGATAACTAAAATTAAAAACATGATCATCAATCGTCAATCGAATAACCGGCAAGTACCGTCCCGTCTGCTGAAAATAATCCTTCTGAATATACTGAGCCCCAGCCAGCCCTGTTGGCGAAGCGACATAAAAAAACGCCTCAAGTGGCAGTTGCTTTGGAATACCGACAGGCCAAGCCGCAACTACTATTTCATTTGGAAAATTTAGATCTGCTGCGTGGTCAAAATTGTTTCTAGCTTTTAGAAAGATCGAGAATTGCTCGGGTTCGGGCCCTAAAGAACATTGATGATACTGCCGGCTATCATGCGCGTGGTAATGCCCCTTCCATTTGGCCAGGGTATTAATCCCCATTTCCATACATGAGTTACCTTCGCCAGCAAAGTAGTCATGACGTCCGCACGACATATACCGTCTGTCCGTTGCACCATCAAAGGGAAACGAACATCGTACCGGCGTTGGATAAGAATCAGCCTTTGCTGCCATATCAAGACTTTTGAATACGAAGCCCGTCACTTCACCCCGATAGAGTCGAGCCATTTGCAAGTCCTGACGCAAATATGAAAACGCCACTCCATTACGAGCAATCGAAGTCCGACTAGGGTCCCAAGCGTGATAACTGATTGTTGCTTTGGTCACGCGGATCAGCACCCCGTTACAAAAATATGCACTCTTACCAGCACAGGTTTCAGAGACGTTTTCATACCGCGCGTTCAGCTGTTCCGCCACTACCTGGCCGTAAATCTGATCTGAAACTGAAACACTGAACACATTCTGGTTGGGCGCACCAAGATCAAGTCTGACAATGGGCAGATATAGCGAGGTTGCCAAGTAGTATTCACGCTGAAATTTCTGTGCATCCGCCAGCTTCGCTGGCGTGGACACATCATAAAAAACTGCCTCTACAGGAAGCTTTTCAGGTTTGCTCTCATCCCAGGTCTGAATGAGGACCTCCATGGGCTTCGCGGTCCACACAGCATCCACAAGCTTGTGTGCTTCCAGACTGGCCTTGAATTGCGTGGCGACAACCGTACTTAATGAACATTGGTTCTTTGGTAGAGAATTATGTTCCTTGAAATTCTTCAACCATGCCGAAGCCGTAGTGGGAGAGCCCGCCAACTTTGCACAGTTGGCAAGATCAGGATCAGCTTGCGCCATCCTCGGTGCAAATCCACATCCGTGATCTGCCCGTTCATCAAGTGATTCGGTTGGGAAGGGAAAAATACAACGCACATTCACGGCCTTATTTTCCGCTAACGCCGAAGTCTGGTCTTTCAAGATGAAGCCGCTTTTTCTGTTTCCGTTCAGCGCGCCACTACCGACATCCGAACGAATATAAGTGAATGCAACAGATCCGAGTTTTGTCGCCTGCGACCCATAATCCCAGAACTTGAAGAACGCGTTGTAATCGACTGCCCTCAGGAGGATCCCTGAACAATAATAGGCGGGAGTTCCATTTGAGCACTGGGCGACATTGCTTTGATATCTCGCATTCAAGTCCGTCACTGATGCCTGACCGGACATGGGATTAACAGCAGCGGAGAAAACGAAAGTCAGGAACAGGAAGAGTTTCATATTCATACCCTGATGAAGTTGAATTCATCACGAGTATGTTGAGTGCCGAAGATTGTTATCTACTGTCAGATCTGACAGTCCTGACCAACGGCACTTCCAATTAAAAAAAAAGATCGCAGCCTTCGGCAGCTCCTGCATCGGGATTAGCGTTTCCCCTGTAGGAGCTGCCGAAGGCTGCGATCTTTTGATCTTGCTTCTAGTTCTTGTGCAGCTTGCGCATCAACTCCGCCTCAGCCTGGGTCAACCCACACGACTGAGTCAGTTCATCGACGCTCGCGCCCATGCCCACCAGTTTCGCCGCTTGGGCGAATGACAGGCTCGATGGGTCGCGCTGTTCCAGCGCAACGATTTTGTCCGGCAACGGGCTCACCACCGCACGCAGCTCGTGCAGCGCGTCGCCCATGCGCACGTTACCGTTCTGGTAATCGTCGACGCGTTTGGCCAGGTCTTTGATGCGCTGATCACGCAGCGCATCGCCCTGAGCCTGTTGCGCGGCAATCACTTTTTGCGCCTTGATGTACGACACAAACATTGCCAGGGTGCCTGCCCAGAAGAGGAACAGGACAATGACCGCGACCTCGAGAATCAATCAGATATTCTCCAGGTCCGACCATTCTTCTTCGCTCATCATCTTGTCCAGCTCGACCAGGATCAGCAACTCGTTGTTCTTGTTGCACACGCCCTGAATGAACTTGGCCGACTCTTCGTTGCCGACGTTTGGCGCGGTCTCGATTTCCGACTGACGCAGGTAAACCACTTCGGCCACGCTGTCGACCATGATGCCGACGACTTGCTTGTCGGCTTCGATGATGACGATACGGGTGTTGTCGCTGATCTCGCCGGTGCTCAGGCCGAAGCGCTGACGGGTGTCGATCACGGTGACCACGTTACCGCGCAGGTTGATGATGCCCAGCACGTAGCTTGGCGCGCCCGGCACCGGAGCGATCTCGGTGTAGCGCAGCACTTCCTGAACGCGCATCACGTTGATGCCGTAGGTTTCGTTGTCCAGTTTGAAGGTTACCCATTGCAGGATCGGATCTTCAGAACCCTTTGCCGCCGTCGCCTTGTCGTTCATACCCTAGCCCCTCGAAGTACCGCGCATGGCGGTTTATGTTTCGTATTCCGGCATATCGATGCCGGTACTGTCTGTTTATGTCGGTTTGTGGTTCGGCTTACTGCCGGACATGTGCTTTGCCCCGCCACTGGCGATCAACTCCGCCAGTGCGGAGACATCGAGCAAGGCGCACATGTGTTCAATCACCGTGCCGGCGAGCCATGGCCGCTGACCTCGATGACTTCTCCATTTGATTTCATTCGGGTCCAGACGCAACGAGCGGCTGACCTGATGCACCGCCAGCCCCCACTCGTAACCTTGTACCGAAATCACATACTGCAGGCCCTGACGGAAGTCATCGCGATAGCGATCGGGCATGACCCAGCGTGCGGTGTCCAAAACTTTCAGGTTGCCGGCCTGGCTCGGCAGAATTCCGAGGAACCATTCCGGCTGACCGAACAGCGGCGTCAGCTCATGGCCGGCCAGCGAATAGATCGAACCGAGGCACACCAGCGGCACGGCCAGGGTCAGCCCGGCGACGTCGAACAGCAGGCACTCGAACGCTTCGGAGGCCCACGCTGGACGGCCATCGGTTTCCACCGGTGGCGGCGTGTTGTTCGGCGGCAGATGCACTTCCACCAGCGGCGGTACCAGCGTCTGCTCGACGGGTGCGGGCGCAACTGGCGCTGGAGCTGGGGCCGGTTCGACCACGGCCGTTTCCGGCGTGGTCGTCAGCAACCGGGTTTGCAACAGCGGCGCGAGTGTCGAGACTGGCGCGCGCGTTTCTTCGATCAACGCCACTGGCGCTTTGGCAACCGGCGCGGCGGATGGCGCAGCAATCGGTCTGGCCGCTTTCTGCGCATCACGGGCCTGCTCTTCCAGCACCGCAGCCTGAAACTCGTCCAGTGCCTCGGCGCTTTCCACCACGTCAGGTTGCGCCGCGACTACCGCTGGCAGCGCTTCCGGAACGTCATGCAGCAAGTCTTCCAGATAGGACTGCAAGGCCAATTGCGGGCGCGAGGTGAGTTTGACCGGGCGGTTCATGTTTACGCCACCTGCGGAACAAGTTGTTGCGCCAACAGATGCTTGAGCAGCGCGCGGTAGGCCAGCACGCCACGGCTCTTGCCGTCGAATTGCGAAGGCGTGACACCGGCTCGGCTGGCATCGCGCAGACGGGTATCGACCGGGATGTAGCCCTGCCAGATCTCGTCGGGAAACTTGTCACGCAGCACCCGCAAGGTGTGCATCGATGCCTGCGTACGGCGGTCGAACAGGGTCGGCACGATGCTGAACGGCAGCGCCTGTTTGCGCGAACGGTTGATCATCGCCAGGGTGTTGACCATGCGTTCCAGACCTTTGACGGCCAGATGCTCGGTCTGCACAGGGATCACCAGTTGCTGGCTCGCCGCGAGGGCGTTGACCATCAGCACGCCGAGCAAGGGCGGGCTGTCGATTACCGCGTAATCGAAGTCCTGCCACAGCTGCGCCAGACTCTTGGCGATGACCAGACCGAGGCCACTCTGCCCCGGCGACTGCCGCTCGAGGGTCGCCAGCGCAGTGCTCGACGGCAACAGGGAAATACGTTCATCACTGGTCGACAACAGCAACTGCCCCGGCAGGCCTTGCGGCACGCTGCCCTTATGCAGAAACAGGTCGTAGTTGCTGTGCTCCAGGCTGTCGGGGTCGTAACCGAAATAGCTGGTCATCGAGCCGTGCGGGTCGAGATCGACCACAACCACACGCTTGCCCGCCTCGGCCAGCAATCCGGCTAAAGCGATGGAGGATGTGGTTTTACCGACACCACCCTTTTGATTGGCGACTGCCCAGACTCTCATTCAGTTCGTTCCTCCCGGCCGATATCCTCGACCGAGACATAGCTCAGCGTGTTAATGCGGGTGACGGAGAATTGACGGCACTCTCGCGTCCCGGCGTCTTGACCGGGGTCGGTGCAGTTTGTGTGCCAGCACGCTTCAACGCGGCGTCCGGTTGCGCATTGGCGGTCCCGGTGCCCGTTAGGCTGCGGCGCACATCGAGATTGCGCGACACCACCAACACCACGCGACGGTTCTTCGCGCGGCCTTCAACGGTGGCGTTGTTGGCGACCGGTTGAAACTCACCGTAACCCACCGACGCCAGACGACCAGGGTTCACGCCCTGCATCGCCAGCATGCGCACGATGCTCGCCGAACGCGCGGAGGACAGTTCCCAGTTGGTTGGGTACTGCGCGGTGCGGATCGGCTGATCATCGGTGAAACCTTCGACGTGAATCGGGTTATCGAACGGCTTCAGAATCGCCGCCACCTTGTCGATGATGTTGAACGCGATGTCGCTCGGCATGGCGTCGCCACTACCGAACAACAGGCTGGAGTTGAGTTCGATCTCGACCCACAGTTCATTGCCGCGCACGGTCATCTGGTTGGAGCTGATCAGGTCACCGAACGCAGCGCTGATGTCATCGGCGATGCTTTTCAGCGGATCGCTGGCACCGGCGATACCGGCGTCGATCTGCTCGGCGTCCTTGACCAGCGGCTTGGCCGGGGTCACGGTCTTCGGCCGTTCATCGCCGATCGGGATCGGTTTGAGCGCGCGGTCGGAGTCTTTGAAAACGCCGACCAGCGCTTCGGAGATCTCTTTGTACTTGCCTTCGTTGATCGACGAAATCGAGTACATGACCACGAAGAACGCGAACAGCAATGTGATGAAGTCAGCGTAGGAAACCAGCCAGCGTTCGTGGTTTACATGCTCTTCCTGGTGGCGACGACGAGCCATGAGCTTATTCCCTTAATCCATGAAGCCCTGAAGCTTCAACTCGATGGAGCGAGGGTTTTCACCTTCGGCGATCGACAAAATGCCTTCCAACAACATTTCGCGATAACGCGACTGCCGTAGCGCAATAGACTTCAGTTTGGCCGCCACCGGCAGCAGGATCAGGTTGGCACTGGCCACGCCATAAATGGTCGCGACGAAAGCAACGGCGATGCCGCTGCCCAGTTGTGTTGGATCAGCGAGGTTGCCCATCACATGGATCAGGCCCATCACCGCACCGATGATGCCGATGGTTGGCGCGTAACCGCCCATGCTTTCGAAGACTTTGGCGGCTTCGATGTCGCGCGCTTCCTGAGTGTAGAAATCCACTTCGAGGATGCTGCGGATCGCTTCCGGCTCGGCGCCGTCGACCAGCAGTTGCAGGCCCTTGCGCGAGTAGTTGTCAGGTTCGGCGTCAGCCACGCCTTCCAGACCGAGCAGGCCTTCCTTGCGCGCGGTGAGGCTCCAGTTGACCACACGGTCGATGCCGCCAGCCAGGTCGACACGCGGCGGAAAGAAGATCCAGGCCAGAATCTGCATGGCGCGTTTGAACGCGCTCATCGGCGATTGCAGCAGCGCAGCACCGATGGTGCCGCCCAGTACGATCAGTGCCGCCGGGCCGTTGGCCAGCGCACCGAGGTGACCCCCTTCCAGGTAGTTGCCGCCGATGATGGCGACGAACGCCATGATGATCCCGATAAGGCTTAAAACATCCATCAGATACACGCCTCGACGATGTGCTTGCCGATATCGTCCAGGCTGTACACCGCATCGGCGAGGTCAGCTTTGACGATGGCCATCGGCATGCCGTAGATCACACAACTGGCTTCGTCCTGCGCCCAGATCGAGCTGCCGCCCTGCTTGAGCAGACGCGCGCCTTCACGGCCGTCAGCGCCCATGCCGGTCAATACCACCGCCAGAACTTTGTCACCGTAGGATTTCGCCGCCGAACCGAACGTGATGTCCACGCACGGCTTGTAATTCAGGCGCTCGTCGCCCGGCAGAATCTTCACCGCGCCACGGCCGTCGATCATCATTTGCTTGCCACCCGGGGCCAGCAACGCCAGGCCCGGACGCAGGATGTCGCCATCCTCGGCTTCCTTGACGCTGATGCGGCAGAGCTTGTCGAGACGCTCGGCAAACGCTTTGGTGAACGCCGCCGGCATGTGCTGGATCAACACGATCGGTGCCGGGAAGTTCGCCGGCAACTGAGTCAGCACGCGCTGCAGCGCAACCGGGCCGCCCGTCGAGGTGCCGATGGCAAGCAGTTTGTAGGCTTTGCGTTTCGGTGCTGGCGAGGACGAACTGGCCGTCGACGCGCGGCTTGGAGCTGGTGCATGCACAGGGGCAGGCGCCGGACGGGCCGGAGCATGAGTGCTGTGGCTGCTGAAGCTTGATGCCGCCGGGGTTGGCGCAGGTGCGGGCGCAGCCACTGGAGCCGGCGCGCTGTAAGCACTGAAACGACGGTTACTGCGCGAGATGCTATGCACTTTTTCGCACAGCAGTTGTTTAACCTTCTCGGGATTGCGCGAGATGTCTTCGAAATTCTTCGGCAGGAAATCCACCGCGCCGGCGTCCAGCGCATCCAGGGTTACCCGAGCGCCTTCGTGGGTCAGCGAGGAGAACATCAACACCGGAGTCGGGCAGCGCTGCATGATGTGCCGCACTGCTGTGATGCCGTCCATCATTGGCATCTCGTAGTCCATGGTGATCACGTCCGGCTTGAGCGCCAGCGCCTGATCGATCGCCTCTTTACCGTTGGTTGCGGTGCCGACCACCTGGATGCTCGGATCTGCTGAAAGAATTTCCGAGACGCGGCGGCGGAAAAAACCCGAATCGTCCACCACCAGGACTTTGACTGCCATAAACACTCCATTAGGTGCAGCGGAACGTTGTCGCCCCGCTGCCCCGGATTCAAATACGCCGTGCGGCGTAACGCTTGAGCATGCTTGGAACATCGAGAATCAGCGCGATGCGGCCGTCACCGGTGATGGTGGCGCCGGACATGCCCGGAGTGCCCTGCAGCATTTTGCCCAATGGCTTGATGACCACTTCTTCCTGACCGACCAGTTGATCGACGACGAAGCCGATCCGCTGAGTGCCCACCGAAAGGATCACCACGTGGCCTTCACGCTGCTCTTCGTGAGCGGCGGAGCTGACCAGCCAGCGCTTGAGGTAGAACAATGGCAGCGCCTTGTCCCGCACGATCACCACTTCCTGACCGTCGACGACATTTGTGGTCGACAGGTCGAGGTGGAAGATTTCGTTGACGTTGACCAGCGGGAACGCGAACGCCTGATTGCCCAGCATGACCATCAACGTCGGCATGATCGCCAGCGTCAGCGGCACCTTGATGACAATCTTCGAGCCTTGGCCCTTGGTCGAGTAGATGTTGATCGAACCGTTGAGCTGGGAAATCTTGGTCTTCACCACGTCCATGCCGACACCGCGGCCAGACACGTCGGAGATCTCGGTCTTGGTCGAGAAACCCGGGGCGAAAATCAGGTTGTAGCACTCGGTATCGCTGAGGCGATCGGCCGCGTCCTTGTCCATCACACCGCGTTTTACCGCGATCGAACGCAGGACGTTCGGGTCCATGCCTTTGCCGTCATCGGAGATCGACAGCAGGATGTGGTCGCCTTCCTGTTCGGCCGCGAGCACCACGCGACCGCCACGGGCCTTGCCCGACGCTTCGCGTTCTTCCGGCGACTCGATGCCGTGGTCGACGGCGTTGCGCACCAAGTGGACCAGCGGGTCGGCCAAGGCCTCGACAAGGTTTTTGTCGAGGTCGGTTTCTTCACCCACCAGTTCCAGGTTGATCTCTTTCTTCAGCTGACGCGCGAGGTCGCGAACCAGACGCGGGAAGCGCCCGAAGACCTTCTTGATCGGCTGCATCCGGGTCTTCATCACCGCGGTCTGCAAGTCAGCCGTGACCACGTCGAGGTTCGACACGGCCTTGGACATGGCTTCGTCGCCGCTGTTGAGGCCCAGGCGCACCAGACGGTTACGCACCAGCACCAACTCGCCGACCATGTTCATGATTTCGTCGAGACGTGCGGTATCGACGCGCACGGTGGTCTCGGCTTCGCTCGCCGGTTTTTCCGGTGGCGGTGCAGCGGCAGCACGGGCCGGAGCCGGTGCAGCAGCGGCAGCCGGTTTTGGCGCTTCGGCTTTCGGTTCAGGCTTGGCAGCAGGCTTCGGCGCGGCGACGGCAGCCGGCGCCTTGGCGGCTGGCGTGGCAACTGTCGAAGCAGTGCCCGCCGTCGCGGTGCCGACTTCGCTGAACTTGCCTTTGCCGTGCAATTCGTCGAGCAGCGATTCGAATTCGTGATCGCTGATCAGATCGCTGCCGGCCGCGGCGGCCACGGGAGCAGCAGGCGCTGGTGCCGAGGCAATCGCTGACTCCAGCGCATCGACGGCAAAGTTGCCCTTGCCATGCAACTGATCGAGCAGGGCTTCGAATTCGTCGTCGGTGATGTCGGTGCTGTCGCCCTTGGCCGGTGCCGCAGGAGCTGCCGCAACTGGCGCAACCGCGTCCACCGCGAACTGGCCTTTGCCGTGCAGTTGATCGAGCAGCGACTCGAACTCGGCATCGGTGATTTCATCGCTCGCGGCTTCAGCGGCCGTTTGCGCAGGTGCAGCAGCGGCCGGGGCTTCGGCTTCAGCCTTGACGGCGTTCAGCGAGTCCAGCAGCTGTTCAAATTCGTTATCGGTGATGTCGCCCGACGCGTCGCCTTCGACGACCAGTTCTTCGATCATCTCCGCCACTGGCGAAGCCGGGGCTTCATCCGCCGATTGCGGTTCGGCCAGGCGCGCCAGAGCGGCCAGCAGTTCCGGCGTAGCGGCGGTGATCGGTGCGCGTTCACGGACTTCGCTGAACATGCTGTTCACCGCGTCCAGTGCTTCAAGCACCACGTCCATCAGTTCTGCATCAACGCGACGCTCACCCTTACGGAGGATGTCGAACACGTTTTCGGCGATGTGACAGCACTCCACCAGCTCATTGAGCTGAAGGAAGCCGGCGCCCCCTTTTACAGTGTGGAAACCGCGAAAAATTGCGTTGAGCAAATCTGCGTCATCCGGACGGCTTTCCAGCTCGACCAGTTGTTCGGACAGTTGCTCAAGAATCTCGCCGGCCTCAACCAGGAAATCCTGAAGGATCTCTTCATCGGCGCCGAAGCTCATTAATGGGGTGCTCCTACAGGTCTAAAAACCCAAAAAACCTACAATTCCAAAACTCTAGAATCCAAGGCTGGATAACAAATCGTCCACATCGTCCTGACCGGACACAACGTCTTCTCGTTTATCGGCATGAATCTGCGGACCTTCACCCTGCGAGAGATGTTTTTGTGGATCTTTTTCTGCAAGCATCGCGGCGCGGTCATGTTCGATGCCCGCAAAGCGGTCGACCTGACTGGCCATGAGCACGAGTTTGAGCAAATTGCTTTCGACTTCGGTGACCAGTTGGGTCACACGCTTGATCACCTGACCGGTGAGGTCCTGGTAATCCTGAGCCAGCAGGATGTCGTTGAGGTGGCTCGACACTTCACGGTTGCCCGTGCTGCTGCGTGACAGAAAACCGTCGACCCGGCGCGCCAGTTCGCGGAACTCTTCAGCCCCGACTTCACGACGCATGAAACGCCCCCAATCGGTACTCAAGGCCTGGGCTTCTTCAGCCAGACCATTGACCACCGGCGTGGCGCTTTCCACCAGATCCATGGTGCGGTTGGCCGCGGCTTCCGTCAGCTTGACCACATAGCCCAAGCGTTCGGTGGCGTCGGTGATTTGCGACACTTCCTCGGCCTGCGGCATGTGCGGATCGATCTGGAAATTGACGATCGCACTGTGCAGTTCGCGTGTGAGCTTGCCCACTTCCTGATACAGGCCGCGGTCACGGGTCTGATTGAGCTCATGGATCAGTTGCACAGCGTCGCCGAACCTGCCTTTTTCAAGGCTCTCGACCAGTTCGACCGCGTGTTTTTTCAGGGTCGACTCGAAATCGCCCTGTGAAGATTCTTTATGCTCCATAGCTCCCCCGCGCGTTCATCAGCCGATGCGTTCGAAAATCTTCTCGATTTTGTCTTTCAGCGCCTGAGCCGTGAAAGGTTTGACGACGTAGCCGTTTACACCGGCCTGAGCGGCTTCGATGATCTGCTCGCGCTTGGCTTCTGCAGTCACCATCAGTACCGGCAGGTGCTTGAGCTTTTCATCGGCACGCACGTGACGCAGCAGGTCGATACCGGTCATGCCCGGCATGTTCCAGTCCGTTACCAGAAAGTCGATGCTTCCGCTGTTGAGCACTGGAATGGCAGTGGTGCCATCGTCAGCCTCGACGGTGTTGGTGAACCCAAGATCACGCAGCAGGTTCTTGATGATCCGCCGCATCGTTGAGAAGTCATCAACGATGAGGATTTTCATGTCTTTGTTCAATTCGACCTCCAAGCAGTCTTAAACGCGCCCAGCACCTGGACGCGCCACTTCAATCAATCGGCGCAGCACTCGAAGACTGTCTGGAGCACAACAGAGCAAGACCGGTGCCGTTCATCACCGCACCAGCCTCGTTCGCAGTGTCCCCACACTGCCTTCAGCGCGCTCGCCACTCCCCCAAACGCCCCCGCAAACGGGCCGCGCACTGGCTGTGTAACTGGCTGACCCGCGATTCACTGACGCCAAGGACTTCACCGATTTCCTTGAGGTTCAGCTCTTCGTCGTAGTACAGCGCCAACACCAGTCGCTCACGCTCCGGCAAATTGGCAATCGCGTCCGCCAGCGCCGCCTGGAAGCGTTCATCTTCCAGATCGCGTGACGGCTCAAGATGAGCACTCGCGCCATCCTCGTGCAGCCCTTCGTGTTCGCCGTCCTGCAGCAGGTCGTCGAAACTGAAGAGGCGGCTGCCCAAGGTGTCATTCAAAATCCCGTAGTAATCGTCGAGACTCAATTGGAGTTCGGCTGCAACCTCGTGATCTTTAGCGTCACGGCCGGTTTTAGCTTCAATTGAGCGAATTGCGTCACTGACCATACGGGTATTGCGGTGAACCGAGCGTGGCGCCCAGTCCCCTTTGCGCACTTCGTCGAGCATCGCGCCGCGGATTCGAATGCCCGCGTACGTTTCGAAACTGGCGCCTTTGCTGGCGTCATATTTGGTCGAGACTTCGAGCAGGCCGATCATCCCGGCCTGGATCAAATCTTCAACCTGCACACTCGCCGGCAATCGCGCCAGCAAGTGATAGGCAATGCGTTTGACCAGCGGCGCGTAACGCTCGATCAGCTCGTACTGAGCGTCACGTGCCGACTTTTTGTAGTAATTCATACCGCTAGCGGTCATAGCACGGGCCCTGCCGTTTGCTGCACGAGACGCTCGACGAAAAACTCGAGATGGCCGCGCGGGTTGGCGGGCAGCGGCCAGGTGTCGACCTTCTGTGCAATGGCCTTGAATGCCAGCGCGCACTTGGAGCGCGGGAAGGCTTCGTAGACGGCACGCTGCTTCTGCACCGCTTTACGCACGCTTTCGTCGTAAGGCACGGCGCCGACATATTGTAGGGCGACGTCGAGGAAGCGGTCCGTGACCTTGGTCAACTTGGCGAACAGGTTGCGCCCTTCCTGCGGGCTCTGCGCCATGTTGGCGAGAACGCGGAAGCGGTTCATGCCGTAATCGCGGTTGAGCAGTTTGATCAGCGCGTAAGCGTCAGTGATCGAGGTCGGCTCATCGCAGACCACCAGCAACACTTCCTGGGCTGCGCGTACGAAACTGACTACCGAGTCACCAATACCCGCAGCGGTGTCAATCACCAGTACGTCGAGATTGTCGCCGATGTCGCTGAACGCCTGAATCAGACCGGCGTGTTGGGCCGGGCTCAGGTGGACCATGCTCTGAGTGCCGGACGCGGCCGGCACGATGCGAATGCCACCGGGGCCTTGCAACAGCACGTCGCGCAATTCGCAACGGCCTTCGATGACGTCGGCCAAAGTGCGTTTCGGGGTCAGACCCAACAATACGTCGACGTTCGCCAGTCCCAGATCGGCGTCCAGCAGCATGACCCGACGGCCAAGCTCTGCCAGAGCCAGAGACAAGTTCACTGACACGTTAGTCTTGCCGACGCCACCTTTGCCGCCGGTCACCGCGATCACCTGTACGGGATGCATGCTGCCCATGTTATTTCTTTACCTTGTCTTGCATAGACGGAGGCCACATTACTGGCTGCGCGTTCACAACCGGAACAATGCATGGCAGACCATCGATGTAGGTACAAAAACTGTTCATGAATACCTCAGCCTACCTGCTTGGTCGGGCTGTGGTAGATATCAGCGAACATGTCAGCCATGGCTTCTTCGCTGGGTTCTTCCTGCATTTGCACGCTGACGGCGCGGCTGACCAGTTGATGACGACGCGGCAGATGCAAATCATCCGGAATCCGTGGGCCATCGGTCAGGTACGCGACCGGCAATTCATGACTGATCGCCAGGCTTAACACTTCGCCAAGGCTGGCCGTTTCATCCAGTTTAGTCAGGATGCAGCCGGCTAGCCCGCAACGCTTGTAACTGTGATAAGCGGCGGTTAGAACCTGTTTCTGGCTGGTGGTTGCCAAGACCAGATAATTTTTTGAACGGATGCCACGCCCGGCCAGGCTTTCGAGCTGCATGCGCAGGGCCGGATCGCTGGCTTGCAGGCCGGCAGTATCGATCAAAACCACGCGTTTGCGCAGCAATGGATCCAGTGCCTGCACCAGCGATTGACCAGGATCGACGTGAGTCACCGGCACATTGAGGATGCGACCGAGGGTCTTCAGTTGTTCCTGAGCGCCGATGCGAAAACTGTCCATGCTCACCAGCGCGACATTCTGCGCGCCGTACTTGAGCACATAACGTGCGGCCAGCTTGGCCAGTGTGGTGGTCTTGCCCATGCCGGCAGGGCCGACCATGGCGATCACACCGCCCTCTTCCAGCGGCTCGACTTCCGGTACGGCAATCATCCGCGCCAGATGCGCGAGCAGCATGCGCCAGGCCTGACGCGGCTCTTCGATATCGCTGATCATCGACAGCAGATCGCGCGACAACGGGCCGGACAGACCGATGCGCTGCAGACGGCGATACAGGTTGGCCTGAGCCGGACGACTGCCTTGCAACTGATTCCAGGCCAAGGTGCCGAGCTGCACTTCCATCAGCTCGCGCAGGCTGTTCAATTCAAAACGCATCGAGTCCAGTGCACGCGGATCAACGCCGCCGGAGGACTGCGCAGGCGCCGGGGCCGGACGCGCCGGCGCGGCGTAAGTCGGCTCGGTCAGCGGTTCAGCGGCGGTCAGCGGCAGGCCAGCGGTCAACGGCAGCCCGGCAAAGATCTGACGATTGCTGTTGCCATCGGCTTCGCCACGCAGGCTCAACTCGGCCTGGGCGGTGACGATGCGCGACTGAGTCTTGCGCAGCTCGTCCTCAAGTTCCATGTTCGGAACCCGTGGCGCCAGCGCCGACAATTTGTAATCCAGTGCCGCCGTCAACTCGACACCGCCGGCAATGCGGCGGTTGCCAATGATGGCGGCATCAGCGCCCAGCTCATCACGAACCAGCTTCATGGCCTGACGCATATCGGCGGCAAAGAAACGCTTAACTTGCATAAACCACTACCTCAGCCGTTGGGCCCTACTGTCGCAACGATGGTCACTTGCTTGTTGTCCGGTATTTCCTGGTAGGCCAGCACATGCAATCCAGGGACTGCGAGGCGGCCAAAACGCGAGAGCATCGCGCGGATCGGGCCGGCGACCAAAAGGATCACCGGCTGACCTTGCATTTCCTGACGCTGCGCCGCTTCGATGAGCGAACGCTGCAGCTTCTCGGCCATGCTTGGCTCCAGCAGAACGCCCTCTTCCGAGCCTTGTCCTGCCTTCTGCAGACTATTGAGCAATATTTGTTCCAACCTTGGTTCCAAGGTGATCACAGGCAGCTCGGACTCAGTGCCTACAATGCTTTGGACGATGGCGCGGGATACGCCGACGCGCACTGCCGCCACCAGCGCGGCGGTATCTTGACTCTTCGCGGCGTTGTTGGCGATGGCTTCGGCGATGCTGCGGATGTCGCGCACCGGCACATGTTCGGCGAGCAACGCTTGCAGCACTTTGAGCAACTGCGACAACGTGACCACGCCCGGCACCAGCTCTTCTGCCAGTTTCGGCGAGCTTTTGGCCAGCAATTGCATGAGTTGTTGCACTTCCTCGTGGCCGATAAGCTCGCTGGAGTGCTTGTACAGAATCTGGTTCAAGTGCGTTGCCACCACGGTGCTGGCGTCGACCACGGTGTAACCGAGGGATTGCGCCTGGGCACGCTGACTGATTTCGATCCACACCGCTTCCAGCCCGAAAGCCGGATCTTTGGCGTTGATACCGTTGAGCGTGCCGTACACCTGGCCCGGGTTGATCGCCAGTTCGCGATCCGGGTAGATCTCGGCTTCGGCGAGAATCACGCCCATCAGGGTCAGGCGATAGGCGCTTGGCGCCAGATCGAGGTTGTCGCGGATGTGTACGGTCGGCATCAGGAAGCCCAGATCCTGCGAGAGCTTCTTGCGCACGCCCTTGATCCGCGCCAGCAATTGCCCGCCCTGATTACGATCCACCAGCGGGATCAGGCGATAGCCGACTTCCAGACCGATCATGTCGATTGGCGTCACGTCATCCCAGCCCAGCTCCTTGGTTTCCATGGCGCGGGCCGGCGACGGCAGCAGTTCCTGCTGGCGTTTGACCTCTTCCAGCGCGACCACTTTGGCCACGTTCTGCTTCTTCCAGAACAAGTAGGCGCCACCGGCAGCCAGCGCGGCCATGCTCAGGAACGAGAAGTGCGGCATGCCCGGCACCAGGCCCATCACCGCCATCAAACCGGCGGCCACGGCCAGCGCCTTCGGCGAGGCGAACATCTGGCGATTGATCTGCTTGCCCATGTCTTCCGAGCCGGAAGCACGGGTCACCATGATCGCTGCAGCTGTAGATAACAACAGTGATGGCAATTGCGCCACTAAACCGTCACCGATGGTCAGCAAGGCGTAAACCCGACCGGCATCGCCGAAGCTCATGTTGTGCTGGAAGATACCGACGGCCATCCCGCCGATAAGGTTGATGAACAGAATCAGCAGGCCGGCAATGGCGTCACCACGGACGAACTTGCTGGCACCGTCCATCGAACCGTAGAACTCGGCCTCTTGGGCGACCTCCTGACGGCGCGCCTTGGCCTGGTTCTGGTCGATCAGACCGGCGTTGAGGTCGGCGTCGATCGCCATTTGTTTGCCGGGCATCGCATCGAGGGTGAAGCGCGCGCTCACCTCGGAAATCCGCCCGGCACCCTTGGTCACCACGACGAAGTTGATGATCATCAGAATCGCGAAGACCACGATACCGACCACGTAGTTACCACCGATCACCACTTCACCGAAGGCCTGAATCACCTTACCGGCAGCGGCGTGGCCGTCCTGACCGTGGAGCATTACCACCCGCGTCGAGGCCACGTTCAACGCCAGCCGCAGCAGTGTCGCGACCAGCAGAATCGTCGGGAACACGGCGAAATCCAGCGGTCGCAGCGCGTAAACGCAGACCAGCAGAACGACGATCGACAGGGCGATGTTGAAGGTGAAGAAGACGTCCAGCAGGAACGGCGGCACCGGCAACATCATCATCGCCAGCATCACCAGCAACAGCAACGGCACGCCCAGATTGCCTCGACTGAGGTCGGCAACGTTAGTGCGTGCTGTGTTGAATAACTGAGAGCGATCCACCGGTTTTCCCCGTTCCTTTAAAGCAAACTTTTGACGCCCAGAGCGGGCTCACGGCGGCTATTGCAAGAAGCTTTCCAACTTTTGCAAAGGATTGAAACAGAGGGGTTTAACCGAGTGTTTTCCGCTGACCGGAATGGCCCCTTCGCGAGCAGGCTCGCTCCCACAGGGGAAATGCATTCCAAACAGTGAAGTGGAATGCGTTCCAAATGTGGGAGCGAGCCTGCTCGCGAAGAGGCCAATGAAGTCAGCGCAAATCGCCTTTTAAACTAACGCGTTTAAAAGACACCTGCAGACACGCCTTCCAGGCTACAAATCCTTGCGCCTTTGCCTACAGCCAAGCCAGAATCCGCCGGCTTGTGCGCCTTGGGGGCGGGTTCTATTGTGGTTCGGTCGCTGACGAATCAGCGATCGGGTCTCGCAGCCCGTCGATCTCTGGACGCACAACACCCGCTTTTTATGGCGGCTGTACGTGGGAGACCTTCGGGTCTGCCGGTTCTAGAGTCCCGGTCTGCGACCCGCGTATAGCTGCCACCCTCATTCGTCTCGCAGCGAACGTTGGCAGCTCCAATGACTCTAGGAGCTTCACCATGATCAAACCAACACCAAACCCACCCGAATCCGACCCCGCCTCACCTTACGAATCCATCGATTCAAAAAAACTCCACGACGCCGCCGAACGCGCCCTCGATCACTACCTTTGCCCCGGCAGCACCCGGCCTCCGCGCAAACCCAGCACGATGTACGCCGTCGTCGCAGATATCAAAAGCGAAGAGTTGCTGGCCAACGCCTGCGAAACCCTCGCCTCAGCCAGAACCATCGCCCACGACTTCGCCAACCTCATACCCGCATCGCAGCGCCGAACGCTGCAGGGGATCGCGCAATTGATCATGCTCGGGGAGTTGGCGGTGAATCGGGCGCTGGATAACCTTGAGCTGCCGCAGTAGCGCGCCCCTCGATGAACGTTCCCACGCTGCGCGTGAGAACGATCAATCAACCGTAAAAATCAGACTTGCCCAGCCCTCAGCAGCCGTTCCGCAGGAATCTCGCCAAACTCAAGTTCGCGCCCGACCATGTAAAGCGTGCCGCGAAACATTTGGCGGCTCTCGACTTTGACGACCTCCTCCTCGGCATCCATCAAGATGACTTTGGAGCCAGGTTGTCGCCCACCGTCCTCGCCCTCCTCCGACTCCAACAGATTCAGGGCCCAGCGAAAATCGATGATCGGCAAGTCACGAATCTGCACTTGGCGCTTGTCCCCACCCCAGCGAAAATCCCGGCGTACCGTTGCGCGCAATTGACCGCCAACCAGCTCGAAGACCGGTTTTGCATAACGGTTTTCAAGCCCGCCCACCGACCATTCGCTCATGTAGTAATCGCTGGGGGTGAACACTCTGAACAGCGCTTCGTTGCTGGTGATTTTCCCGGCTGAGTCGAAGAAGTAGTTATACGCATAGTGGTAGCCCAAACCATCCAGCTCAGGGCGAATGGCATTGATCGGACTGTCCAGATAATCGGGGACGTACAGGTCCGCCATGACTTTGAAGTTGAGAAAATCCAGGCTCAAATCAAAGACCGCGGAGTAACCGATTGCACCCTCGCTCGGGCGCTCCTCCAGCCGCCCTGAAACGAACTCGATTTTCATGCCTGGAAGGTTGCGATGTGGACGCTCTGCCATGATATTTGCCTCTGAAAAGACATCTTGAGCGCCCACGAGCCCCTGCTCGCAAACATTCACAGCAAGACATCCGACGGGTTTATTCCCGTCGTAATCAGAGCGTCAGCGGGTGACCTGCGTCTACTGTAAGAACTAACAGGTACAGAGGGTTTTCAGACAGACGGCGTCGATGGACCGTCAGGAATCGCGACGCAAATCCGGCGGAATCGGCAGGTCGTCCTTGAGCGGGTCCGGGCGTTTGCCCTTGCCGGCGCGGAACTGGCGGATCTGGTAGACGTAGGCCAGAACCTGCGCGACGGCCAGGTACAGGCCGCTGGGGATTTCCTGGTCGAGTTCGGTGGAGTAGTAGATCGAGCGCGCCAGCCCCGGCGATTCGAGGAGCATGACGTTGTTGGCCACGGCGATTTCGCGGATCTTCAGGGCGAGGAAGTCGCTGCCCTTGGCAATCAGCATCGGCGCGCCGCCCTTCTCGGAGTCGTACTTGAGCGCGACGGCGTAGTGCGTCGGGTTGGTAATGACCACGTCGGCGTCGGGGATCGCCGCCATCATGCGGCGCTGGGACATTTCGCGTTGGGTCTGGCGAATGCGCTGTTTGACCTCGGGGCGACCTTCCTGATCCTTGTGCTCGTCGCGCACTTCCTGCTTGGTCATCAGCAGTTTCTTGTGCGCTTCCCAGAGCTGCACCGGTACGTCGACGGCGGCGATGATGATCAGGCCGCAGGCCAGCCACAAGGTGCTCCAGCCCACCAGCGTGACGCTGTGAATGATCGCTGACTCCAGCGGCTCGTGGGCGATCCGCATCAAGTCATCGACATCCGATAACAGCACCACCAACGCCACTCCCAAGGTAACCGAAAACTTGGCCAGCGCCTTGAGCAGTTCGACCACAGCCTTGAACGAAAACATTCGCTTCAGGCCTGCCGCCGGGTTCATCCGGCTGAACTTGGGCGCCATGGAACCGGCTGCAAACAGCCAGCCACCGAGAGAAATTGGCCCGATCAGAGCAGCCAGCAACAACGTGATCATGAACGGCTGGATGGCCACCAGTGCTATCTGACCTGACTTCAACAGAAATGCGCCCATGGATCCCTGATCCATGATCACCTCACGCGACAGCGTGAAATTCAGGCGCATCAATTCCATCAGGTCTTCAGCGAGCGCGCCGCCGAACACCAGCAGCGCGCCGGCACCAGCCATCATCACGGCGAGGGTGTTGAGCTCTTTGGAACGGGCGATCTCCCCCTTCTCACGGGAGTCTTTTTTGCGCTTGTCCGTGGGGTCTTCTGTTTTGTCCTGACCGCTTTCGCTCTCAGCCATGAGTCAGCGCGCCCGTGCCAGTTCGCGTAACAACTGCAAGGCCTCGGTGGCCAGCGGTTGATACTGATTGAGAATGTCCGCCAGACCGACCCAGACGATGAACAGACCGAGCACCAGGGTCAGCGGGAAACCGATGGAGAAAATGTTCAACTGCGGTGCCGCCCGGGTCATCACGCCAAACGCGATGTTGACCACCAGCAACGCGGTCACGGCCGGCAACACCAGCAACAATGCCGCGCCCAGCACCCAGCCGAGCTTGCCGGCCAGTTCCCAATACTGCGCCGTCATCAACCCGCCACCGACAGGCAGTGTGGTGAAGCTTTCGGTGAGGACTTCGAAGACCACCAAATGGCCGTTCATCGACAGGAACAACAGGGTCACGAGCATGGTGAAAAACTGCCCGATCACCGCCACGGACACACCGTTGGCCGGGTCGACCATCGAGGCGAAGCCCATGCCCATCTGGATCGCGACAATCTGCCCGGCCACGGCAAACGCCTGGAAGAACAGTTGCAGGGAAAACCCCAGCACGGCGCCAACCAGAATCTGCTCGGCGATCAGCAGCAAACCACTGAGATCCAGCGGACTGACCGCGGGCATCGGCGGCAGACTCGGGGCGATGCACACGGTGATTGCCACGGCGAAATACAGACGTATGCGCCGCGACACCAGCGTGGTGCCGAACACCGGCATGACCATCAACATCGACGCGACACGAAACAGCGGCAACATGAACGAGGCCACCCAGGTACTGATCTGGGTGTCGGTCAGCTGAAGCAGCGATTGCATGGCTTAGCCGATGACCAGCGGAATGTTTTTGTACAACTGGATGATGTATTCCATGAAGGTCTGCACCATCCACGGGCCGCCCACGATCAGCGTTACCAACATCACCAGCAAACGCGGCAGGAAGCTCAAGGTCTGTTCGTTGATCTGCGTCGCGGCCTGGAACATCGCCACGAGCAAGCCGACCAACAGGCTCGGGATCACCAGAATCGCGACCATCAAAGTGGTCAGCCACAGCGCTTCACGAAAGATGTCGACCGCGACTTCTGGCGTCATGGCGAGACACCTCCGAAACTGCTGGCCAGGGTGCCGATGATCAGCGCCCAGCCATCCACCAGCACGAACAGCATGATCTTGAACGGCAGCGAAATGATCAGCGGCGAGAGCATCATCATACCCATCGCCATCAGCACACTGGCCACGACGAGGTCGATGATCAGGAACGGAATGAAGATCATGAAGCCGATCTGGAAAGCGGTTTTAAGCTCGGAGGTGACGAACGCCGGGACCAGAATGGTCAGCGGCGCCTGATCCGGCGTGGCGATGTCGGTGCGCTTGGACAGGCGCATGAACAGCTCCAGATCGCTGGTGCGAGTCTGCGCGAGCATGAAGTCCTTGATCGGCACCTGGGCTTTTTCCACCGCTTGCTGGGCGGTGAGTTTCTCGGCCAGATACGGTTGCAGCGCATCGTTGTTCACCCGGTCGAACACCGGCGCCATGATGAACAGGGTCAGGAACAGCGCCATACCGGTGAGGATCTGGTTCGACGGCGTCTGTTGCAGGCCCAGAGCCTGACGCAGGATCGAGAAGACGATGATGATCCGGGTGAAACTGGTCATCAGGATGACCGCCGCCGGAATAAAGCTCAGCGCGGTCATGATCAGCAGGATCTGCAGACTGACCGAATACTCCTGCGCGCCATCGGCGTTGGTGCCCAGCGTGATCGCCGGGATCGACAACGGATCGGCGGCGAACGCCAGTGGCGCGGCCAGCAACAGGGCCAGCGTCAAGACGATGCGTAGCGCACCCATTACTTCGTATCCTTCTGATCCTTGCCGAGAATTTTCAGCAGATGCTGAGCAAATTCCGGGGTCGCTTTTTCACTGGTCGCCGGCACGTCGACCGGTTCCTTGAGCACGTGCAGCGCGGTGATGGTGCCGGGGCTCAGGCCGAGCAGAATCTGCTCGTTGCCGACCTGTACCAGCAGCAAGCGGTCACGCGGACTGAGTGCGCGCGAACCGATCAGCTCGATCACTTGGCCCTTGCCCGCGGGGCCTGCCTGCTGCACGCGACGCAACAGCCAGGCGAGGAAGAAAATCACCCCCAGCACCAGCAGCAGACCGAACACCAGTTGCGTCAATTGCCCGGCCACGCCGCTGTTGACCATCGGCGCGGTCGCCGCAGGCACGCTGGTGGCTGTCGACGGTTCGGCGGCCAGCACGCTCAGCGGCAACGCCAGCAGAGCCCAGAGAAACCTGTTCACTCAGCGCAGCTTCTTGATGCGTTCGCTTGGGCTGATCACGTCGGTCAGGCGGATGCCGAACTTCTCGTTGACCACAACCACTTCGCCGTGAGCGATCAGTGTGCCGTTGACCAGCACGTCCAGCGGCTCACCGGCCAGACGATCCAGCTCGATCACCGACCCCTGATTGAGTTGCAGCAGGTTGCGGATGTTGATGTCGGTGCTGCCCACTTCCATCGAAATCGACACCGGGATGTCGAGGATCACGTCCAGGTTCGGACCGTCCAGGGTGACCGGATCGTTGTTCTTCGGCACGCTGCCGAACTCTTCCATCGGCAGACGCGAGCCGCTGGCTGCGTCGGCGGCCAGCAATGCGTCGATGTCAGCTTGGCCATCACCGGTCTCTTCCAGGGCAGCAGCCCATTCATCAGCCAGTGCCTGGTCGTCCTGGGCGTTCATATCGTCGTTCATCATTTGTCCTCGGCGGGCAAAAATTCAGTTAAATGCTTGGGGGTAGGAGCGCCGCTTCAGCGACGCTCGATCGGCTCGATCACTTGCAACGCGAGGTTGCCTTTGTGCGAGCCCATCTTGACCTTGAAGGCCGGCACGCCGTTGGCGCGCATGATCATTTCGTCCGGCATTTCGACCGGGATCACATCCCCCGGCTGCATGTGCAGGATGTCGCGCAACTTCAACTGGCGGCGCGCCACGGTGGCGCCAATCGGCACGTCGACATCGAGCACGTCCTGACGCAGCGCGTTGACCCAGCGCTCGTCCTGATCGTCGAGGTCGGACTGGAAACCGGCATCGAGCATTTCGCGCACCGGCTCGATCATCGAGTACGGCATGGTCACGTGCAGATCGCCGCCACCGCCATCGAGTTCGATGTGAAAGGTGGAGACCACGATCGCTTCGCTCGGGCCGACGATGTTGGCCATGGCCGGGTTCACTTCCGAGTTGATGTACTCGAAATTGACTTCCATGATCGCCTGCCAGGCTTCTTTCAAATCGACGAAGGCCTGTTCCAGCACCATGCGCACCACGCGCAGTTCGGTCGGGGTGAATTCACGCCCTTCGATCTTCGCGTGACGGCCGTCGCCGCCGAAGAAGTTGTCCACCAGTTTGAACACCAGTTTGGCGTCGAGGATGAACAGCGCGGTGCCGCGCAACGGTTTGATCTTGACCAGGTTGAGACTGGTCGGCACGTACAGCGAGTGCACGTATTCGCCGAACTTCATCACCTGTACGCCACCGACGGCAACGTCCGCCGAGCGGCGCAGCATGTTGAACATGCTGATGCGGGTGTAACGGGCAAAACGCTCGTTGATCATTTCCAGAGTCGGCATGCGTCCACGGACGATGCGATCCTGGCTGGTCAGGTCGTAGCTTTTGACACTGCCGGGTTCGGCAGCGTTATCGGTCTGTACCAGACCATCGTCGACGCCGTGCAACAGCGCGTCGATTTCATCCTGGGACAGCAGATCCTGCACGGCCATGTCGTGTTCCTACTGCAGTACGAAATTAGTGAAAAGCAACTGTTCGATCACCACTTTGCCCAGCTCTTTCTGCGCCACTTCCTGGACGCTGGCTGTGGCCTTCTGGCGCAACATCTCTTGCCCGACCGGGGTCGCCAACGTGGCGAAATCCTGACCAGAGAAGAGCATCACCAGGTTGTTGCGGATCACCGGCATGTGCACTTTGAGCGCTTCCAGATCGGCCTGATTACGCGCCAGCATGGTGATGCTCACCTGCATGTAGCGCTGACGGCCGTTCTGGTTGTAGTTGGCAACGAAGGCTGGCGCCATCGGCTCGAAGATCGCCGGTTGCTTGCCGACAGGCGCTGCATCAGCGGCTTCGGCAGGCTTGCTCTGAGCGCCATGCATGAAGAACCAGGTCGCCCCCACGGACGCGCCAATGGCCAGCAGCAACGCCAGCACGATCACAATGATCAGCTTGAGTTTGCCTTTGGTTGCGGGGTCTTTCACTGCTGCTGTATCGCTCTTCGCCATGCCAATAATCCGTCACTAATCGGGTTTTCACAGTCGCACGGCAAGGCAAGAGCAAGTGTTATGCCAGAAGTGTCGGAGGATTGATCTGCAGAGCACCACAAAACAAATGTGGGAGCGAGCCTGCTCGCGAAAGCGATGTAACAGTCGACATAAATGTTGAGTGTTAAACCGTATCCGCGAGCAGGCTCGCTCCCACAAGGGTAATCAGCGTTATATCAGGCGTAGTAGTCGACAGCGCTGCTGCCAATTACGCTGGTGGTTTGAGCAGCCACTTCAGCAATGGCGGCTGGCGCCAGTTCTTCATCCGCCGCATCGAGGCGACCGCCGGCGGCGCTGGTGCGACCACTCTGGCCCTGCTGCGCCTGCTCTTGGCCTTGCTGACCCTGCCAGCCACGGTTCTGGTCGGAGACGTTGACGTCAACCTGGCCCATGCCCTGCTGGTTGAACATTTCCCGCAGACGATGCATCTGGCCGTCCAGCGCTTCACGCACGCTCGGGTGCGCGCTCATGAACGTCACTTGGGTCTGTTGATCCGGGACCATATTCACGCGGATGTCGAGACGACCCAATTCGGCCGGCTGCAGCTGAATGTCCGCCGCCTTGAGATTGGCGCTCGACAAATACATGACGCGGTTGACCACTTCCTCTGTCCAGCCGCTCTGATGCATGGCGATCGGCTGGTTCACCGGCACCGCGTTCGCAGTCTTTGGCGTAGCAGCCTGAGTCAGCGCCGCCAGACGGTTGGCGAAGTCATCGACGCGGGTATCGCTGGTCGCAGATTTCAGGTCTTTGAGGCCGTCATCGAGCAAGCCGCTGAAGGCTTTATCGCCGCCCTGGCTGGTGCTGTCCTTGTCGGCTTGCACGTCGAGCATGCTGGCCATGCCGGCAGCGAAATTCTGCGCCGCCGTCAGCTCACCGTCGGCCTGCGCCTGAGCCGGTGAGGCTTTGGGTTGGGCCTGGCTGGCAGCGGATATGTGGCCGCCCTGCTCCATCGCCATGCGCACCGCTGGCAGTGAGTCGAGTGGATCCGCCGTCGGATCGAAATCGCTGTCGGTGGCAGGCGCCGGGTCCTTGACCATGCTCGGCAATGCTGCGAGTGCAGGGGTTTCAGCTTCAGGCTGGGCGGTGGCAACCGGGGTCGGCACCACTGGCGGCGTAACCACTGGCTGCACCGCGACGACCAATGCCGGATCAAGCGTCGGATCAACCGGCGCAGCATCAACCACTGGCGGCTGGGCAGTGTCGGCGGTGTCGTCGCTGCTGGCAGTGGCGTCATCGGTCGTCGCGGTTTTATCGGCAGGCAAGTCGTTGCCGCTATCGGCAACCGCCGGTTGGGCAGCGGCATTGGAATCTTTGCCGATGTCCTTTTTGCCGCTGTTGTCAGCGACCTTGTCGCGTGGCGACTTGGTCGTGTTGTCAGCGGTTGCGGAAGGCTTGATCGATCCCTGATCGGCGAACACTTTCGCGAAGCTTGAGGCTTTATCCCCAGTGTCTACGGCCATCGCCGACGTTTTGGCAGACGCAGCTTGCGCCTTGGCCTGAGCGGCATTTTGAAGAAGGATGTTGGGGGTCGCAGGCATGAAACAGTCTCCGCTGCACTGGGATCGTAGGTACAGTTGCGGAGATAGCTGCAAGGGCCGGGCCAGTTTCGTCCGACGCTCGAGAAAAGCGCCGGACGGCGGGATCAGTGGGTGGTTGCGTGCTGTCGCTCGTCTTCGTAAACAGGGCGCACATCGGCAAATTCGCCGCTGATCTCGGCAACCAGTTTGACGATTTCCGCCGGACTTTTGTCTTTCGCTTCCGACTCAAGTTCGTGGCACAGCTCAGCCAGGCGGATGGCGCCCATATTGCTGGCGCTACCCTTGAAGCTATGCGCTACTTCGGATAACACCTTGGCATCGGCAGTTCTCTGCAACTCGCGCAAGCGCTGTTCGGAATCGCTGAGGAAGGTGTCCAGCAAATCCGGATAGCCCTCCTCCATCACATCGCGCAAGGTGTCGAGCACGTCGCGATCTACATGTTGGTCTGTCACTTGTTCACTCCTTGATCAAGAATTGCGCAGATTATGCCTGAACCTCCCAGAAAAACTCCACGCGGGCACTACGACCTTCGTCCGACCAACTGGCATTGCGCCCCAATTGCCGGACCAGACTGACACCGCGACCTGACAGACGGACATTCTCCAGTGGCCGCTCCATCACCCGCGCGACGTCAAATCCCTTGCCGCTGTCCTCCACGCGAATCACCAGAATACCGCCCTCGCCTTGCGGCCGGACTTGCAGATGCACGCGCACGAATCCGTCCTGCAATGCTTCAAGCCGCTCATTGCGCTGCTGGTAGTAAAGGGCGAATCCCGCTGCATCGCGCTTGAGACTGGAATCCAGACCGAGCACGCCGTGCTCGAGCGCGTTGGAGTACAACTCGGCGAGCACGCTGTACAACGCACCACTTTGCCCGCGCAATCCATGGACCTCGAGCAGCAACTGCAACAGGTAAAGCAACGGGTTGAAGCGCTTGAGCGTGGCACCGCGAAACTCGAAACTCACCGACCAGTCCAGTGGACACGACTGACCGCTGTCGGAATACACCGGTGCCGACGCATTGACCTGCGCCCCCTCGAACAGGCTGACCTCGACCATGCTCACATCGTCGCGGGCCTCGCCGCGAAAATCCCGCAAGGCCTGCTCGATATCCTCGAACAAGCGATCGGGCTCACGGTTGGCGGCAAAAACCTGCTGCAAGCGCTCGACGCCGAACAGCTGATCATTGGCATCGCTGGTGTCGATCACCCCGTCGGACAACAGGAACACTCGATCGCCTGCGGCCATCTTGTGCACTTCAGTGCCGTCGTCGAACGCCTGCGGACTGAGCACACCCAGCGGCAAATGACGCGCGGCCAACGGCACACGCTCGCCCGTAGCGATCCGGTGCAAATAGCCGTCCGGCATGCCGCCGTTCCACACCTCGACCGAACGCCGCTGGAAACTCAGACACAGCAGCGTCGCGCAGCAGAACATGTCCACCGGCAGGATGCGTTTGAGTTTGGCGTTCATCTCGCGCAGGGTTTCCGCCAGGCCATAGCCCTTGGCGGTCATGCCGTAGAACACCTCAGCCAGCGGCATCGCGCCGACCGCTGCCGGTAGGCCATGCCCGGTGAAGTCACCAAGCAGAATGTGCATGTCGCCCGCCGGGGTATACGCCGCCAGCAACAAGTCGCCGTTGAACAGCGCATAAGGCGATTGCAGGTAACGAATGTTCGGCGCACTGAGGCAACCGGAGTGCGCAACCTTGTCGAACACCGCTTTGGCGACGCGCTGTTCGTTGAGCAGATAATCGTGGTGTTTGGCGATCAGGTCGCGCTGCTGCAGCACGGTCGCCTGCAAACGGCGCAAGCGATCCATCGCCTTGATTTTGGCGGCGAGGATCACTTGGTTGTAGGGCTTCGCCAGAAAGTCGTCGCCCCCCGCTTCCAGACAGCGAACCAGCGCTTCGCTTTCGGTGAGCGAGGTCAGGAAGATGATCGGCACCAGCGTTTCGCCCGCCAGCGCCTTGATCTGCCGGGCCGCCTCGAAGCCGTCCATCACCGGCATCATCGCGTCCATCAGGACCAGATCGGGTCGCTGCTGGCGAAACAGCTCAACTGCCTCAGCGCCATTGGCCGCGGTCAGGACTTCATGACCCTGACGGCGGACAATGGTCGAAAGCAGCAAGCGGTCAGCGGCGCTGTCTTCGGCGATCAGAATGGTCAGCGGCTCTTGCGCCTGCATGGCGGTCAACTGATGTCGAAGAGTTTGTCGAAGTTGGAGATGGCGAGGATCTTGCGCACGTCGGAGTTGCTGTTGACCACCCGCACATCCGACTCATCACCACCGGCGTGATCGCGCAGCAGAAGCAGCATGCCCAGCGCGGAGCTGTCGAGGTAGGTCGCCTCTCTCAGATCGACCACGATGGATTCCGGTCGTTTGTCGACTCGCTCGTAAGCCTCGCGAAATTCCTGATGGCGGCCGAAATCAAAGCGACCCTTGACTGAAATGGTCAGTTTTCCCTCTGGCGAGAGATCTGTTTCAACTGCTGACATTGACTGGCTTCCTTGTCGTTGACGAACGTGTACAAGGTTTAGCACTTGGTAGACCCGTGGGCAAGGTGCAACACAGGAACAAAATGTGGGAGCGGTGCGATTTAGAAGGGATTCTGCCGCGGCAAGCGCTGCGACAGTTCGTCGAGCAATTTCTGCTCGCGTTTGTCTTCGAGGCGTTGCGCCTCTTCGCGATAACGCTGCACCAGTTTGCGTAAACCTTCGACCTTGGCGAACGCCTGTTGCCACTCCTCGCGGGCCTTGTCGAGTTTGTTCTGATGCCAGTTGAGGCTCTGTCGCTGCTGATCGACGGCGGTGTCGAGTTGCGCCAGAAAACCCTGGAAACCCAGCAACCATTGCCCGGTCACGCCGGTCGCGCCGCGCACGATCCATTGTTCGGAGTAATCCAGTCGAAAGGCATTGAGGTCGGCGAGTTTGCTTTCAGCGACTTTCACCTGGCCCTGAAAATAACCCAGGCGTTGCACGGCGGCTTTCTCGGCCTGTTCGGCCATGTCCACCACCGGCGCCAGACGCGCGGCTCGGCTGACGGCTGCCATGACCGGTTAGCCGCCCGCCGCTGGGGCGAACAGGGTTTCCAGGTACGCCTGGCTTTCGCCCATGTTGATACTGTCGTTGAGGCCCTGACGCTGATACCTGACCAATTGCGGCTGCAGGGAAATCGCCAGGTCGGTTTCGCGGTCACCACCGGCCACGTAGGCACCGACGCTGATGAGGTCGCGGCTCTGCTGATAGCGCGACCACAGCTGCTTGAAATACTGCGCGCGCTGCATGTGCTCCGGCGACACCACGGCCGGCATCACCCGACTGATCGACGCTTCGATGTCGATGGCCGGGTAATGCCCTTCTTCGGCGAGACGCCGGGACAGCACGATATGGCCGTCGAGCACGCCTCGCGCCGAGTCGGCAATCGGATCCTGCTGGTCATCGCCCTCGGACAACACGGTATAAAACGCGGTAATCGAACCCCCGCCCTTCTCCGCATTACCGGCGCGTTCCACCAGTTTCGGCAGCTTGGCGAATACCGATGGCGGATAACCCTTGGTCGCCGGCGGCTCGCCGATGGCCAAGGCGATTTCCCGCTGGGCTTGAGCGAAACGGGTCAGCGAATCCATCAGCAACAGGACGTTCTTGCCCTTGTCGCGGAAATATTCGGCGATGCGCGTGCAGTACATCGCGGCGCGCAGACGCATCAGCGGCGCATCGTCCGCAGGGGATGCGACGACCACGGAACGCTTGAGGCCTTCTTCACCGAGGCTGTGCTCGATGAATTCCTTAACTTCTCGACCCCGCTCACCGATCAGGCCGACGACAATAATGTCGGCCTCGGTGAAGCGCGTCATCATGCCCAGCAATACCGATTTACCGACACCGGTACCGGCGAACAGACCCAGCCGCTGGCCGCGACCGACCGTCAGCAAACCGTTGATGCAACGGATGCCCACGTCGAGCGGCACGCTGATCGGGTCACGGTTGAGCGGGTTGATCGTCGGGCCGTCCATCGGCACCCAGTCTTCGGCCTTCATGCCGCCCTTGCCGTCCAGCGCACGACCGGCGCCATCGAGCACGCGACCGAGCATGCTCATGCCCATCGGCAGGCGCCCGGTGTCGGCGAGTGGCACCACGCGGGCGCCCGGGGCGATGCCGGCGACACTGCCGACCGGCATCAGAAAGACTTTGCCACCGGAAAAACCCATGACTTCCGCTTCCACCTGCGAGGGGTGATAGCTGTCGTCATTGATCACCAGGCAGCGGGTGCCCATGGCGGCGCGCAGGCCTTCGGCTTCGAGGGTGAGGCCGACCATGCGCAGCAGGCGACCTTCAAGAATCGGCGCGCCGGCAATCTCGACCGCCTCGGCGTAGCTGCCCAGGCGTTTGGCGAAACTGGTGCGTTCAAGGCGCATCGGGGTCGTCCGCGAGCGGCTCTTCAGGCGTGGCCGCCGGTTTTACGTCTTCGGGGATATCCAGGGTCAGATCCGCTTCAGCCGGGTGCAAGGCTTGTTCGTGCAACTGATCGAACAACTTCGCCATGACCTGCGCCACGCGGGTTTCAATGCTGGCGTCGATGCGGCTGTGCTCGGTTTCAACCCGGCAGCCACCCGGCAACAGCGATTCGTCTTCGACGATGCGCCAGGTTTCCTCGTGACGTTCGCGCAAGGCTTTGGCTTGCTCGAAGTCCTGCGGATTGACGTACAGACGCACGTTGTCGACGCCCAGCGGCAACAGCTTGAGCGCATCGCGCATGACGTGTTCGATCTGGCTGGAATCGATGGCCAGCTCGCGCTTGATCACCTGTTTGGTGATGTGTTGCACGAGGTCGACCAGCGACTTTTCGATCTGCGTGTCTTGCTCGGCGATGGGCTCGAACAGGTTCACCATCAGTTGCTCAAGGCTGGCGAGTTTGGCGCTCAGCGCGACCTCGGCTTCCTGACGGACCTTGAGCGTGGCGCTGTGAAAACCTTCTTTTTCGCCGATGCCGAAACCCTCGTTGTAAGCCTCCTGACGGATGCTTTCGAGTTCTTCCAGGGTCAGTGGCTGGACTTCTTCCAGCGGCACTTCTTCCATTTCCGGCGGTTCGGGCTCCGGCTCAGGCTCGGGTTCCGGCTTGGGCGGGTCGAAGCTGGGCATGGCCCAGGATTCGAAACCACGGACATCGCGGGCGCGGATCAGATCCGTCACATCGTCGTCGTGCTTGTCCATGGGCTTAGATCATTTCCTCGCCACCCTTGCCACCGAGCACGATCTCGCCGGCCTCGGCCATACGACGGGCAATGGTGAGGATTTCTTTCTGCGCGGTTTCGACGTCGCTGACGCGCACCGGGCCTTTGGCCTCGAGGTCGTCGCGCAACAGCTCGGCAGCACGTTTGGACATGTTCTTGAAGATCTTCTCTTTGACGCCTTCGTCCGAACCCTTGAGGGCCAGCACCAGCACATCGGAAGACACTTCGCGCAACAGTGCCTGGATGCCACGGTCGTCGACATCGGCGAGGTTGTTGAACACGAACATGAGGTCTTCGATCTGACCGGACAGGTCTTCGTCGACTTCGCGGATCGAGTCCATGAGCTGGCCTTCGATCGAGCTGTCGAGGAAGTTCATGATGTCCGCCGCGCGCTTGATGCCACCCAGGGTGGTGCGCGAGGCATTCGAGTTGCCGGAGAACTGCTTCTCGAGAATCTGGTTCAGCTCTTTCAATGCCGCTGGCTGCACGGTGTTCAACGACGACACGCGCAGGATGATGTCCAGACGCACTTTGTGGTCGAAGTTGCCGAGCACTTCACCGGCCTGATCCGGGTCGAGGTAGGCAACCACGATCGCTTGAATTTGCGGGTGCTCGTAGCGGATCACGTCGGCAACGGCGCGCGGCTCCATCCATTTCAGGCTGTCGAGGCCACTGGTGTTGCCACCGAGCAGGATGCGGTCGATCAGGCCGTTGGCCTTGTCTTCACCCAGTGCCTGGGTGAGCATTTTGCGCACGTAGTCGTCGGAACCGACGCCCAGGCTGGTCTGGTCGCCGACGATGTCGACGAACTCGCTCATGACCTGCTCGACCTGCTCGCGATGGACGTTGCCCATCTGCGCCATGGCCACGCCGACGCGCTGAACCTCTTTCGGGCCCATGTGGCGCAACACTTGTGCAGCATCGGTCGAACCCAGGGACAGCAGCAGAATCGCGGCTTTGTCGACCTTGGTCAGTTTGACGGCTGCGGCTCGGTTATCACTCATCTGCGTTAATCCACTCTTTCACGACCTGAGCCACACGACCCGGATCCTCGGCCACAAGGCTCTTGATTGCATTCAGTTGCGCGTCATAACCCTCGCTAGGGCTCGGCAACAGAATGCTCTGCGGACCACCGAGGCTCACGCGGTCGTTGGAAAGTTCGCCGTCCAGGCCGCCCATCCCGCCGAGTTCCACGTCGCTGCCAAGACCGGCCAGCTCCTTGCCTTTGCCGCCGCCGGTGATGTTGTTGAGCACCGGACGCAGCACACCAAACACCAGCACCAGGATGAACAACACACCCAGCACTTGTTTGACGATGTCCCAGAACCATGGCTGGGAGTAGAACGGAATATCGGCAATCACTTCACCGCGCTCGGCGGAGAACGGCATGTTGATCACGCTGACACTGTCGCCACGGCTGGCGTCGAAACCGACGGCGTCCTGCACCAGACGAGTGAAGCGCGCCAATTCGTCGGCGCTCCACGGCGCGCGGGTGGTTTCACCGTTAGCCGCGTTGACCTTGACCTGATCGTCGACCACAACCGACACCGACAGACGATTCAGGCGACCCTGCTGCTGCTTGGTGTGGCTGATCGAACGGTCGAGCTCGAAGTTCTTGGTGGATTGTTGACGCTTGTCTGCCGGGTATGGCGCGAGCATTGGCTGGCCGGTGGCCGGGTCCATGATCTGCTGGCCGTTGGCGTCAACCAATGGCTGACCTGGCTGTACCATGCTGGCCGGGGCTGCGGCACCGCCGGTGGTTTGCGGCGCAGAGGCCGGCGCCGGTGGCTGGTTGCTCAGGGCACCCGGCACACCTTGCGGGCCATTGCTGGCGGTGCGTTGTTCGTTGACCGACTGCTCGCTGCGCAACGCCGGTTGATCCGGGTTGAACTGCTCGGCAGTGGATTCGACGGCACTGAAATCGACATCGGCGGAAACTTCAGCCTTGTAGCGATCGTTGCCCAGCACCGGTTGCAGGATGTTGTGCACGCGCTGCGTGAGCATGCTTTCCATGCGGCGGCTGTAATCGAACTGCTTGCCGGCCATGGTCATTTCGGAATTTTCCGCCTGATCAGAAAGCAGGTTGCCCTTCTGGTCGACGACGGTGATCTGCGATTTGCTCAACTCGGGAACGGAGGTCGCGACCAGGTTGATGATCGCAACAACCTGACCCGGCTCCAGCGAACGGCCGCTGTACAGCTCAACCAGCACCGAAGCGCTCGGCTTGCGCTCGTCACGGACGAACACCGAACTCTTGGGAATCGCCAGGTGCACACGGGCGCCCTTGACGTTGTTCAGGCTGGAAATGGTGCGCGCCAGTTCACCTTCGAGGCCGCGACGATAACGGGTCGCTTCCATGAACTGGCTGGTGCCCAGACCCTGTTCCTTGTCGAGGATTTCAAAACCGATGTTGCCATCGCTGGGAGTGACACCAGCGGCCGCGAGCTTGAGGCGCGCGCGCGACAGATCATCGGCCTTGACCAGCAAGGCGCCAGAATTCGGTTCAACGGTGTAAGGGATGTCGGCGGAGGCCAGGGTGTCCATGACCTGCTTGGCGTCCATGCCGGCAAGGCTGCCGTACAACGGACGGTAATCCGGCTGCTGCGACCACAGCACCACGGCAAAGCCAATCGCCACGCTCGCAGCCAGGCCGACCAACAGGCCCACCTGACGCAGCACGGTCATCTCGGAGAGGTTTTCCAGGAAGGACAGACCGAACAGCGGCGGTTTGCCGTCTATCGGGGTGGCCTTGGCCGGAACGTTATCGGCGACTGCTTCTGCCATGACTCAATCTCGTCCTTATACCGGCATCTGCATGATGTCTTGATAAGCCTGAACCAGTTTGTTGCGCACCTGGGTCAGAGCCTGGAACGACACGCTGGCTTTTTGCGAAGCGATCATCACGTCGGTCAGATCGACACCGCTTTTGCCGACTTCAAAGGCGTTGGCCAGTTGAGTCGACGCAGTCTGGGTATCGCTGACTTTGTTGATCGCCTGACCGAGCATGTCGGAAAAGCTGCTGCCTCCCAGTTCAGGGACAGCGGTAGTCGATTTCGGCGCAGACATGGCATCCAGCTTCATAGCCTTCATGTCTGTCATCAACCGATTAAATTCAATACCTTGGCTCATGGTCTACTCTCTTGGGCGGCCCGCAATTTTTTGACACTCACTCGGCGGGTACACAGGTATTAGCAACAAGGGTGCCAGCTCATGAGCACCCCTTCAGAAAAGCGTCTTCAATGCAGGTTGCCAGCGATCAAGTGGCGAACAGATAACCTTCGACGTCCATCCCCGCATCGCGCATTTGCGCCAGTTTGTAGCGCAGGGTTCGCGGACTGATTCCGAGCTTTTCCGCCGCTTCTTTGCGTCGGCCGCGCTCGGTGCGCAGGGTGTCGATGATCATCTGAAACTCCCGGCGGCGCAGGTCATCGCCCAGTGCGCCAGCGGAATCCGCATCGATTTCCACTTCACGAATCACCGCGAGTGCTGGCGTAACGACCGGCAACGCGGCGAACGTCACAGAACCGGCGAGACAGAAATCCTGCGGCTGAATCAAACCGCCCTGCTGCAAAATCAGTGCGCGCTGAATCGCGTTATCCAGCTCGCGCACATTGCCTGGCCACGGGTAAGCGGTCAGACATGCTTGCGCCTCAGGCGAAAGTTTCGCGGCGGCATGCTTCATTTTATTGACGTGTTTGGCCAGCAGCCTTTCGGCCAGCGGCAGGATATCGGCAGTGCGCTCGCGAAGTGGACGCCAGGCCAGGGGAAAAACCGACAGACGGTAAAAAAGATCTTCACGGAATCGCCCTGCTGCCACTTCACCCGCCAGATCACGGTTGGTGGTCGCAACCACACGGATGTCGAGGCTGATCGGTTTGCGCGCTCCGACGCGCTCGACTTCACGCTCTTGCAACACGCGCAGCAGCTTGGCTTGCAGACCCAGGGGCATTTCGGAAATTTCGTCGAGCAGAAGGGTGCCGCCGTCAGCCTGTTCGAACTTGCCGGCTTGCGCGGCGATGGCGCCAGTGAAAGACCCCTTCTCATGGCCGAACAGCGTCGCTTCGAGCATGTTGTCCGGTATCGCCGCACAGTTGATCGCAATGAACGGTTGCTTGGCGCGATGGGATTGCTGGTGAATGTAGCGCGCCAGCACTTCTTTACCGGTACCGGACTCGCCAGAGATCAAAACGGTGGAATCGCTGCGTGCGACGCGCGCGGCCAACTCAAGCAGTTGGGCGCTTGCCGGCTCTACCGCAATCGGACCTTCGCTTTCGCTTGCGCCGATATTTCCCAGCGCATGGCGCGCGACCAGATCCAGCAAGGCTTTAGGCTCGAAGGGTTTGACCAGATAATCCGCCGCGCCCTGACGCATCGCATCGACCGCGCGCTCGACAGCGCCATGGGCGGTCATCAGCAACACCGGCAATTGCGGCTGACGGGCACGCAACAAGGCGAGCAGTTGATGACCATCCATGCCGGGCATGTTGACGTCGCTGACCACCAGGCTGAACGCTTCGCGCGTGACCGCCGTCAACGCGTCTTCAGCGCAACCGACTGCATGATAATCATGCCCGGCCAGCAACAGCGTGTCGGCCAGCGCTTCGCGCAACGAGCGGTCATCCTCGACCAGCAAAACCTTGATGCCCATGTCGTTCACTCAGCTCCCTGTACAGCGGAAAACAGCGGCAGGACGACCTGCGCGCACGTGCCGCGCCCGACCCGCGAACGCAGCTGCAATTCTCCCTGATGCGCCCGTGCCACCGCTTTGACCACGGTCAGGCCCAGGCCAGTGCCAGTCACTTTGGTGGTGAAAAACGGCTCGCCGAGACGCGCGAGCACCGCAGGCTCGATGCCGCTGCCACTGTCGCTGACACTGATGCGCAAGGCGTTGTCGCGGGTGTAGCAATGGACTTTCAGGCGCACATCAGCGGCGCTGGCCTGAATGGCGTTTTCGATCAGATTCAGCAGTGCACCGACCAACGTATCGCGGTTGCACAGCAATTCGCCGGCATGGCTGTCGCACTGCCAGCGAATGGGCAGATCCTGCACATGGGTCAGCGCTGCAGCTTGCAGCGCCTGCATCAAGGCATTGGGGGTGAGGCGATCGGTCAGCGGCAATTCACCGCGAGCGAAGACCAGCATGTCGCGCACTTGGTGCTCGAGTTCGTGCAGACGCTCTTTCAGGCGCCCGGCGAAACGCTGTTGCGTGGCGACGGGCAATTCCTGCTCAGTCAAATGACTGGCGTACAGCAAGGCGGCGGACAGCGGCGTGCGGATCTGATGGGCCAGCGAGGCGACCATGCGCCCCAGCGATGACAGCCGTTCATGGCGCGCCAGTTGATCTTGCAGATGACGGGTTTCTGTCAGGTCGTTGAGCAGCACCAATTGCCCCGGCTCGGCGTCCAGCGAGCGGGTGGCAATCGACAAGCGTCGACCATTTTTCAGGGAGATTTCATGACCGTCGTCTTCACGCGGAGCGAAGCAGCGCGCGATGACTTGGCGCCACAGTTCACCTTCCAGGGGCAGACCCAGCAGCTCAATGGCGGCCGGATTGGCTTCGCGTACGATGCCGTGGCCGTCGATGACAATGACGCCACCGGGCAACAGACTCAGGAGGTTTTGCAGACGGTTGGCCAGGCGTTCTTTTTCCGCCAGTTCCTGCATGCGCTGAGCGCTGACCACTGCCAGTTCGCCCTTGAGCTCGGTGACCCGCGCTTCAAGCATGCTGTAGGAATCAGTCAGCTGGCTGGACATCTGGTTGAACAGCTCGAATGCCTGTTCAAGACCCTGTCGGCTGGCCTGCTCTACGGAGGACGGCTGCCCCTCGGGACTGGAGGCAGATGACATCTGGGCTTGGGGCATTGTGCTTTCTCGCTTGGCTGACCGTCAGTTAAACGGAACGTTGCGAGGGCTGTAGCAATACCCGTGCCTAAAAAAAACCGCTTATAAATGAAGCGGTTGAAAAACAGGCGTCAATCATCCGCCTGTTCATCACCGTCGCGACGGCTCATGCCGTACTTGCGCATCTTCTCCACCAGCGTGGTGCGACGAATGCGCAGACGTTCGGCGGCACGCGCGACGATGCCATTGGCGTCGTCCAGCGCCTGCTGAATCAGGCCCTGCTCGAGACCACCGAGGTAGTCCTTCAGGTCCAGACCTTCCGGCGGCAGCATGGCGTTGGCGCTGAAGTCTGGCGTATGCCCGTTGATGGCCACGCGCTCTTCCAGATCGCTGCGCAGGCTGTCGACCATTTGCTCGTCTTCGTCGTCGACGTAGCGGAATTTCTTCGGCAACTCGACCACGCCGATCACCCCGTACGGGTGCATGATCGCCATGCGCTCGACCAGGTTGGCCAGCTCGCGGACGTTGCCCGGCCAGCCGTGGCGGCACAGCGACATGATCGCGGCGGAGTTGAAGCGGATCGAACCGCGCTTCTCGTGCTCCATGCGCGAGATCAGTTCGTTCATCAGCAACGGGATGTCTTCGACGCGCTCACGCAGCGGCGCCATCTCGATCGGGAACACGTTCAGGCGATAGTAGAGGTCTTCGCGGAAGGTGCCGATCTCGATCATGCTTTCGAGATTCTTGTGGGTCGCGGCGATGATGCGCACGTCGACGCTCTGGGTCTTATTGCTGCCCACGCGTTCGAAGGTGCGTTCCTGCAAGACGCGCAGCAGCTTGACCTGCATCGGCAGTGGCATGTCGCCGATTTCGTCGAGAAACAGCGTCCCGCCGTTGGCCAGTTCGAAACGGCCGGCACGGCTGGTGATCGCGCCGGTGAAAGCGCCCTTCTCGTGGCCAAACAATTCGCTTTCGAGCAGCTCTGCCGGGATCGCCCCGCAGTTCACCGGAACGAACGGCGCGTCGCGGCGCTTGGAATGGTAATGCAGGTTACGCGCAACCACTTCCTTGCCGGTGCCGGATTCGCCGAGGATCAACACGCTGGCGTCGGTGTCGGCCACCTGCTGCATCATCTGGCGCACGTGCTGGATCGCCCGGCTGGTGCCGACGAGGCTACGGAACAGATTGGGTTCGCGATGACGACCGCGCTCGCGGGCCTGGTCGTACATCTCGCGATAGACCTGAGCACGGTGCAGGGAATCAAGCAGCTTGCTGTAGCTGGGCGGCATTTCCAGGGTCGACAGCACGCGGCGGCGCTGGTCTTCAGGCAGGTCGACGGAAGAATTATCGCCCATCAGCAAAACCGGAAGGAACTCATCCCAGGTCGAGAGTGTCTTTAACAAGCCCAAAAGCGCGCCAGGAGCATTAACCGTCCCGATCAGTACGCAAATGACCTCACGACTAGACGACAAAGAGCCGACTGCCTGCTGCCAGTCATGGCTGCCGCAGGGTAAATTTTCTTCGCCGAGAAAATTTAGAATCACCGCCAGGTCGCGGCGGCGAACGCTATCGTCATCGATCAGCAGAATTTTGGTTTCACGCCACATGCAATAGCAACTTCCCTAGTCAACTCAATGCCCGAAATTAGGGGCAAGCGAGACGCTTGCAGGACACCATGTGCCTGTAGACGCCTGAAATCTGAAATCAGCCACTAGTTAAGTCAAAAAACCGTGCACAGTCAAATTTATGGCGCACATGTCTGGATTAACTGCGGGTTAATTAACCAAACAGATGGTAAACCTTTGCAGCCTTTTGCGCTTGGGTGATCTGCGACATCTCGTTGGCTATCGCTTGCCGCTCACCCATGGCCACCTCGAGAAGCTCCTTGTAGACGTGCAGCAGCTCCTCGAGATTGTCGCGCAGCGCGACTTCGTCCAGCGAAGCCTCAGCCATGACGTCTTCCATGCAGGAACGGCAAGCCAGATCCAGCTCGCCAATGGCTTCCCAATTGCGTTCGGCCAGCGCAGTAACCAACGCTTCACGGGTATCGGCGATTCGCTGCAGTACAAGACTCATGGTGCTCTCCTTTAAAACTGCGGACCTGGTGGAGCAATACCGTCCCAGCCTTCCTTTACAGTGCGCAGGAGACCGGCAACTTCGTCGAGAATCTTCGGATCACTTTTGACGTTGGCCTCGGCGAGTCGCTTCATCATGTAGATATAAAGCTGATTGAGCTCACCTACCGAATCGGCACTGTTTTCCAGATCCAGGCCCTCACACAAACCACCAATGATGCCAACGGCTTTGCTGATAGCCGTGCATTTGGCAGCAATATCCTTGCGCTCAATGGCGCCCTTGGCCTCGGCGATTCGCCCCAGACCACCTTCCATCAACATTTGCACCAGACGGTGCGGGCTCGCTTCGGACGTCTGGGCATGCGCGCCGACTTTCTGGTATTGCCGAAGGGCTAACATCGGATTCATGTTCTACCTCATTGCCACAATGACTCGTATAACCAGTGTATCGCCAACGAATCAGAGAACTTTAGATGAAAAGACAAAAACCCGGCACACGCCGATAAAGCGTAGCCGGGTTTTTGTCGTGCCTGCCTGTTACTTCGCGGACTGCTGAGCGTTCAGCGATGTGAAGAACGAGGTGATGCTACTCGCCGTCGCTTTCATCTGCCCTACCAGCAAGTCCATGGCGTTGTATTTTGCAGTCAACGTCTTGGTCAGGTTGGCAACACGCAAGTCCAGCGCCAGTTGCTGCTCGGTCAGGTTTTTGGTGTTCTTGGTCAGAATAGCCATGCGCTGATCAAGCAAACCACTGCCAGTGATGTCACCTGCAGCCGGCTTGAGATACGGGTCCACTGCTTTGCTCATGCGCGCCAACAGACCATTGGTGTCGTCGGTACCGGTGAACAACTGCTGAACCTGCCCGGTCATGCCTGGCTGGGCCATGGTTTTGGTGAACGCGCTGGTATCAAACGTGAGGTTACCGGTGTTGCGATCGGTCATTACACCCAACTGCGACAGCACAGCCAACGGACCGCCAGCCCCCGTATTGGTCAGCTCGGCACGCACGTCGGCAATCAGCGAGCGAGGCATCGCGTCACCGGTGAATGCCGCTTGCACGGTCAACTTGCCATCCGCATCCGGGGTGGCTTTGGACAGCGTATCGATGGTGGTTTTCAAGGTGTTGTAAGCATCGACGAAAGCCTGAATCGATGTTTGCAAACCTTTGGTGTTGGCATCCACGCCAACAACAGTTGGCGTCGCAACGCCACCCGAGACAGGGCTCACCGTGGTCAGGTTCAGGGTCAGGCCACTGATTGCGCCGGTCACCGTGTTGCTCTTGCTGCTAACCTCAAGGCCGTCGATGGAGATTTTGGCGTTTTGCGCAACGCCGTTGACGGCGCCCGCAGCACCGGCCGCAGGACTGCTGCCCAGAGGTTTTGTGCCATCAATCTCCAGCCCGGCAATGCCGCTCACGGTGAGGTCAGAACCTTCGCCGGTCTTGTTCGAACTGATCACCAGGCGCGAAGCACCGGAGGCGTCGGTCACAATGTTGGCGGAGATACCGTTGGCGCCCTGAGCCTTGTTGATGGCGTCACGAGTGGTTTGCAACGTGGCATCGGCAGGGATGTCGACATTGTAATCAGTGCCATTCTGACTGATTTTCAGGGTACCACTCGGAATGGCACTGGCGGCGCCGCCGGCGAAGGAAGCACTGGCGATTTTCGAGCCGGTAGCCAACTGCGTTACAACTACATTGTAACTGCCCGAAACCGCGGAACTGTCGGCGGTGGCGCTCAGGTTGGTATTGCTGGAAGTCGCGGTGAAACCGGCAAATGCAGGATTGGTCTTGCTGCTCAGATTGGTCATCGCCGTCTGGAACGCAGTCAGCGCACTCTTCAACGAACCGATGCCGGAAATTTTCAGCGTGTTGGCTTTGGTCGCGGTGTCGATCTGCGTCTGCTTCGGTGCCTTGTCGGCATCGACCAGTGCAGTGACGATCGCACCGATGTCCAGGCCGGAACCCAGTCCGGAACCCGGTAGAATTGGACTTGCCATGTGCATCTCCCTTCAGATTGTTGCCATTCTTTTGACCGTTACACGCGTCCTGAGAACGGACAAACATTATTCATGCCAGCTATCAGACTTTGGCGTCGAACAACACGTGGCTCGCGTTGGCCAGGCTGTCTGCCAGCTTGAGGGCTTCTGCGGAGGGAATCTGTCGAACGACCTCACCCGTCTCGCTTGCGATCACTTTGACGATAACCTTCCCGGAATGCTCGTCGATGGAGAACTCCAGATTGCGTTTGATCGACTGGACAAACTTTTCGATCTCTTGCACCGCCAGTTTCAACTTGGCGTCGTCCGTTTCCTGACTCTTGGCAGCGACCGGAGCTTCAGTCTTGGCAACTTTAGGCGTTTCTGACGGTTTGTCAGCAACCGGCGTGACTGGCTTGGGAGCCGGATAAGACTGGTTAAGCTTGACGCTCATGTCCATGCTCATCACCTCCTAACGTAAAAAGGCGAGAGAGCACGACCAGCGCACCCTCCCGCCCAAACTTGTTCCGAAATTACTGAAGCAGCTTCAGTACAGCGGAAGGCAGTTGGTTGGCTTGAGCCAGAACCGAAGTGGAAGCTTGCTGCAGAGTTTGCTGCTTGGTCAGGTTAGCAGTTTCAGCGGCGAAGTCGGTGTCTTGTACACGACCCTGTGCAGCGGTGGTGTTCTCAACGATGTTCTGCAGGTTGGAGATGGTGCTGGTCAGACGGTTTTGCGAAGCACCCAGGCTGGCACGGGTATCACCGATCGCAGCGATAGCAGCGTCGATTGCAGTGATAGCGTTGTCGATGTTGCTACCAGCGGTAGCAGCGTCAGTACCGGTCAGAGCCAGAACGCCTTTGTCCACGGACAGGTTGACGGCGTCGAACTTGGAGCTCAGTACCAGGTCGATGTGGTTAGCAGTACCGGTGTTTGCGCCAACTTGCAGAGTCACAGTACCAGCCGAACCGTCCAGCAGGTTTTTGCCGTTCAGGTTGGTGGAAGCAGCGATACGGGTGATTTCGTCCGACATGTCGGCGAATTCTTTGTTGGTCGCTTTCTGGTCAGCAGTGCCGTTGGTGCCGGTACGTGCTTTAACAGCCAGTTCACGCATACGCTGCAGGATGTCGGTAGTAGCTTGCAGAGCGCCTTCAGCGGTCTGAGCAACGGAGATACCGTCGTTAGCGTTCTGGATAGCCTGGTTGCCACCGCGGATTTGCGATTGCATACGGGTGGAGATCTGCAGGCCAGCGGCGTCGTCTTTAGCGCTGTTGATTTTCAGGCCGGAAGACAGGCGCTGCATCGAAGTCGACAGGGCGTCGGAAGCGCGGTTCAGGTTTTTCTGAACGTTCAACGATGTGGTGTTGGTGTTTACTGTTAAAGCCATGACGAATTCCTCGTTGGTTGGGTACTGCGGCTTCCGGCCCTGGCAACCGCCGGGTATGGCCTAGAGAACCTTCGTAATAGTTATCGTCGGGTAATCAGGTTGCTTGAGGGCTTTTTGAAAAAATTTTGCCATCACCCGGCCACCCCCGAGAAAACAAGGGCTTAGCCGCCCCTCACCCACGAAAAAATGACGTCATAAAACCGTCTACGGCAAAAACCTGCGGGCCAGCGCTGCCGCCTGTCTTCAGGCCGGCACGCTTTGCAGCAATTCAACCAACTCGTACTCCATGTAATCAGCCAGTCCCAACCAGTCCTGAAGTTCCTGACAATCAAGCATGTGCGTGAGGATTTGCGCCCATACCTGTTGTGTATCCGCCGGTGCCAACACCAACACCCGCTGTGCGCCCTCGAAGACATCGACCATGCTCAGCGCCGCCTCGACATCACGGCCCAACCGAAACAGGCCGGCGCACTGGCGGCACTCGTGGATGCAGGTCTCGATCGCCGTCATTGCACGAACTCCTGATTGAATTGCGTCCCGGCGATCAACGCGCCTGCCCTGCTGCTATTGAAGAACTGCACGTGCGGGTGTGCGGCGATGTAGCGCTCCAGCACACAGAGATAGCCGCGAAAATTCAGTTGCGTACTGACCCGCTGGCCATTGCCGTCACGCACCCAATGCCGCGCCTGATCCACGCCAGGCCCCAGATCACCGTCGCCCCAGCCCGCGTGGGTCTTGTTCATCGGAAAAGCAAAGTCGGCGCCAAACAGCGTGATGCGTGACGCGCCCATCTTCACCGCCAAGTCCACCGCCGGATGAATCACGCTGCCGCCGACATGCAACAGCGCGCGCGGATGCTGCTCACGCAAGCCGGCATACACCGGGCTGGCCGAGCAACCGCCGTAGCGTTTGCCCTTCCAGGCGCGCAGAACCTCGGGATCACTCATGGGCAGATACACCAGAGCAATGCCATCGGACTCTTCGAAGGGGAGATGCCGGAAGCTGATACGCTGATCGATGGTGACCACCAGATCGGGCTTGATACCGTGTTCAAGCAACGGCCGATACGCGGTGTCAACACAGACGAACAGCGGGCGCTGCGTATGAGCCCGAGCTGCTGCCAGTCGCTCAAAGTGCCCTTCAAGGGTCGGGCCGGTGCCGATCACATAGACTTCGCGATCAGTACAGCTGCCGAACAATTGCGCAACATCGTCATCGCCCAACAGCACTGGCAAGCACTCCTGCAAACGCTGCTGAATGAACGGCGACTGCGCATCGAATTCGCGATTGTTGAAACTCAGATGGACTTCATTGACCAACCGATCACGGATCTTCGCATTGAAGTCATCGGCCAGCAGCATCTCGGCCGGCAGGGCGAAAAACGGCGTGAACATGTCGACGTGATCGCCAGCGTAAAACAACTCGATGCGCGGTTCTTCCAGCCACTGCCGCTGATCGAGCAACTGCAGCACCAGCGCAAACAACGCGCCGTTGAGGATGTGCACGTACAAGCGCTGCAGTCCTTCGCGCTCAAGCAGGACACCGGGCAGATCGCCGAGGCCAGTGCCATAGATGTGTAGTTGCGCGTTGTCGGGCAGGCTGGCCGCCTGAACCTGCGCTTCGTGGAGGCGGTCGTGGCGGCTGGTGAGCTGAATGCCGTTGACGCTCAGCGTCGAGCCCAGCCCCTCAACCAGCTCGGCCTGAATGGCCGCACTGTCTTCAGCCATCAGCCGCTCGAACAGCGCCGGCCAGCGCCGTTGCAACACTTCGGCATTGGCTTGAAAAAACTCGCTCATGGCGCCTCCCGCTCCCGTTCAGGCAAAAAAATAGCGTTCAAGGTTAACCTTGAACGCTTTTTTTGTATCCGCCGTTTTTGCTTCAGCTCAAGGGCGATAGATGATCGCCGAGCCCCACGACAGACCGACACCGAAACCGCTCAGCGCAATACGCTGCCAATCGGAATCGAGTACGTGTTTTTCCAGCAGCAACGGAATGCTCGACGACACGGTGTTACCCGTCTCGACCATGTCCTTGATGAACTTCTCCGGCTCGCCTTCGAAGCGTCGCGCCACAGCATCGACAATCGCCGCGCTGCCTTGGTGAATGCAGAAGGCATCAATGTCATCGGCCTTCAGACCGGAATCGTCGAGCAGTTCGTGCAAGTGCGCCGGGACTTTGAGCAGGGCAAAGTTGAACACCTGACGACCGTTCATGAAGAACACGCCATCGGTGACTTTCAAATGCGGTGCACCGGAGCCGTCAGTGCCGAACTTGGCCTTGCCCAACGCCCAGCTCGGATCTTCGCCCATCCAGGTGGCCGTGGCGGCATCGCCGAACAGCATGGTGGTGTTGCGATCTTCCGGATCAACGATTTTCGAATACGGGTCAGCGGTGATCAGCAGGCCGTTCTTCAGGCCGGCGGCTTCCATGAAACCCTTGATCGCGTAGATGCCGTAAACGTAACCGGAGCAGCCCAGGGAAATATCGAACGCGGCGACGTTGGTCGGCAGGCCGAGTTTGTCCTGCACGATCGCGGCGGTATGTGGCAGGCCCTCTTCGTCACCGTTCTGGGTGACGACGATCAGCGCGTCAATCGATTCACGCTTCAGATCCGGATTGCTGGCAAACAGCGCATTGGCCGCTTCCACGCACAGATCGGAGGTTTCTTGCTCAGCGTCTTTGCGCGGCAGGAATGCCGAGCCAATCTTGCCAAGGATGAATTCTTCATCCTTCTCGAATTTTGCACCTTGTGCGTAATTGTCCACGCCGGCTACAGGAACGTAGCTCGCAATGCTTTTTATGCCAATCATTACGGCTTCCCAATAAAAAACAGCCCAAGACCACCGCTCGCAAGGATTTCGAGGGGCGCCGACAAACAGAAAACGGCCGCCACAACGGGCAGCCACGGGGAGCGCAAAGGGCTATCACTGGAATCGAAAACGAGCCAGGCGCCATCTCCCCGATCAATACAATACAGTGAAGATGCGCGTTATGACTCGCAGGTCACGCTATTTTGCCGAAACGGTGCAGATCGGCTTATTCGACCAACGACCAGTCCAGCGGCGTGCCGCGCTTGATTGGCGTGCGGGCGCGGCGGCCGAGAACAGCGTCGGTGTGCTTGGGCGGCAGACCGAGGCCTGGACGAATGGCGCGCAGATTGTCCCGGGAAAAGGCCTCACCGGCGGCCATGTCGGCGGTCACGTACAGCGAGCGGCGATACACCACCGATTTGAGTTCGGCTTCGGTTGCACCGTAATGCACCTGACCGAGGGCTTGCCAGGCGCGCTCGGTTTCCACCACCAGACTGGCCATCTCCGCCGGCTCCAGCGAGAAACTGGCATCGACGCCACCCGCTGAACGGTCGAGGGTGAAGTGTTTTTCCACCACCGTCGCACCGAGTGCCACAGCCGCTACCGACACACCAACGCCCATCGAGTGATCCGACAGTCCCACTTCGCAACCGAACAATTCACGCAAATGAGGGATCGTGCGCACATTGCTGTTGAGTGGCGTCGCCGGATACGTGCTGGTGCATTTGAGCAGCACCAGATCCTTGCACCCCGCCTCACGTGCAGCGCGCACGGTTTCATCCAGCTCGGCGATGCTGGCCATGCCGGTGGAGATAATCAGCGGCTTGCCGGTGGCAGCCACACGACGAATCAATGGCAGATCGGTGTTCTCGAAACTGGCGATCTTGTAGGCCGGCACATTGAGGCTTTCGAGAAAGTCCACGGCGCTGTCATCGAACGGCGTGGAGAACGCGAGCATGCCCAATTCTTTCGCCCGGGCGAAAATCGGCGCGTGCCATTCCCACGGCGTATGGGCCTTTTCGTACAGTTCATAAAGTGAACTACCGGCCCACAGACTGCCCGGATCCCTGATGAAGAATTCGCCTTCAGCCAGGTCCAGGGTCATGGTTTCGGCGGTGTAGGTTTGCAGTTTCAAGGCATGCGCCCCGGCCTTGGCCGCCGCTTCGACGATTTGCAGGGCAACGTCCAAAGACTGGTTATGGTTGCCGCTCATCTCGGCGATGATAAAGGGCGGCGCATCGGCACCGATCAAGCGGTCGCCGATCTTGAAACTAGTCATGGGAGTGATCCTTCAAAACACGGATGAACGCGCAGGCACTCTGAGTGAACCCGGCGTCACGAAACACATTCAACGAGGCGCGATTGGCCGGCAACACCTGCGCGGTAATCGCCGTCAGTTGCGGCCAGTGGCGGGTGACGAACGCTTCGCCGCGCACCAGCAGCGATTTGCCCCAACCCAAGCCGAAACGGCCCTCAAGCAGGTAGATCGACACTTCGGCGTCGAAGCCACGCAGGTCGTAACGCAGAACACCGACCGGGCCGTCGTCGGCCTCGGCAATCAGCAGCAAGCGCTGCGGGTTGCGCAGACTGGCGCTCAGCCAGTTGAGGTGCTGCGGCGAGTCAATTTCAGCATTGGCCGGCGACCAACGTCGCACCGCCTCGGCGTTGCGGCCATCGAACAACAACTGCGCGTCATCTTGCGTGGCCGGCCGAATGGTCAGCACCGCCCCGGATAACGCGGCGGCCACGCGCAAAGCGCCGCGCCCATCGACCAGTTGTCGCGAGCGCTCGGCCAGGCTCTGGCGCAGGTAATAATTGTCGGTGACAAAGCCGATGGCGTCGCGCAACTGCTCGACACTGACCTGCTCGCGGGCGCCCATGAACACATGGGCCCCCGCCGCTGCCATCACTTCACCGTTGTTCTGTTGGTTGTTCGACACCGCAATGCAGATCGTCGGCAAGCCCAGCGCCGCGCGCTCCCAACTGGTCCCGCCGCCGGCGCCGATAAACAGATCGGCTTCAGTCATGCGCTGATGGAAATCGCTGACAAAACTGTGCAGACGCCAGTTCGGCCGCGTCTCGGCCAGCGTCTGCATCTGCGCCCACGCCGGGTTGTCGGCGCCGGCGACGAAGTCCACTTGTAGCTCGGTGAAATCCGCCAGGGCGCGCATTGCGTGAAAGGTTTGCATCGCCGCATCGAAGCCGCCGAAATTCACCAGGACGCGTCGCGCTTTGGCTTTGATCTCGATCGGCGGGCAATTGAATTCTTCGCGCAGCATGGCAAAGCGCGGGCCGAGCAACGTGCGGCAGCCCTCGGGCAGCAACGGCGCATAGTTCTCGCTGAGACCGGACAAATTCTGATTGAGCAGCAGATCGACGCTGTAACGCCGGGTGGCCAGATCATCCACCGCCGCGATTCGATGAGCCCAGCGCCGGGCGGCGGTTTGCCAGTGATGATCGAGGCCGTAGTGATCGACGATGATCCAGTCAAACTCGGCCTGACCTTCAAGCTGCGCGCCCAGCGCGTCGATGTCGGCCTGCCACGGCAGCATTGATTCGATGGCTTGCAGCGGGTCTTCATGGGCGTAGCGCTCAGGCAACGCGAACGTTGCAAAACCCTCGGCGCTCAATGCCTCCAGACGATGCCCCGGCAACCGCCGGCAAGCGAACGCGACATGACTGCCCTGCGCGCGCAGCACCCGCGCCAGTGTCAGGCAGCGGGCAATGTGGCCGCTGCCGATGGTCGGCGAGGCGTCGGCGCGAATCAGCACTCTCATTGCAGTTCTCCGCCAGCCTTGAGCGCGGCGTACAGGTATTCGGCGCGCTTCCAGTCTTGCGGCGTGTCGATGTCCTGAACCAGATGCCGGGGCAGGATCACCGGCAGACTGGCTGGCGAATAGAGCACCTCTCCACGCAACCACGCCTCGCTGCGCCCCCAGTAGAACTGGCCGGCGTCCTGAAACGCTTCGGGCAAATCCTGGGAACGGGTGTTGCGAAATTCCGGATACAACGCGGTCAAGGCACCTTGCCCGTCCAGCGTCAGCGCCCGCTGCACCGGAAAGCCGAAATCACAGACTGAGAACGCGAACGACTTGTCCGAATGCCGCTCCAGTAACTCGAAGCCTTCGCGCAGATAGCGCACCTGCAGCAGCGGCGCCGTGGCGTACACGCAGCAGGCGAAATCGAAGGCTGGCAGTTGCTGCAAGGCATGCACAATCACCGCTGCGGTGCCGGTGAAATCATCGGCCAGCGCCGCCGGACGCATGAACGGCACCTGTGCGCCGTGCGCCAGTGCGACTTCAGCAATTTCGGCGTCATCGGTGCTGACCACGACCTGATCGAACAAGCCTGAATCCAGCACCGTGCAGATCGAACGAACAATCATCGGCACGCCGTCAAATGGCGCAAGGTTCTTGCGCGGGATGCGTTTGCTGCCGCCACGGGCGGGGATGATTGCCACACAGCTCACACTTCATTACTCCTCAAGAACCAGCCGACGCAATTGCTCGACCACGTAATCCTGCTGCTCATCGCTCAGCAGTGGAAACAGCGGCAGGCTGATCGCCTCGGTGTAATAACGCTCGGCTTCAGGGAAATCGCCCTCGGCAAAACCCAGGTCGCGATAATACGGCTGCAAATGCACGGGAATATAGTGCAGGTTCACCCCGACACCGGCCGCGCGCAAGCCTTCGAACACCTGACGGTGACTGAGGCGGATGCGCTCAGGCTGCAAGCGAATGACATAAAGATGCCATGCCGACTCCGCCTCGGGTTGAGGGCTGGGTAACGTCACCGGCAAGTAAGTCAGCAGGCGATCGTAACGCGCGGCCAATTCGCGGCGCCGAGCGATGAAGTCATCGAGTTTGCGTAGTTGCGACAAGCCCAACGCGGCTTGCAGATCGGTGATGCGGTAATTGAAACCCAGCTCGATCTGCTGGTAGTACCACGGGCCGTGGCTGGGCTCGGTCATCTGCTGCGGATCGCGGGTCATGCCGTGGCTGCGCAGGCGTTGCAGGCGCTCGGCCAGTTGCGGGCGATTGGTCAGCACCATGCCGCCTTCAGCGCTGGTGATGATCTTCACCGGGTGGAAACTGAACACCGTCATTGCCGCGAATTCACCGCAACCGACCGGGCGTCCCGCATAGGACGCACCGACCGCATGAGAGGCATCTTCGATCACCGTGAAGTTGTAGCGCTCGGCCAGTTCGGCAATCTTGCGCATATCGCAGCTCTGCCCAGAGAACGCCACCGCCACCAGCACTTTCGGCAAGGTGCCGTCCTGCTCGGCTTGGTCAAGCTTGGCTTCGAGGGCGAACGCATCGAGGTTCCAGGTCAGCGGATCGATGTCGACGAAATCGACCTCAGCGCCGCAATACCGTCCACAGTTGGCCGAGGCGAGAAAGGTATTGGGCGTCGTCCACAAACGATCACCCGGCCCGAGCCCCGCCGCCAGACAGGCAATGTGCAGCGCCGCCGTGGCGTTGCTCACCGCCACGGCGAAATCGGCCTGGCAACGCTCGGCCATCGCCTGCTCGAAGCGCTCGATGCTTGGACCTTGGGTCAGCCAGTCCGACTGGAGGACTTCGACGACCGCATCGATGTCTGCCTGATCGAGGCTTTGCCGACCGTACGGAATCATACCGAGAGCTTCGCGTGCAGGTCGGCGATCTGCCCGACCGAGAGGAAATGCGGATTGGTGTCGGAGCGATATTCGAAATCTTCGCCGACCGCACGCCCCCGCTCACCGACTTTGTCGACGGCAAAATCGACATCGACGCTGGTAAAGCGGATCGACGGCTGGATGGTGTAGTGATCTTCGAACTCGAGGGTCATCCGCGCATCGTCCAGCGGCACCATCAACTCATGCAGCTTCTCGCCCGGACGAATGCCGACGTTCTTGTGCGGCAGCTGTTCGGCCATGCCGCGCGCCAGATCGACGATGCGGATCGACGGAATCTTCGGCACGAACACTTCACCACCATGCATGCGCGCGAAGCTGTCGAGCACGAACTGCACGCCGTGATCGAGGGTGATCCAGAACCGCGTCATGCGCTCGTCGGTGATCGGCAGCTCCGTAGCACCGTCGGCGATCAGCTTGCTGAAAAACGGCACCACGGAACCGCGCGAGCCGGCGACGTTGCCGTAGCGCACCACGGCAAATCGGGTTTCCTGCTCGCCGGCAATGTTGTTGGCGGCGACGAACAACTTGTCCGAAAGCAACTTGGTCGCGCCGTACAGATTGATCGGGCTGGCGGCTTTGTCGGTGGACAGCGCCACGACCTTTTTCACGCCATTGTCGATGGCGGCGGCGATGATGTTCTCCGCGCCATTGACGTTGGTGCGAATGCATTCGGTCGGGTTGTATTCCGCCGCCGGCACTTGCTTCAGCGCGGCGGCATGCACGACGTAGTCGATGCCGCGCATGGCCTGACGCAGGCGATCGGCATCGCGCACATCACCGATGAAGTAGCGCATGCACGGCGCGTTGAACGTCTGCTGCATTTCGTACTGCTTGAGTTCATCGCGGGAGAACACCACCACGCGCTTGGGCTGGTATTGCTCAAGCAGACGGGCGATGAATTTACGCCCGAACGAACCGGTGCCGCCGGAGATGAAAATCGATTTACCGTTGAACATGGTTGATTCCTGTCCTGCGCGCTTAGGCGAGCAACTGTGCCCAATTGATCGAGCTGTTTTCGCCCAAGGTAAACCCTTTGCCGGTCAGGGCCAGGTTGGCGTTGTAAGCTGGATCCTGCGCGAACGCATCAACCCATTTCTCACGCAGTGCCGCCAGTGCTTCCGGCGCCTGCGGCAGTTCGCCGGTGTGCAGCACCTGCACCGACGGAGTCCACACAGTGAGGAAACCGTTCTGACCAGCCTTGAGGCATAGATCGACATCGCTGAAACCATCAGCGAACGTCACTTCATCCAGGCCGCCGAGAGCGTTGAACAGCTCTTTGCGCACCATCAGGCAGACCTTCGACACAGCCGAGTAATTCTGCTCGACGGCCAAACGCTGCATGTAGCCCTCGGCATTGTGTTTCTCGCCAATGAAGGGTGAACCGACGCCGCCGTTCAAGCCGAGGATCAACCCCGCCTGGGAAATCTTGCCATCGCGGTCGACCAGTTTGGCGCCGACGATGCCCACTTCCGGACGCTGGGCCTGGTTGAGCAACGAGTCGATCCAGTTCGGGTTGACGACTTCGCTATCAGCGGCCAGCAACACCAGATACTCACCTCGCGCCTGCTCGCTGGCGGCGTTATACAACGCCACTTCACCGAGCATTTGATCGGCACGCAAGATATTGACGCGGGGATTGCGCAACTGGCCTAGCCAGTCGTTGACCGCCGCCGACTGATTCGGGTTGGCTGCGACCAACACTTCATAGCGGCTGTAGCGGGTTCTGAGCAGCACACCCTCAATGCAGCGGCGCAACGCCGACAAATCATCACTGGCCGGCACAATGATCGACACCATTGGGAGTTCGGTATGACGATAATCGACCTGCCAGGTGCCTGGCAGCGACGAAGTGACCTTGGCCTTGTAGCCGCGATTACCCAAATGACGCAGCAACGCCAGGCGCTCATGAGCATTCTCTTGCAGCTCAGCGGCCTGGGTGATCAGCAGCGGCTCGTCGAGATGTGCCAAGCCGTCGAGACCACCCTGCTCAATCAGGCGCAGCAACAGGTCAAATTCCAGCGCCTTGCTGAAATCGGCCTGATAACCGCCCGCCTCGAGGAACACGTCGCGTCGAATCAGCCAGTGGCGCGCCATCAGTGCTGGAGCGCTTTGCAGCAAATCAAGGTTGAAGCCGGGGCGGAACACATCCACCAGCGCGCCGTCTTCAGTACGCTGGATTTCATCGGTAGCCACCGCGCGAAGCCCCGTGGCCGACATCAACTCAAGGCCGGCGCGCAACAGTCCACCGGCAGTGAATTCATCGCCCGCGTTGGCCAGCAGCAACCAGTCGCATGAAGATTGCGCGGCACTCTGGTTGAGTTTGTCGACCAGATTGCCCGGTGTGACCCGGACGAAGTGCAAGGTGTTCTGCGCAGTGGTCGCCGTCTGTGGTTCACCCGTGGTGAAGACCACGATTTTGAAGGCCTTGCTGAACCCTTCGACGAGGCTGTCGAGAGTCACTTGCAGCTTCTCGACGTTGTCGTCCAGATCCAGCAGGAAAATACCGAATTTTGGCCCGCCATCGTTCGCCGCCAGGTGCGCGGCAATCGCTGCAGCCTGTTCAGCGTCCGGCTTGCGGGCTGCCATCCAGTCAAGCAAGCGACCTGAGCGCATCTTGTTGAAGACCGGATAGTGATCGGCGTTTGAAACGGCCTCAAGACGCATCGCCCACTCAGCCATTTCTTGCGCCTGATCCTCCTCGTCGAGCACTCGAAGTTGCTCAGCCAGACGCTTGACCACACGACGGTTGAACACGTTGCTGTCATGGGCCTGCCACAAACGGTCGACGACGCTTTCCGCCGTATCGTTATTGCGCGACTGCAACAGGTACTCCTGCTGGGTCCATATGCCCTCAAGTTTCTCCAGTTGAATACGACCCGCCGGCATCGCATGCAGGAGAAATTCAAACTGGGTCAACAAATCAAAAAAGCGCTGGTTGTAGAACGGCATTTCGACATATTGCCGTGGCCCGAATTTGCGCTCCGGCGCCTTGGTCAGGTGGTTCCAGTGCGATTCGAAAATCAGCTCGGCCGTCAATGCCCGCCCGGTAACCAGGCTGTCGGTCATGGCTGCGAAGCTTTCCAGGGCAAACGCCTTGCGCTGCACCTGATCGAGATCGTTGATACCGGTCGGCAGCGAGGCGAGGAATTCGGCGAAGGCTTCACGCTCCGCTACCGATTTGGCATCGACATAGGACAGGGCGTGATACACCTCGGTGTTGTGGTCGGAGAAACCAACATTGATCTCGCGCACGACATAAGGGATCGGCAGGATGCGCGCCTTGGAGTTTGCCAGCAGATAATAGGTATGGCCGATTTCCTGCCATTCGAAACTGGTGCCCGCCGGCAATGCCGCGTACCAGTCCTGAATGATCGAGGTACGGCATACACCATAGAACGGCGGCACGTACTGATGCATGAAGTCGAGGACCCGATCCTGGGCGCGCTCCGATGCATAGTCTTCGCAGATTTTTTTGTCGCGGCGGTAGTAACTGACGCTGCCGGCCAGTGCCAGGTACATCAGGCAATAGCCATGGCACAAACCGTAGTCGCGGTTCGCCTCCAGGAAGTTCACCGATTCGGCCAGCGACTCGTGCAGGATAAAGTCGTCGTCGGCAGCGAACACCATGTAGGGCGTGGTCAGTTGCGCAACCCCGTAGGTCAGCTTGGCCTGCATGCCCCAGTAGGCGAATTGCGGCAGATGCTGATAGTCGACGGCCGAAAAATCACCTTCCGGCCGCTCGGGAGAAGAGTCCAGCACCAGAACCTTGCAAGGCAGACTGCTGTAATACTGCAGCGCACGACGCAGAAAGGCCGGGCGGTTGTGGGTGATCAGCACCACCGTCAGCAACTCGCTCAATGGCAGCTTTTGTTCAGAAACAGACTTGCCTTGCATAACTTCTCCCACGACCGGCGACACCGCCTGAAAAACGCTTTGATGATGGAACTGATTAACGAACCCGACGCAGATAACCATCCGACGCGACGGTGATCAGCAGCTTGTCTTGCATCGCTTGATCGATCTCGAAATCACGGTTCTCTTTGAGGTAGGCCCAGACTGCGGTTTTCGGGTTGTCACCCGGCCCCCATGGACGATCCGGGAACGCATCGGCGGGCATGTCTTCAACCACGGTGTCCATGACCACGCAGTAGCTGTCTTGGGAAACCAGCGGTGCGTAGAGACGCAGCTCTTCGAGTACGTGCTCGTGGGTGTGGTTGGAGTCGAGTACGACGATGACTTTCTTGCCGGCCGCCGCCTGACGCACCTGCTCGACCACCGCCGGATCGAGGCTCGAGCCTTCGATCATGCTGATGCGTTTGATCATCGGATGGCTTTCGATGGCCTCGCGGTTGTGCGCACGAATATCGCGATCGATGCCCAGCACTTCACCGTGACCCTGCAGTTCCAGCAGCGAGGCGTAGTAAATGATCGAACCGCCGTGGGCGATACCGCACTCGATCACCAGATCCGGTTTGATCCGCCAGATCAGTTCCTGCATCGCCATCATGTCTTGCGGCAACTGAATGATCGGACGGCCCATCCACGAGAAGTGGTAGGTGTATTTATGCTTGGCCGACTGGTTGTAAAACTCTTGGGCCAGCGCCTTCAAGTCCTTGTCCTGGCCTTGGGCAGTCACTTCGGCCTGGCACTCCGCCTCGAAGGCTTTGATTACGTTATCGCTCATTGTCCGGTCTCACTGAAAAGTCATTTGATAGTCACGCCTGGAGCTGCATCAGTCGGTGCGCTGCGCCTCGAGTAACTGTTGTAATCGGTCGACCACCGCCCAGAACGCCAAGGGTTCGTGTGTCGGGTAAGGGTAATGCCCCAGATTCAAATCCATCGAAGCGCCCCGCTCGCGCAGGCGTTTTTCCACCAGTGCCCTGACCGAAACCGGTTGGCCGCTGGCGCAATTGATCACGCCGTTGAAGTCGCGTTTGTGCACGATCGCGGCGAGGTTCTCGGCAGCCGTTTCGATGGCCAGAAAATCACGCAACTGCTCGCCGGCCGACATGTTGAAGGTGGGCTCACCGTTATCGATTGCGCGGTGCAGTGCCGCCAACAGACTGTTGGGGTTCTGCCCTTCGCCATGCAGATAAAACAGGCGCGCCCACTGCAAGGTGAACGGTTGTTGCTGCTGCAGGTTTTGCAAAAACAGGTGCAAGGTGTGCTTGGCCAAGCCGTAAGGATTGCACGGCTGTGGCTCGGTGCTTTCGCTGAGCGGGCCGCTTTGCATGCCGTATTCGAAACAGGTGCCGGTGACCAGCACCTGCTGCACGCCCGCCTCGACCGCGCTTTTGATAAAGCGGTAATCGGCCATCAGGTTGTGCTCGAAATGGAACAGCGCGCGATAGTTCGGCAAGCCCGGCCAGGCCAGATGCGCTAGCGCATCGATGCCAGCGGTCAGCGCGGCGACATCCAGATCGGGCGCGTGGATATCCGCGCTGACGAAGTCGACGTCGTTGATCCACGGCATGCCTTGCGCGGTTTGCGCATTGCGCGCCACCGCGCGGATTTCGCAGCCGCGGGCCAGCAATGCCGCAACCAGATGCCGGCCGACAAAACCGGTAGCGCCAGTGACCAGAACCTTCACAGCACTTTCAACTCAGGTACGGCGATCACGAAGCGGCCGTCCCACTGACGCACTTGCGCCAGTTGCTGACTGACTTCGTGCAGCAGGTTCCATGGCAGCACCAGCACGTAATCCGGTTTCTCGATGTCGATTTGCGCGGGCGCAACGATTGGAATCCGACTGCCCGGCAAAAACTTGCCCTGCTTGTGCGGGTTGGCATCGGCCACCCAGGCCAACAGGTCGGGTTTGACCCCGGCGTAGTTGAGCAAGGTGTTGCCCTTCGCCGCCGCGCCATAACCGACAACACGCTTGCCATCGGCTTTGGCCTGCAACAAGAAGCGCAGCAGTTCATGCTTGATGCGTTCAGCGGCGGGCGCGAGGGTCGCGTAGTACTCGGCGGTTTTCACCCCGGCATCGAGTTCGGCCTGCAACTGCTGCTGTACCGCCGGTTGCAGCGGGCGACGCTCGCCGTCCTTGCGCTGGACGAACACGCGCAGCGAGCCGCCGTGAGTGGTCAGTTGGCTGACGTCGAAGACTTCCAGACCGTTGCGCTCACACAGCGTCTGCACGGCAGTCAGCGACAGGTAGGAATAGTGTTCGTGATACAGCGTGTCGAACTGCGCGCCGGCCATCAGCGTCAGCAGTTGCGGAAATTCGAAGGTGGCCACGCCGCTCGGCTTGAGCAGTGCGGCGAACCCACCGAGGAAATCGTTGATGTCCGGCACATGGGCGAGCACGTTGTTGGCCGCCATCAGATCGGCGCCCCAACCTTCGCTGTTCAGTTGTGCAGCGGTGTCGCGACCGAAGAACAGTTCTCGGATTTCCAAACCTTTCTCGCGCGCGGCTTGCGCGGTGCTGCGCGTCGGCTCGACACCCAGGCACGGGATGCCACGAGCGGCGACGTATTGCAGCAGGTAACCATCGTTGGCGGCGACTTCAACCACGCGGCTGTCGGCAGTCAGACCGAAGCGTTCAATCATCTCGGCGACATAGCGCTCGGCATGGGCCAGCCAGGTGCTGGAGAACGAACTGAAGTAGGCGTACTCGGCGTCAAACAGACTGTCGGCGCGGGTGTAATCCTCGGTCTGCACCAGCCAGCATTGCTGGCACACCGCGACTTTCAACGGCACCCATTGCTCGGCCTGTTCGAGGCGATCGGCGTGCACATAGGCGTTGGACGGTGGCGAGGTGCCGAGGTCGATCAGCGGCAGACTCAGCGGTGCGGCGCACCCACGGCAGTTCATAGACGCACTCCAGCAAAGTGTTGATCGAGCGCGGGATGGCTGGAATCGCGCGCTGACAAATTATTGACAGGCAACGGCCAGGCAATCGCCAGCCGAGGATCATTCACCGACAGACCACCCTCATGCTCCGGCGCATAATCGGCGCTGTGCAGGTAGAGCAATTCGGCGTCTTCGGTGAGGGTCTGGAAACCGTGGGCGAAGCCAGCCGGGATCAACAGACTGCGGCCATCGCCGGCCTTCAGATGCTCGGCGTGCCAGTGCAGAAACGTCTCGGAATCGGGACGCAAATCGACCGCGACATCCCACACCTCGCCACGCAGGCAGGTGATCAGTTTGGCTTCCGGCGCGTTGGCGTTCTGATAATGCAGACCGCGCACACTGCCCTTCTCGCGGGTGCAGGAATGGTTGATCTGGCGGATGTGAAATTCGCTGCCGAACGCGCTCAAGCTGCCTTCGCAGAACAGCCGGGCAAAGTGCCCGCGCTGATCTTCGAAGCGTTTGTGCTGGACGCTGAACAGACCGGCCAGCGGCAAAGCCTTCAGGGAAAACTCGCTCACAGCACGCCTCGGTACAGGTCCAATTGACCGAGGGTGACGGCGCGCATGTCATCGCCGTTCTGCCAGGCCAGGTGCCAGTCGAGGGTCTGGGCCAGACATTGCTGCAGGGTCCAGCGCGGTTGCCAGCCAAGTAGTTGGCGCGCGCGGCTGCTGTCCAGACGCAACAGGCCGGCTTCGTGCAGTTCGCTTTTTTCGATGCGCAAACCACGCGCCTGCGGCCAGCGGCTGGCGAGCAATTCGACCACTTCGCCGACGCTGCACATGTCCGCCTCGCTCGGGCCAAAGTTCCACGCCCCGGCGTATTCCGGGCCTTGTTCGTAGAGGCCGGCGGCCAGTTGCAGGTAACCGGCCAGCGGCTCCAGCGCGTGCTGCCACGGGCGCACGGCTTGCGGATAACGCAGCGTCACCGGCTCGTCTGCCGTCCACGCTTTCAGTACGTCGGGAATCAGTCGCTCAGGGGCAAAATCACCGCCGCCCAAGACATTGCCGGCACGCGCCGTGGCCAGGGCCAAACCGTGTTCGGCGTACTTGTCCGCCGGGAAGAATGACGCGGCATAAGACTGTGCGAGCAATTCACAGCAGGCCTTGCTGCTGCTGTAAGGATCGTGGCCACCGAGGGCTTCGTCTTCGCGGTACGGCCACAGCCATTCCTTGTTGGCGTAAACCTTGTCGGTGGTGACCAGCACGCAGGCGCGCACGCAACCGACCTGACGAATCGCTTCGAGCAGGTTCAGCGTGCCCATGACGTTGCTGGAGTAAGTGCCGAGCGGATCGCGATAACCTTCGCGCACCAACGGCTGCGCGGCCAGGTGCAAAACGATCTCCGGCTCGGTGTCAGCGATGATTTCCAGCAAGGCGCCGAGATCACGCAAATCACCGCGCTGATCGTTGATGCCTTCGTGCACGCGCGCCAGTTCGAACAGGCTCGGCTCGGTCGACGGATCAAGGGAAAAGCCGCTGACTTGCGCGCCGAGGCTTTGCAGCCACAGGGTCAGCCAACTGCCTTTGAAACCGGTGTGACCGGTAACGAGAACCCGTTTGCCGCGCCAGAAATCCGCACTCACGCCCATTGCTTCCATGGGGCCTCCCCGCTCTGCCACAGCGCTTCGAGGTGGTTCTTGTCGCGCAGGGTGTCCATGGGTTGCCAGAAACCATCGTGTTCAAAGGCTTTGAGCTGCTCATCCTGAGCCAGACGGGCCAATGGTTCGGCTTCCCAAGTGGTTTCATCGCCAGCGATGTACGGCAACACTTTCGGCGACAGCACGAAAAATCCACCGTTGATCCAGCCGCCATCGCCACGAGGTTTTTCGGTGAAGCCGAGAACCTGATCGCCCTGACGCTCCAGCGCACCGTAGCGCCCTGGCGGTTGCACGGCCGTCACGGTCGCGAGGCGGCCATGAGCCTTGTGGTAATCGACCAACTGACGAATGTTCAGATCGGAAACGCCGTCGCCATAGGTGAAGCAGAACGCCTCTTCATCCTTGAGATAACGGCCAGCACGCAGCAAACGGCCCCCCGTCATGGTTTCCTCGCCGGTGTCGATCAGCGTGACGCTCCACGGCTCACTGTAGTTCTGGTGCACGTCCATGCGGTTGTTGCGCATGTCGAAGGTGACGTCGGAGGTGTGCAGGAAGTAGTTAGCGAAGAAGTCCTTGATCGCGTAGCCCTTGTAGCCAAGGCAGATTACGAAGTCGTGGATTCCGTGGGCGGAATACTGCTTCATGATGTGCCAGAGAATTGGCTTGCCGCCGATCTCGATCATCGGTTTGGGCTTGAGGTGCGACTCTTCACTGATGCGTGTGCCGAGGCCACCCGCCAAAATAACTGCCTTCATCGTCTCCCCTCTTGTTCGTCACCGGGCTGCGCGCAGCTTTCTTGAGCTGTGCGGCCTACTGGCTAGCCTTTTTGCCGGTTCGGGCGCAGGTGGCATGCCCGCGAGCGCTCGTTTTATGGCGATTTGCGGGGGACTTGCAGGAAACGCGCCAGCTCGCAGGGCAGGCGCCAGAGGCCGGGCACGATGCTTTTCGGGCGAAAAAAAAGGCGACTCGTCAGTCGCCTGTTTTTCCGGGTCAGCACTTGAATCAATTCGCCAGCCAGCCATGTTCCCAGTACCGCAGATTATCGCCGCGCAACACGTAGTCGCGCAGCACGACTTCGCGCAACTCGTCGCCCATGCGGTAGCTGGCGTCCGGGTCGGCCAGGTGCATGCGGATTGCCTGCAGCCATTCTTCCGTGGAGTTGGTCTTGACCCGAGTACACGGCAGGTAGCCGCGATAGGCCTCAGTGTCGGTGCAGATTACCGGGTAACCGCAGGCACCGTATTCCAGCAGACGCAGGTTGCTTTTGCAGTCGTTGAAAATGTGGAATTCGAGCGGTGCAAGGGCCAGGTCGAGATTGAGGCTGGCCAGTTTCGCCGGGTACGCGTCGAGGGCGATCACACCATGGAACTCATGCATGTACGGGAGCAGATCATCCGGGCACATACCGAAAAACACCCAGTCGACTTCATCCGCCAGTTCGCGCACGACATCAGCGATCACCGCGAGGTCACCATGGTGACTGGTGCCGCCGCCCCAACCGACTCGTGGCTTTTTCGAGGTCCGGCGCTGGCCGCGCAAGTTGCTCCAGAACTCCTTCGCCAACATGTTCGGCACGACACGGATGTCGTGATGCATGTCCGACAAGGCGTTGGCCAATGGCTGAGTCGAGACCACGACGCGGTCGCACATGCCGATCGCACGGCGGACAATACGCTCCATTTCATACTTGTCCGGCATGTTGCGGATATGCGCATTGCGATGGGGAACATCAATGACGTAGTCGTCAAGCTCATAGATGCTGCGGGCATTGAAGTAGCTGCACAGCACCGGCATTTCGTTGACCGACGACACGGTGTAACGCCCTTGCAGAACGATTACATCAGGTGACAGACGCTCGATTTCAACAATCGGTGGCAGGTTCACGCTATAGCGGATCTGTCCCTGCACCCGCCCGGCCGCTTCGAGCTCGATCAGCGGTTGCGTGACACGATAGTGACCGATCGCCGAGGCGTTGAGCGGCAACCCGAGAATCCTCGGCATGGTGCTATTGCGGAAAGGAGTCCAGCCGGTGCGCAGGCCCGGCTCAAGCGTGAAGCTCGAGCCGGTGTGCTTTTGCAGCGAAAGATTGGGATTGTAGGCAGGGTCGCGGGCAATGACCGGCAGCCAGCGCTTGAAGAACGTTTCTTCCTGCTGATTATGCGAGACCCCTTCTTCGTTGATGACCTCCTCGACTGGCTGCGCGCCCAGCGCCAGCACAGCATAGGGAGTCCACACCACGAGATAACCTTGCCGGGCCACGCGTAGTGCCAGGTCCACTTCATGCAACATACGCGGCAGACTCTGCTCATCCAGACCATCAACCGCATCGAACACCGACTTGCGCACCATCAGGCAATCGGCGCCGACGGCGCTCAGATCCTGAACCACCTGCAAGCGGAACATGTAGCCGGACGACTGCATGGCCTGACCATAGAACGGCAGGCCGGCCGGCCCCTGCAAACCCAGCACCAGCCCCGCATGCAACACATAGCCATCAGGATTGAAGAGCTTGGCACCGACAATGCCGACTTCCGGACGCTGGGCGTGATTGAGCAACTCGTCGAGCCAGTCACCCTGAGTGATCACGGTGTAGGGGTTGAGCAGCAAGACGTATTCGCCCCTCGCCTGACCTACGGCAAAGTTGCGCAGTGCGGCGACGTTACCCTGTTGCGGGTAGGCCAGCACGCGTACGCGTTCACTGCCCAATTGCGCCATACCGTCCAGCCAGGCACGGGCCTCGGCGGTCTCGCTGGCGTTGTCGACCAGCAACAGCTCGTACTCGCTGTACGCGGTTTTTTCCAGCAGGCTTTCGACGCAGCGTTGCAACGCCGCAATCTGGTCGCGAGTGGAAATGATGATCGAGACCAACGGCCGATGGGCATGCCGGTAATCGACCCGATTGAGCAACTCGACGCTGCCGCGTCGCAGATCGTGGGCGATCCCCATACGATCCAGATGCGCCGACAGCAATCGCGCGTTGTGTTCACTCACGGCGGGCAGCGACAGCCACTGCGCCAGGTCGAAGGACGACTCGATGGCAATCTCGGCCAGATGCCCAACTACCTGAGTGCCGTGCTCTTCAACCATTCGCCAGAGCATGTCGTGAGGCGCGAGCTCAGTGAAAGTCGAATCGAAGCCGCCGAGTGTCAGAAAAGTCTCGCGCCGGAACGCCAGCGCACGACCGACATAAGGGTAGGAGCGCATCAGATCCAGGTTGAAGTCGGGCTTGAATGCCGGCTCCGCCGACTCCCCCGCACGCAAGCTGCCTTCATCGCTGTACAGACAGTGCAAGGCGCTGTTGAAGGCGATGCGTTCGGCCAACATCAGCAAGGCCGGAGGCACCAGACGATCACCCGCGCGCAGCAGATAAAACCAGTCAGCGCCATCCAGTTGCGGCAGCAGCTGATTGATCTGGTGCAGATAATCGTCCTGCAACGGCAAATGGAACACACGCCCATCCAATACCGGCTCAGTGCAATCGCTGGACAACACCAGCGTCAACTCAGGTGGATAGACCTGCGCGACAAGACTTTCCAGCGTCCGCTCCAGCGCCGCAGGACTGCCCTGCTCGTCCACCACGATGGGCACGATTCGCGGTGTAGACGACCAGCCCGCCAGAGTGTCCGGCAACAATCTGCTCTGGACGTCGCTGAGCCTGCGGCACCCCAGCCATTGCGCATAGAGTTCGGAAAAGCTCTGGCTGTCAGCACCGACTTGCCAGATCTGGGCGCTCTGTTTGGTACCGAGGGTTCGGCTCAGCGGCAGTTCTATCCAGACCCGGGGGGACTCATCCGCATTGGGCAATGGCACATAACGCACCCACCCTTTCGCAGGCGCCGACTCTCCGCTGCGCGCCTTGAGCATTTGCAGCAGCCATTGCCGCTCGACCACCAAAGCGTCCTTCATGACTTGCTGGCCACTCAGGCGATCCGGATACAGACGTTCAACGCTTAACACATGATTGGAAATCACCGTGTTGCCGCGTCGCAGCAAACACACGAACAAGGCGAAATCGAGGCTCGCGACAAAACAGTGGTCCGGCTGAGTCAGCGCCGGCAGTAACTCGACAACGTCGGCGCGACGGAACAGGGCATTACTGAAACCACCGAGGAGGTTCGACGGGAACGTCTCGAAGAGCGCCAGCAGATCCTCTCCCTTGAACAGGCCACTGATCGGAGAGAGTGGCGTGTTTTCCAGACGTGAAGGCAGCACCATGTCATCGGCGTCCCAGAACAGTCGCTGGGCCAGCACCAGATTGACCTCGTCACGTTCAGCGAGCACTTTGGCCTGATGCTCGATACAGCTGGTGAACAGCTGATCGTCATCGCACAAAAACTTGATGAATTCGCCCTGAGCCTGATCCAGGCAGGCCTGCAGATTGCCGACCATTCCCAAGGTGTGCGGATTGCGCACGTAGCGCACAGCCACCCCGCTCTGCTCGGTCATCGCCGCGACAATGGCTTCGATGTCATCACCACGACTGTCGTCGCAGACAATGATTTCAAGATTGCCGTAGCCCTGACTGACGGCGCTGCGCAATGCCCGCTCGAAGAAGCGCGGGTTGAAGGCAGGAATGACAAGGCTGACAAGGGGAAGTGACTTCACGGCGGACTCGCTAGCGGCGGGAACCCGACCGGAACTGCGAGCCCTCTGAAACCGCGGAAAAAAACATTAGAAACTCAAGAGCAGGAAAACCGGGTGCTTGCACACCCGGTCATCGTCAGATCTTGTTGAACAGACCCAGCTGGCTGATCTTGCTGAACGCCAGTTGCGCAGCCTGCAACATGGTCTGCTGCAAGGTCAGGCGGGTCATGACTTCGGCCGGATCCGAATCGCGGATCGAGCCTTGCGTCGTAGTGTTGGCGGTGCTCAGGCTGTCGTTGGTGACGCTTTGCATGTCCAGCGACTGGCCACGGGCGCCGATCGACGTGACTGCGGTGCCAATCTGGTTGGTCGCAGCATCAATGTTTCCGATACCGGCTTCCATGGCGCCCTGCAGTTTTTGCTTGGCGACCGGATCGCCATCGATTGGCGTGTTCAGCGCGTTGATCATCTGGCCGAGGGTATCGAGTACGTTCTGGGTCTGATGGTTGTTCGGCTGGATCGAAAATTGATCACCCGTTGCCGGAGTATTACCCAAGGCGAATGTCACACCGGCTGCGGTCGCGTTGCCGCCGACCACGGTGCCCGAGGACACAGGTTTGCTGTCGGCCGTTACCGGTGCCGCGTACAGGTCAAACGCAGTGGCGCTGGTGAACTTGAGGACGGCGCCACCCTGCGGGAAAGCCGCGGTGTAGGCTGCCTGGTCGGTGATGCTGGAACCGGTGATCACCGCCGTCGACGTATTGCCCGGGTTACGCGAGGTGGTGAACGTGTCCGGTGTCACCGCCAACTGAAAACTGTGCCCGGCAATGACCGCGTCCGGGTTGGTATCACCAGCCTGCAGGTTGATGTTCAGCTGCATGTCGACGCCACGGAAGCTGAAGCTCTGGTTGGCGCCACTGGTGTTGCTGATCAGGCCATTCTTGCTGGCTTCAGCGGTCACGTCATTACCCAGCGCATCAGTGATTTGCATCTGCGTGCTGCTGACGAAACTGACGGTATACGGCTGGCCGCTGGTGAACTTGGCGTTGTAGGTCGCTTCAGTGCCGATCGTACCGTTGGACAGCACGACACGACCGTCATCCACCGCTGGAGCAGTGCGGGTCACGTTGGTGCGGGCGGTATTGATGGTCTGCTGGAATGCATCCCAACCGGTCGTGTTGGTGCCGACCGACAGGCCATCGCCAATGCCCAGATTGATGGTGGTCTGATCACCGTTGTAGGTGTAGGTGCCGTCGCCGTTTTGCGAGTACGGGGCCGTGTCGGTCTTGGAACCGGAGAACAGGTAGTTGCCGTTGGCATCCTTGGAGTTCATCAGGCCCAGCACTTGTTTCTGGATCTCGCCCAGTTCCGAGGCGTAAGCCTGGCGGTCCTTGTCGGTGATCGTGCCGTTGTTGGCGGCCAGGGACAGTTCCTTGGCACGCGACAACGCCGTGGTGATCGCATCCAGCGTGGATTCCTGAACGGTCAACGCACTTTTGGTGGTGCTGATATTGGTGGTGTACTGGTCAAGCATCGCGGCCTGCTGGCCCAATTGCAGCAAGCGCCCGGCACCCAGCGGGTCATCGGACGCATTGGTGATGCGCTGCAGGCTGCTCGCCTCGCTGGCGGTGGCAACCGCCTTGTTGAAGTTACGCTGATAGTCCGACGCTTGCGTGCCGTAATACTGGGCGGTGGAAATGCGCATGAATTACGACTCCTTAAAGGCTGTTGATCAGCGTGGCGAAAGTTTCCTGCGCAGCTTTGATGATCTGCGAAGACGCTGTGTAGTACTGCTGATATTTGACCAGGTTGCCGGTTTCTTCATCCAGGTTGACCCCGGACAGCGAATCGCGGGCGCCTTTGGCGTTGTCCAGAATCGCTGTGGTGGCGGCGCTGTCGGACTTGCCCTGGGCCGTCTTGGTGCCGACGTTGGTCACCAGTTTGTTGTAGGCGTCGGTCAGGCTGATGCCCTTGCTCGCCGAACCGGTGTCGACGGTCTGCTTGGTTTGCAGGCCGACCAATGCTTGCGCGTTGCGGTTGTCCGAAGATGCCGCGCCGGTCAGATTCATGGTGAAGGTTTCGCCGGACTTCGGCGTGCCGCCGACCGTGGTTTGTACGGTGAAGGTCTTCTGCACGTTCGGCGTGACGGTGGTGTCCATTACCGGGTTGCCGCTGGCGTCGACGATGCCGACTTTCAGGTTCAGCGTGTTCGACTGGCCGGGCACGATGGTGCCGGTGCCGATGGTCGCGCCCTTGGCATCGACCAGGTTGTACGATTGGCTACCGCCGCTGGCTGCACCGAATACCAGTTTGACCGGCGTCGAATTCTTCAGCGCCGCCTGCATGTCAGCCTGGGCCGTCGAGCTGTAGATATCGATCGTGTCGCTCAGCGTCGGCTGGGTGTAAGTCCCCAGGCCGGCAGCGCTGGCCACACCGGTCAATGGACCGGCTGCAGCAATTTTCTTCGGGTCGGTGAGGACCGTCTGAATGCTCGCGGCCGCGCCACGGGTCGGGGTGATCTTGAAGCTGTCACCGGCGCTCAACGCACCGCCATTGAGGGCGAGGCTGAAGCCGTCGATCACCGGTGGCGGATTGGTGGTGGTGCTGAACGTGCCCAGGTCGGTGCCATCGGAACGCTTGACGGTGTAGTCGGTGGCGCTGGTGAAGGTGACCTGATAATCACTGGTGGTCAGCTTGCCAGTGTCCTTGATCGTGACGTCAAGGTTGCCCGAACCGGTGCTGTTGCCCGCCGCCGCAATGCTGCGCTGACTGATCAGTGCGGCACTGTTGATGTTGTTGAAAATCGCCGCGCCGAAGTCACCGTTCTTGTCGATGCCCTGGGCTTGCTGGCTGTTGATCTGGTCAGCGACCACCAACGCCACGCGGCCCAGCTCGTTGAGCGAAGGGTCGAGGACTTCCTTGCGATAGGTCAGCAGGCCGCCGATTTCGCCACCGCTGATCACCGAAGTGATGTCGATGGTGCTCGAACCGCGATCCATCTGAATGCCCATGCGCGAAGGATCATCCTTCATCGGCACGGTGCTCAGGGTGTTGGTGGTGTTGCCGATCACCAGCGGCTGGCCGCTGCCGACGTAGATATCGAAACTGGTACCGCGCTCGACCACTTGCGCACCGGTCAGCTCGGACAGTTGGCGCACGGCTTCGTTACGCGAGTCGAGCAAGTCGTTCGGCGCGCCACCACTGGTGGAGATCTCGCCGATCTTCTGGTTCAGGTTGGCGATCGAGGTCGCCAGCTTGTTCACCTGGGCCGCCATGTCGGCGAGGCTGCCGTTGATGGTGGTGTTCTGGTCGTTGAGCTGCTTGGCGATGGTGTTGAAGCGATTGGTCAGTGCCTGCGCGCCGGTCAGCACCGATTGACGGGAGGTGTCATCGGTGGCCGAAGTCGAAACGCCCTGCATCGAGGTGAAGAATTTTTGCAGCACGCCGGTCAGGCCGGTGTTGGTATCCGACAGCATCGAGTCCAGCGGCGTGGCCTGGGCCAGGAACGAGGCCGATTCGCTGTCCAGCGAGGTCGCCGTGTGCAGTTGGGTTTCCAGGTACGAGTTATAAACCCGGCGCACGTCAGCCAGGGTGGTGCCCGTGCCGATGAAGACGGTGCCGTACTGCTGCGAGGATTTTGTGCCCTGCACGGTTTGCTGACGCGAATAACCGGCGGTGTCGACGTTGGCAATGTTGTTGCCTGTCGTAGCCAAAGAGGACTGACTGGCCGACAGTCCCGACATCCCGATATTGAGCAAACTCATGGTTCAGACCTTATACCTTGTGCCTTATAAAGGCGTGGTGGATACACCCGCCGCAGCGTAGTTTTGGAAACTGTTCATCTGCTTGGCTATCTGCGAAATCTTTGTCGCGTAGTTCGGGTCGGTGGCGTAACCGGCCTTTTGCAATTCGCGTACAAACTGTTCTGGGTTATCGGCAGACTTCAGCACATCTTGATAGCGATTATTGCTCTGCAGCAAAGTCACCAGATCGTGGAAACTGTCCTTGTAGGAGGCGTAGGAACGGAACTCGGCCGTCTCCTTGACCATCTGCCCGTCGCGGAATTCGCTGGTGATCGCCCGGGCCGAATCGCCCTTCCAATTGCTGCTCGCCTTGATGCCGAACAGGTTGTGACTGCTGCTGCCATCCTGGGCGCGCATGACCGATTTGCCCCAGCCGGTTTCCAGTGCCGCTTGGGCGACCAGATAACGCGGATCGACGCCGATACGGTCGGCAGCTTCCTTGGCCATCGGCAGCATGGTGTTGACGAATTCGTCGGCAGAGCTGAAGGCTTTCTTCGCCGGCGCCAGCGGAATTTGTGCCATGGCGCGGCCGTAAACCTGCATCTGCCCGCCGGAGGCTTTTTCGTTCTCGGCGCGGGCCAGCCAATCACCGTTGTACAGCGGACCAGAGCCCGTCGCGACGGCAGTCGTGGCGCGCGGCAACACGGTATTCGCGGCAGGCGTCGCGTTTGTCGTGGCCGACGGCACGAGACCGGCGAGCAGACGATCAGCCAGTTTCGGCGGCAGTGCCAAGCGCCGCTTGTTGATCATCGCCATGTCATTGCTGTGGGAAACGTCGGCGCTGTTCGACACACGACCCGAACGCGACGCCCACAGCGGACGCTCGCCATTGACTCGTGACAACGGGCCATTGATCGCGGTGGTGCCTGCAGCAATCGGCGTGGCCACGGCAGCGACTTTCGCCCGGGCTTCTTCCTGCTTGGCGGCGGAGGCGGCAGCCGCCTCACCCGGCGCCATCGGTTTGTTCTTCTGCATCTGGCGCAACAGCACGTCAGCCAGGCCGATACCACCGCCCTCGCGGGACATCGAAACGGCCATCTGCTGGTCAGCCATTTCCTGGTACTGCTTGGCGGCCGGTGTGTTGAGCGGGTTGTCCTGACCGAGCGTCTCGGTGGCCGAGCGCATCGACTTGAGCATTTCTCCGATGAACAGCGATTCGAATTCCTGCGCAACCTTGCGCATGTTCGCATCACTGTTCTTGTCGCCGACCTTGAGCTGATTCAGACGATTGAGGTCGGAATACGAACCCGAATCCGCCGTGTCGACCAGACTGCCTTTGCGCATATCCATGTCTGCCGTCCTCAGATCACGATCAGGTCGGCTTGCAATGCGCCGGCCTGCTTCAGTGCTTCAAGGATCGCCATCAAGTCACCCGGCGCCGCGCCGACCTGGTTCACCGCACGCACGATCTCGTCGAGGGTGGTGCCCGGGCCGAATTTGAACATCGGTTTGGCTTCCTGCTCGGCGTTGACGCGCGAGCGTGGCACGACAGCCGTCTGGCCGTTGGACAACGGGCCTGGCTGGCTGACAATCGGGTCTTCGGTGATGGTCACCGTCAGGCTGCCGTGGGTCACGGCGGCCGGCGAAACCTTGACGTTCTGGCCGATGACGATGGTGCCGGTACGCGAGTTGATGATGACTTTCGCCACTGCCTGACCCGGGTCGACTTCAAGGTTTTCGAGGATCGACAGATAGTCGACGCGCTGGCTCGGATCGAGCGGCGCGGTGACACGGATCGAGCCGCCGTCGATGGCTTGGGCGACGCCAGGGCCGAGCATGTCGTTGATCTTGTCGACGATGCGCTTGGCGGTGGTGAAGTCGGAGCGGTTGAGGTTCAGCGTCAGGCTGTTGCCCTGGTTGAAACCGCTCGGCACCGAACGCTCTACCGACGCACCGCCGGGGATGCGACCGGCCGACGGAACGTTGACGGTGATCTTCGAGCCGTCGCGACCTTCGGCATCAAAACCGCCGACCACCAGGTTGCCCTGAGCGATGGCGTAGACGTTGCCGTCGATACCCTTGAGCGGGGTCAGCAACAGTGTGCCGCCGCGCAGGCTCTTGGAGTTACCGATCGAGGACACAGTGATGTCGACCTGCTGACCCGGTTTGGCAAACGCCGGCAAGTCGGCACTGATCGACACCGCTGCAACGTTCTTCAACTGCACGTTGCCCGAGCCCGGCGGCACTTTGATGCCGAACTGCGACAGCATGTTGTTGAAGGTCTGCAGGGTGAACGGGGTTTGCGTCGTCTGGTCACCGGTGCCATTAAGCCCGACCACCAGGCCGTAACCGATCAACTGGTTGGAACGCACGCCGGAGATGCTGGCGATGTCTTTCAGCCGCTCGGCGTGGGCACCAAACGCTGCGGACATCATCGCCGCAGCGAGCATGAGGCTCTTGAAGTTCAACGTAGCCACCTAGAAAGGGAACAGCGGGCTGAGGAAGAAACGGTCGAACCAGCCTGGCTGACTCGTATCGGCAAACGCGCCGGTACCCGAGTAGGTGATGCGTGCATCGGCGACCCGGGTCGACGACACGGTGTTGTCCGTGGCGATGTCATCGGCGCGCACCAGGCCGGCGATGCGAACCAGTTCGTCACCGGTGTTCAGCGTTAGCCACTTCTCGCCGCGCACGGCGATGATGCCGTTGGGCAGCACGTCAGCGACGGTCACGGTGATCGAACCGGTCAGGCTGTTGCTCTGCCCCGACTTGGCGTCGCCCTTGGTCGAACGGTCGGCGCTGTAGCCGGCGTTCAGGCTCAGGTCGTTGCTGCCGATCGGGTTGTTCGTCGTCAGACTGGAACCGAACAACGACGTCAGGCCGATCTTGTTATCGCTGTTCTTGTCCATTTGCGAGTTGGCGTTCTTGCTTGCCTGGGTGCGCTCGTTCAGGGTGATGGTGATGATGTCACCGACCCGGAACGCCTTGCGGTCGCTGTACAGGTTCTGTTCGAAACCGGCCTGATAGATCGAGCCATTGTTGGCCGCCGACGGCAACGGCGTGCGCGGCAACACCGGAGCGTAGTAAGGGTCATTAGGCTTGGGCGTCGGTGCGACGCAGCCCGCGAGCGAGACGACCCCACCCAATGCCAGAACAGATACAAAGCGTTTCATGACCCTACCTCACGGTGTTGCAGGCAGCCTCATGGCTGCCACATAGACTTGATTACAGATTCTGCGTTACGAACGAGAGCATCTGGTCGGCGGTGGAGATCACCTTGGAGTTCATCTCGTAAGCGCGCTGAGTGGTGATCATGTTGACCATCTCTTCAACGGTGCTGACGTTGGAACCTTCCAGGGTGTTCTGCAGCGTGGTGCCGAAACCGTTCAGGCCCGGTGTACCGATTTGCGGCGCGCCGGAAGCAGCGGTTTCCAGGAACAGGTTGTTGCCCACTGCTTGCAGACCGGCCGGGTTGATGAAGTCGGCGGTTTGCAGGTTGCCGATCACCTGCGCGGCAGGGTTGCCCGGCACGGTGATGGACACGGTGCCGTCGGTGCCGACGGTGAAGCTCTGCGCGTTGTTCGGGATAACGATGGCCGGCTCCAGCGCGAAACCGCTGGCGTTGACGATCTGGCCATTGGAGTCGAGGTGGAAGGTACCGTCACGGGTGTAGGACGTGGTGCCGTCCGGCTGCAGGATCTGGAAGAAACCGCGACCGTCGATGGCCATGTCCAGCGGCTGCTCGGTGGTTTGCAGGCTGCCGGCGGTGAAGTTTTTCTGCGTGCCGACGATGCGCACACCGGTACCCAGTTGCAGACCCGACGGCAGTTCGCTGTCCTGAGTCGACTGAGCGCCAGGCTGCCGCTTGATCTGATACAGCAGGTCCTGGAACTCGGCGCGGTCACGTTTGAAACCCGTGGTCGACACGTTCGCCAGGTTGTTGGAAATGGTGGTCAGGTTAGTGTCCTGGGCGGACAGACCGGTTTTGGCAACCCATAGAGCCGGAAGCATTCGATTCTCCTCGTGCGCCTGTTTTACGGCGCGACGTTCTGATAATTAGCTGATCTGCAAGACCCGAGCCATGGCCTGGTCGTCGTCTTTGGCGGTGTTCATCATCTTGACGTGCAATTCGAACTGCTTGGCCAAGGCCAGCACCGAGGTCATTTCTTCCACGGCATTGACGTTGCTCGACTCAAGAAAACCCGACACCAGTTTGACGTTGGCATCGGCCTGCGCAGGCTGGCCGTCCTTGGTGTAAATCGAGCCGTCGAGGCCCTTGTTCATGTTCTTGATGTCCGGGTTGACCAGTTTGATCCGGTCGACTTCCGCCATGACGCGCGGGCCTTCGCCCATCGCACGAATACTGATGGTGCCGTCTTCGCCGACTTCGACCTGTTGCTCTGGCGGCACGGCAATCGGCCCGCCATTGCCCATCACGGCCATGCCGTTGCCGGCACGCAGCACGCCGAGGGCGTCGATGTTGAGGCTGCCGGTGCGCACATAGCTTTCACCGCCGCTAGGGTTCTGCACGGCGATATAGCCGTTGCCGGTCACGGCGACGTCGAGGTCACGACCGGTCTGCACCAGCGAGCCTGGGGTGAAGTCGGTGGCAGGCCGTTCGCTCATGGCAAACGCACGCGCCGGAAACACGTCACCGAACACCGGCATCGAACGCGCCTGCTCCAGGTCGCGCTGAAAACCGTTGGTGGAGATGTTCGCCAGGTTGTTGGCATGGGCCTTTTGCGCCAGTGCGTTCTGGCTGGCGCCGGTCATTGCCACATAAAGGTACTTGTCCACACTCTTTCCTCTGCATGCCGGACGTTTGCCGCCCACCGCTGTACTGCTGAGCCATAAGCAATTTGCAGACCAACTTTTTTCTGGCGGCGCGCGGCCCGGTAAACAAAGGACTTGGGGGATTTTGCGGGGGAATCTGAAATGTATCGAAGTCGAAAAACCGGCGGTGTTATGCCGCTTGGCGGCAATCCCGGCGAATGATCGTAATGATCGTTCCCACGCTCCGCGTGGGAATGCCTCAATGGACGCTCTGCGTCCGCTTTGGGACGCGGAGCGTCCGGGCCTGCATTCCCACGCGGAGCGTGGAAACGATCACGTGCTGCCCGGCTCTTTACCGACCTCATACTCGCGCAGCTTATTGGCAATCGTCGTGTGCGAAACCCCAAGCCGCTTACCCAACTGCCGACTGCTCGGATGCTCGGAATACAAGCGCTCCAGCACCGCTTTCTCGAAGCGCCCGACGATTTCGTCCAGGCCGCCCTCCAGCGAGAAATCGCCAAGCGGCTGACGCACGCCGTAATCCGGCAAACGAATATGCTCCGCCTTCACCGTGCCGCCATCGCACAGCGAAACCGCCTGGAACAGCACGTTCTCCAGTTGCCGCACGTTGCCCGGCCAGTGGTAATGACTGAGCCGATCCATCGCCGCCGGCGCCAGTTTTGGCAGCGAACAACCGATCTGCCGACTGGCCTGATCGAGGAAGTGCTCGACCAGCGGGGTCAAACCGTCGAGGCATTCGCGCAGCGGCGGAATGTGCAGCGAGAGCACGTTCAAGCGATGATACAAATCCTGGCGAAACTCGCCGCGAGCGCACAACTCGGACAAGTCGACCTGAGTGGCGCAAATCACTCGCACATCCAGATAGACCTCTTCATCACTGCCGACCCGGCGGAAGCAACCGTCCTGCAGAAAGCGCAGTAATTTGACCTGCAAGCGCGGGCTCATTTCACCGACGCCATCGAGGAACAGCGTGCCGCCAGCGGTCAATTCCAGCAGGCCAAGCTTGCCCTCGGCGCGTGCGCCTTCAAAGGCACCCGGGCCGTAGCCGAACAGTTCGGTTTCGGCCATCGACTCGGGCAAACCGGCGCAGTTGAGCGCCATCAACGGCGATTGCCCACGCGGGCTGGCGAGGTGGCAGGCGCGCGCGAGCAATTCCTTGCCGGTGCCGGTTTCGCCTTCTATCAATAGCGGCGCATCGAGCGGTGCCATTCTGCGTGCTTCACGGACAACAGCGGCCATGACTTTCGAGCTCTGGAAGATGCTGTCGAAGCCGCGTAATTCCTGTTTGCGCACATTGTAGATGCGCTCACCGACGCGGTCGGCGCGATGCAAAGTCAGCACGGCGCCGGCCATGGCTTCGCTGTCGTCGTGCTCCGATTGCAGCGGCGCGATGTCGGCGAGAAAGATGTCGCCTTTGACCTTGACCCGCATGCCGTTGATGCGTGATTTATTCGCACGCACCAGTTCCGGCAAGTCGAAGTCTTCGGCGTAGCGCGACAGCGGAATACCTGGCACTTCATCGACCCGCACACCGAGCAATTGCGCCGCCGCGCGGTTGGCGGCAACGATCGAGCCGCCCATGTCGATCGACAACACCGGAAATTCCAGCGCGCCGAGCAGCGCGTTCAACTCCATGTGCCGCCGCTCGCTCGGCATCAGCCCTACCCGCTTGACGCCGAACACGCCGGCGATCGCCTCGAACTTCGGTCGCAGTGCCTGGAACTGAATGTTGATCAGGTTCGGGCAATGCAGGTAAATCGCGTTGCCATGCTCGCCACCGACTTCGCCCCGCGCGACGTTGATCCCGTATTCCACGAGCAGGTTGAGGATGTCGCGCAGGATGCCGATGCGGTTCTGGCAATGGACTTTGATGCGCATAGAAAGAGGCCCGGCAAAAATGAAAGTTGAACACGACACCCTGTGGGAGCGAGCCTGCTCGCGAAGACGTCCGCACATCCAACCTTGATGTATCAGACAGATCGCATTCGCGAGCAGGTTCGCTCCCACAAGGGATAGCACCATGACTTTTCTGTCGAGGCGCACAGATTATTGTCAAGATTACGTGACAGTAGCTGAACTTTTCAAACCTGCGAATCGCCGCAAATGCGCGATATCGGCAAAACCGTAACGATTATTTTACGAAATGCAGGGAAATTTCCTACGAGAGTCCTGCCAAACGTACTGCACATCACCCCACTCTCGGGTAATTCTGAGTCCATCGCTGGACATAACAAAAACGAATTCCCCTAGCAGGAGAGCAGTATGAAGCAGACGCAATACGTGGCCCGCGAGCCCGATGCGCAAGGTTTTATCGACTACCCCGCCGAAGAACACGCGGTGTGGAACACGCTGATCACTCGCCAGTTGAAAGTGATCGAAGGGCGTGCCTGCCAGGAGTACCTGGACGGTATCGAGAAACTCGGTCTGCCCCACGACCGCATCCCGCAACTCGGCGAGATCAACAAGGTACTCCGCGAGACGACCGGTTGGGAGGTGGCCCGCGTGCCGGCGCTGATTCCCTTCCAGACCTTCTTTGAATTGCTCGCCAGCAAGCAGTTTCCCGTCGCGACGTTTATCCGCACCCGCGAAGAACTCGACTACCTGCAAGAACCCGACATTTTCCACGAGATCTTTGGTCACTGCCCGCTGCTGACCAACCCGTATTTCGCCGAATTCACCCACACCTACGGCAAACTCGGTCTGCAAGCGACCAAGGAAGAGCGCGTGTATCTGGCGCGTCTGTACTGGATGACCATCGAGTTCGGCCTGGTCGAAACCCCGCAAGGCAAACGCATCTACGGCGGCGGCATTCTGTCTTCGCCAAAAGAAACCGTTTATTCGCTGTCGGACGAGCCCGAGCATCAAGCCTTCGATCCGCTCGAAGCGATGCGCACGCCGTACCGCATCGACATCCTGCAACCGCTGTACTTTGTCCTGCCGAACCTCAAGCGTCTGTTCGACGTCGCCCATGAAGACATCATGGCCATGGTTCGACAAGGCATGCAGCTGGGTCTGCACGCACCGAAATTTCCGCCAAAGCCGAAAGCGGCCTGAGCAGAACCCGCTCGCGACTTGCGCGCAAAGATAGTAATTTCCAACAAGAATCGAATTCAGGAACAGACCATGTCCACTTTGAACCAAGCCCACTGCGAAGCCTGCCGCGCCGATGCGCCACAAGTCAGCGACGAAGAACTGCCGGTCCTGATCAAGCAGATCCCTGACTGGAACATCGAAGTTCGCGACAGCATCATGCAGCTGGAGAAAGTTTTCCTGTTCAAGAACTTCAAGCACGCACTGGCGTTCACCAACGCTGTCGGCGAGATCTCCGAGGCCGAAGGTCACCACCCGGGCCTGCTGACCGAGTGGGGCAAAGTCACCGTCACCTGGTGGAGCCACTCGATCAAAGGCCTGCACCGCAACGACTTCATCATGGCCGCGCGCACTGACGAAGTGGCCAAGACTGCAGAAGGACGCAAGTAATGCACTTCGACGCCATCGGCCGGGTCCCCGGCGACCCGATCCTCGGCTTGATGGAGGCGTATGCGCAGGACACCAACCCGCGCAAATTCGACTTGGGCGTTGGCGTCTACAAGGATGCCCAAGGCCTGACGCCGATCCCCGAAGCGGTGAAAATCGCCGAAGCGCGACTGGTCGACAGCCAGGACACCAAGACCTACATCGGTGGCCACGGCAACCCGCTGTTCGGCAAAGTCATCAACGAGTTGGTGCTCGGCGCTGACTCCAAGCTGATCGCCGAACAACGTGCCGGCGCGACTCAAACGCCGGGCGGCACCGGCGCCCTGCGTCTGGCGGCTGACTTCATCGCCCAGTGCCTGCCGGGCAAAGGCGTGTGGTTGAGCAACCCGACCTGGCCGATCCACGAAACGATTTTCGCCGCGGCCGGGGTCAAGGTCAGCCACTACCCGTACGTGGGCAGCGACAACCGCCTCGACGTCGAGGCCATGCTCGCCGTGCTCAACGAAGTGCCGAAAGGTGATGTGGTGCTGCTGCACGCGTGCTGCCACAACCCGACCGGTTTCGACTTGAACCATGACGACTGGCGGCGCGTGCTTGACGTGGTGCGCAGTCGCAATCTGCTGCCGCTGATCGACTTCGCCTATCAGGGTTTTGGCGATGGTCTGGAACAGGATGCGTGGTCGACTCGACTGTTCGCAACCGAGATTCCCGAGCTGCTGATCACCAGTTCCTGCTCGAAGAACTTCGGCCTGTACCGCGACCGCACCGGTGCGCTGATCGTCTGCGCGAACACCGCTGACAAGCTCATCGACATCCGCAGCCAACTGGCCAACATCGCCCGTAATTTGTGGTCGACGCCACCGGATCACGGCGCTGCGGTGGTCGCGACCATCCTCGCCGACCCGGAGCTGAAAGCGCGCTGGGCCGATGAAGTGGAAGCCATGCGCCTGCGGATTGCGCAACTGCGCAGCGGCCTGGTCGAAGCGCTGGAGCCACACGGCTTGCGCGAGCGCTTTGCGCACATTGGCGTGCAGCGCGGCATGTTCTCTTACACCGGCCTGTCGCCGGAGCAAGTAAAACAACTGCGCGAGCATCACAGCGTGTACATGGTCAGCTCAGGCCGGGCGAACGTTGCCGGGATCGACGCCACGCGACTGGCGCTGCTGGCCGAAGCGATCGCCAGCGTCTGCAAATAGCTACAGCAATACAAAACCAAGTGGGAGCGAGCCTGCTCGCTCCCACATTTGTTTCTGCGGTTGATCGTTCCCACGCTCCGCGTGGGAATGCAGCCCGGGACGCTCCGCGTCCCAACAGCGGACGCAGAGCGTCCATTGAGGCATTCCCACGCAGAGCGTGGGAACGATCAATCACCACCGTTTTTGCGCCCCCCTGCGGCCATCTGTCGCATTATTTTGAATTAAAAGTCTGATTGTCATTTTTCCTGCTGTATCCTGCGCAGGCTTTGTAAAAGCGCGGATCTACCAGATCTATCAACAGACTTAGCGAGGAGCGCAACCATGCACGAGATTCCTAATCTCCCCTTCCCAAGCCTGCACGTACCTGAGCAGACGACCACGCAACAAGCCGGCGCCCAACAGCCCGAGCCGAAAGAAGCCGTTGAGAGCCGCCCGGCCGACAGCGAAGAGTAAGACCCGTCGTACAGACCGTGTGGAAAGCGCTAACATGCGCTTTCCACACTGCCTGAACCCGACCCTGCCATGACCGACGAATTCTCCGAAAGCCAAGCTGCCGTCCTGATCGGTGCTACCGAGAAGATGATCGAGATCTGGAGCCGCCTCTCTCCCGAGAAACAAGCCGCCCTGCTCGCCCGTTTCGGCACTGAAGAAAACGCCCTCGCCGCACTGGTCACCACGCAACTGGTTGCCCCGGCCAAGTCCTGAAACGGCCACCGGGCAAATAGTTTTACTTTTCCCGCCCCAGATTGCTCCGCGCCGGTATCATAAGCAGCCTATCTAATCTGCCGTTCCCGTGGATCGTTACCCATGTCGTCCTCTATGTCCGAGCCCCAGCGCCCCCTGGCGGTCACGCTGCAAGTCGTTTCCATCGTCCTCTTCACCTTTATCGGTTATCTGAACATCGGCATCCCGCTGGCGGTGCTGCCCGGTTACGTGCACAGCGACCTGGGCTTTGGCGCGGTGATCGCCGGTCTGGTGATCAGCGTGCAATACCTCGCCACCCTGCTCAGCCGCCCCTACGCCGGCAAGATCATCGACAACCAGGGCAGCAAACGCGCGGTGATGATTGGTCTGGCCGGTTGCGGCTTGAGCGGTGTGTTCATGCTGATTTCGGCGTGGACCCCGAGCATGCCGATGCTCAGTTTGATCAGTCTGTTGATTGGCCGACTGGTGCTGGGCAGCGCCGAAAGTCTGGTCGGTTCCGGATCGATTGGCTGGGGCATTGGTCGCGTCGGCGCGGCCAACACCGCCAAGGTGATTTCCTGGAACGGCATCGCCAGTTACGGCGCACTGGCGATCGGCGCACCGTTCGGCGTGTGGCTGGTGGGCGAGTTGGGTTTGTGGAGCATGGGCGTCAGCATCATCTTGCTGGCGATGCTCGGTTTGGCGCTGGCGTGGCCGAAAACCCCTGCACCGATTGTCGCCGGTGAACGCCTGCCGTTCATGCATGTGCTCGGCAAAGTGTTCCCCCACGGTTGCGGCCTGGCGTTGGGCTCGATCGGCTTCGGCACCATTGCCACCTTCATTACTCTGTATTACGCGACTCAGCATTGGGAAAACGCGGTGCTGTGTCTGAGCCTGTTCGGCGCCAGCTTCATCGGTGCGCGGTTGCTGTTCGGCAATCTGATCAACCGTCTCGGCGGTTTCCGCGTGGCGATTGCCTGCCTGTCGGTAGAAACCCTCGGCCTGCTGTTGTTGTGGCTGGCGCCGGACGCGCACTGGGCGCTGGCCGGGGCGGCGTTGAGTGGTTTCGGCTTCTCGCTGGTGTTCCCGGCGCTGGGCGTGGAGGCGGTGAATCTGGTGCCAGCGTCCAGTCGCGGCGCGGCTGTCGGCGCTTACTCGCTGTTCATCGATTTGTCGCTGGGGATCACCGGGCCATTGGCCGGGGCGATTGCGGCGGGATTCGGATTTGCTTCGATCTTCCTCTTCGCCGCTCTCGCCGCGTTGAGCGGTTTGGCGCTAAGCGTCTATCTGTACAAGCACACCGCCAAGTATCGCGAAGACTAGAAATCCACCTTGCCACGCCCGGCCTTGATGCTGCCGCGCTTGGTTTTCGATTCGAGCCGACGCTTCTTTGAACCAAGGGTCGGCTTGGTCGGGCGGCGTTTCTTTTCAACTTTGGTGGCGCTCAGGATCAGCTCGACCAGGCGCTCCAGCGCATCGGCGCGGTTGGCTTCCTGCGTGCGGTATTGCTGGGCCTTGAGGATCAACACGCCGTCGCTGGTGATACGACTGTCGCGCAGCGCCAGCAGCCGCTCCTTGTAAAATTCAGGCAAGGACGAGGCCGGAATATCGAAGCGCAGGTGCATGGCGCTGGAGACCTTGTTGACGTTCTGCCCCCCGGCGCCTTGCGCGCGGATGGCGGTCAATTCGATCTCGGCATCCGGCAGATGCACATTGTTGGAAATCACCAGCATGGAAAAGCGTCCGTATTCAGAGTGTGCAGGATACCGCGAAAATCATTCTGGATTCGGCACAACACCCTGTGGGATCGAGCTTGCTGGCGAAGGCGTGGTGTCAGGCAACGCTGATGCTGGATTCAATATCCTCTTCGCGAGCAAGCTCGCTCCCACAGGATTCGCCATCCTTCCATTGCGCCCATAAACAACAAACCCGGCACTTGGCCGGGTTTGTTGTTTCTGCTTGAGCGGTTACTTCGCGGTCGCAGGCAATGCAGTTTGCGCACTGCGCTTGTTCTTGATCACGTAGCAGACCCACATGAACACGACCCACACCGGAATCGCGTACACCGAGATCTGAATCCCCGGGATCAACAGCATCACGCCGAGGATGAACACCACGAACGCCAGGCAGACATAGTTGCCGTACGGGTACCACAGCGCCTTGAACAGCGGCGTCTGCTGAGTCTTGTTCATGTGCTGGCGGAACTTGAAGTGCGAGAAACTGATCATCGCCCAGTTGATCACCAGTGTGGCAACCACCAGCGACATCAGCAGTTCCAGCGCGCTGTGCGGGATCAGGTAATTGAGCAACACCGCAATCACGGTCACCGCCGCTGAAGCCAGAATCGAACGCACCGGCACGCCGCGCTTGTCGATCTTCGCCAGACCTTTCGGTGCATCACCCTGCTCGGCCATACCGAGCAGCATGCGGCTGTTGCAGTAAGTGCCGCTGTTGTACACCGACAGCGCCGCGGTCAGGACCACGAAGTTGAGGATGTGCGCGGCGGTGTTGCTGCCGAGCATCGAGAACACTTGCACGAACGGGCTGCCGCTGTAGGAATCGCCAGACGCGTTGAGGGTTTCCAGCAGGCTGTCCCATGGGGTCAGCGACAGCAGGATCACCAGTGCACCGATGTAGAAAATCAGGATCCGGTAGATCACCTGATTGATCGCTTTCGGGATCACGGTTTTCGGCTTGTCGGCTTCAGCCGCGGTGAAACCGAGCATTTCCAGACCGCCGAAGGAGAACATGATGATCGCCATGGCCATCACCAGACCGCTGACGCCGTTGGGGAAGAAACCACCGTGGGACCACAGGTTGCTCACCGACGCTTGCGGGCCGCCGTTGCCGCTGACCAGCAGATAGCTGCCGAGGGCAATCATGCCGACGATCGCCACGACTTTGATGATCGCGAACCAGAATTCGGCCTCACCGAAGACTTTGACGTTGGCCAGGTTGATCGCATTGATCAGCACGAAGAACGCAGCAGCGGAAACCCAGGTCGGAATGTCCGGCGCCCAGTAGTGAATGTATTTACCGACCGCGGTCAGCTCGGACATGCCCACCAGAATGTACAGAATCCAGCAGTTCCAGCCCGACAGGAAGCCGGCAAAGCCGCCCCAATACTTATGCGCGAAATGGCTGAAGGAACCGGCCACCGGCTCTTCGACGATCATTTCACCCAGCTGGCGCATGATCATGAAGGCGATGAAGCCGCAGATGGCGTAGCCGAGGATCATCGACGGGCCGGCGGATTTCAGTACTCCGGCCGAGCCGAGGAACAATCCGGTACCGATCGCGCCACCGAGGGCGATCAGTTGAATATGGCGATTTTTCAGGCCGCGTTTCAGCTCGCCTGATTGCGAGGGTTGTCCACTCATGAAAAAGGTCTCACGCAAGGTTTGATGATGTTCAGTAGACGTTGCTGCCAGGTTGCGATTTCAAGCAGCCCCGATCAAACCCCAGCGCAGGCACCAGGAGTTCAGCTTATTTACAACGGTCATGCGTCACCTGTTTGTTTTTATCTGTGACGAAATCGAACCCGAAACGCTTGTGGCGCCACGGAGTGAACAAGGCGGATAGCCTTGAGATTTGCGCGATTACGCAGAGGGTCACAGTTAAAACGCGGCGCATTGTACACCGCTAACCCCCTGCTGCCAGACCCCGCTGGATCAGCGTGTCGGTTGCCGGGATTGCGTGTGTCCGCCACGAGAGGTTCGGGCGGCTGCAAAAATTGAGTCAGGCCTTTGCAGGCCATCGACGCGGACGAGGAAAAAACCGTCCCACGGAGAGAAGTGGAAATCAGTCACGGCGTTCATTGCGCCTCCTTCTTGTTATGCACCTGCACGGCAGGCATGGGGCGCATCACACCCTTCATACGGCTTCGAAACAAGCGCGCCAGAGCCTCGCGCGGCGCCCGGACGGCAAGGCTTCGGCAGCTTTTCCTTACAGCGTTTCCCCCGAGCTCGGTTTACTGGGTTTTACCGAGCTTTTCGTAAACATTCCTTTACAAGGCGTAACGCAGAATTTCCATTTCAGACATTTCTGTAGGACGCCTGCAAATTGACGATACCCAGCTTGCTAATAAACCTCGCCGTTTAGTTTTTTGTTTTCAAATAAGAAAAGCACCGAGGAAAAACAGAATAAAAAGTCTATTTAAAAATTAAATGAATAATTTTTTGCATTACAAAACACCCTGAACTAGGTTTTTCACGTCCCGCCGGCCACCTCGACCGACGAGTCATAACCGTGAAAAGTCATCTAGGAGATCGACCATGCAAGCATTGGAAAAAGACTTGGACAGCGAACTGCAACTGGACGAATGGTTTGAAGCCCCGACCCACGACGCCGCCGTGGAAATGATGCAAGCCGATGCGGTCGTTCCGTTCGGCACGGCAATGTGGCCTCTGTAACACATCCCGGGCAGGCACGATCCGGCCGGTCGTGCCTGCCGCTTTTTCCACGGTCAGTCAGGGAGGATTCATGGATAAGCCCCGCGCGATCTCGCATTTCCTTTACTACCTCGAACATCACCCTGCCCTTGCTGGCCTCGACTCGGCGAAGGTATTGCTCGGCCACACGGCTGATTACGAAGCGCTGACCGGCGCCATTGCCGAACAGGCCGGTGATCATCCACGCTTCACGTTCAGCGCCCGACGTCTGGACCTCGACAGCACCGCAACGCTGACCTCGGCAATTACCGACAGCGATCTTTACATTTTCTTCTACGACTCTTCCACCCTGCCCAACCCGCGCCCTGACGGCCCGGAGTTCGTCCGTGCGCTGCAAGGCGTGATGGCGGAAAACTGGAAGAAGTCGCTCCTGTTCAAGGATTACGGCGAGTATTTCTACGACACTTTCAGCGTCACGCCGCAGCGGATTGCCGGGCTCAACAGCCACTTGATCCAGCGCATGTCTCAAGCGACCACGCTGAGTTTCAAGGACGACGAAGGCTCATGGTTCGAAGCACCGCTGAGCAGCATCAAGAAGTGGACCGACATCAACGGTGTCGGCAATTTCGACCTGGCCCCCGGCGAGATCGCCACCCACAGTGAAGCCATCAATGGCCACGTGAAGTTCAAGGGCACGTTCCTCAGCACCATTCCGTTTGCGCGCAAGTACGGCGTGCTGGAGTCGCCGCTGGAGCTGTGGATCGAGAACTCGACCATCAGCCGCATCGCCACGGACGTACCGGGGCTGGAGCATGATTTCAACAAGTACCTGGACGCCAACCCGTCGAATCGGCGGATTGAGGAGTTGGGAATTGGCACCAACGAAGGCGTAAAGGATCTGTACGCGCGCAATGCCGGGTTTGAGGAGCGGCATTGTGGGTTGCATCTGGGGCTGGGCGGTGGGGCCAAGGGCAGTCATCACCTGGACCTGATCTTCTCCGGCGGCGTTCTGGCGCTGGATGACAAGCCGGTGTTTGATGGCCGCTTTGTGTTTTAGGGCCGACACCTGATCATTCCCACGCTCCGCGTGGGAATGATCGGTGTGCGCCAGACGAAAAAAAACGCCAACCCTAAGGTTGGCGTTTTTGCTTGAGCTTGCAGCTTACCGCTAGAAGCTCACAGCTGCCTTATTCCGGCTTCTTGCGACCGAACCCCGGACGCTGACCGGAACCGGCCGGTGCACCGCGGCGCTTGCCCGATGGCTTGTCGCCCTCAACCAGCTTGATTCCCGGACGCTTCGGCGCAGGCTTGGCTGGGCGCTTGTTGGTGGTGTCCGCTGGACGATCCGCCACTGGCGTACCGCGACCGGCAGGCGCACCACGCTCGCCACGTTCGGTGCGACCGTTGGCCGGACGCGGAGCGCGCTCGCCGTCACGGGCAACGGGTTTGCGACCTGGACGCTCGCCCTCGATCTGCGGCTCACGGCTAGGACGTGGGCCAGTCGGCGCGCCAGCGGCTGGACGCAGGGTGCGTACGCGCTCGGTCTTGCCCATCGGACGCGACGATTTGCGCTGCATGCGCTCAAGCTTGTCTTTGCTCTTGGCGTTCAGCTGCGGCATGGCAACCGGCGTCAGGCCGACTTCAGCACTGAGGATGTCGACTTCGTACTGGCTCATTTCGCGCCAGCGGCCCATCGGCAGGTCGGAGTTGAGGAACACCGGACCGAAACGCACGCGCTTCAGACGGCTGACCACCAGACCTTGGGATTCCCACAGACGACGAACCTCACGGTTACGGCCTTCCATCACCACGCAGTGATACCAGTGGTTGAAGCCTTCGCCACCCGGCGCCTGTTTGATGTCGGTGAACTTGGCCGGGCCGTCTTCCAGCACCACGCCAGCCTTCAAACGCTCGATCATCTCGTCATCGACTTCACCGCGTACGCGCACGGCGTATTCACGGTCCATCTCGTAGGACGGGTGCATCAGGCGGTTGGCCAGCTCACCGTCGGTGGTGAACATCAGCAAACCGGTGGTGTTGATGTCGAGACGACCGATGTTGATCCAGCGGCCTTCTTTCGGACGCGGCAGCTTGTCGAACACGGTCGGACGGCCTTCCGGGTCGTCACGGGTGCAGATCTCGCCATCGGGTTTGTTGTACATGATCACGCGGCGTACCGATTCGGCCGCCTCTTCACGCTTGATCACCTTGCCATCAATGGTGATGGCGTCGTGCATGTCGACGCGCAGACCGAGGGTGGCGTCTTTGCCATTGACCTTGATCCGGCCCTGGCTGATCCAGGATTCCACGTCACGGCGCGAGCCGACGCCGATACGGGCGAGGACTTTCTGCAGCTTTTCGCCTGCTGGGCCGATTTCCTGGTCGTCTTTCTGAATGATGTCGCTCATCTGGGCACCTCCCGGTGTGGTCTGTTCAAGCGCCCTGAATTGGACGCTTGACGCATTGAAATCTGGGTTCTAGGCCGAAGGGATCGGCGAAGGGTCGCGAATCATACGCGGATGTGCGCCATCGCGCATCAGAGACTAGCTGATCGATCGACAGTTATTTCTTTTTCCGCCGACCGGCGCCACCGAGTTTGATCAGCCGCAGTGCGGCTTCGGCGAGCACGGTGCGTTTGTCGTCCTTGTCGAGTTTCTTCCAGGCTTTGATTTCGCGCTTGCTGCGGCCGCAGCCGATGCAGATGTCGTCGGTGAATTTGCAGACGCTGATGCACGGGTCTTTGGTGGAACTCATCACTCACTCCGAATATGCACCTTTTCCTGTGGGAGCGAGCCTGCTCGCGAAAGGGCCCTGTCAGTCGACATCATCGTTGTCTGACACACCGCATTCGCGAGCAGGCTCGCTCCCACAGCTGTTCGTAATCAGTCTTCGAGTTCCCGGCGTTCGGCTTCGATGGCTTCGGCCAGCGCGCGGGCTTCGGCTTCTTCTTCACTCAGCGCCGGTTCGGGCGCTGGCGCCGGTTGCTCAAGGGCAGCGACGGCGGCCAGAAGTTTTTCCCGGGCTGCGGCAACACCGAGGATGTCCTCTTCGGTTTCGGCTTCTGCCTCGGCTTCAAGTTCAACTGCAATTGCTGGCGCGGCGACTTCGGTTTCCGGCTCGGTCATCGGCGCCTCACCATCCGCTGCGTCCCGCAGCAAATCGTCGAAGTCGGTCTTGATCCCCTCCTCCATGCTGTCCAGTTCCAGCAGCAAAGTATGGAAACTGGTTTCTTCCTTCTCCTCCTCGGGCTCGGCGCTGGCGTCGGCCAGTTCCTGCAGACTCTGCGGCACTGGCGCGTCGTCGAAATCGAGCACCGGATCGGTTTCCATCTCGCGCAGCTCGGCCAATGGCGGCAGGTCTTCGAGGTTCTTCAGGTTGAAGTGATCGAGAAACATCTTGGTGGTGGCAAACATCGCCGGTTTGCCCGGCACGTCGCGGTAGCCGACGACTCGGATCCACTCACGCTCCAGCAAGGTTTTGACGATATTGCTGTTCACCGCCACACCGCGCACGTCTTCGATCTCGCCACGGGTGATCGGCTGGCGATAGGCAATCAGCGCGATGGTTTCCAGCAACGCACGGGAATAGCGCTGCGGGCGTTCTTCCCAGAGGCGGCCAACCCACGGCGAAAATTTCTCGCGGATCTGCAAGCGATAACCGGACGAGACTTCCTTGAGCTCGAAGGCGCGGCCCTCGCAGGACTTGCCCAACAGGGTCAGGGCTTTCTTGAAGACCGCGGGCTCTGGCCGTTCGCCTTCTTCAAACAGTTCAAACAGGCGATCAAGGGATTGCGGCTTTCCCGAGGCCAACAGAAAGGCTTCAAGCAGGGGCGCCAGCTCGCGGGGTTCAGTCAGGTTCATGTTTCGACTCGTTATTCGGCTCGGGCTCGCACGTGGATCGCGGCGAACGGCTCATTCTGCACCAGCTCGACCAAGGATTCCTTGACCAGTTCAAGGATCGCCATAAAGGTCACCACCACACCCAGTCGCCCTTCTTCGGCGGTGAACAGCTCGACGAACGGCACAAACCCGCCGCCCTTGAGCCGCTCCAGCACATCGCTCATGCGCTCGCGGGTAGACAACGCCTCGCGGCTGACCTGGTGGCTTTCAAACATGTCGCCACGGCGCAGCACTTCGGCCATGCACATCAAAATCTCTTCCAGCGCCACGTCCGGCAGCAGCTTGCGCGCGCGGGCTTCCGGGGCGTCGAGCTTCGGCACGATGACGTCGCGGCCCACCCGGCTCAAGCCGTCGATGCCTTCAGCGGCAGCCTTGAAGCGCTCGTACTCCTGCAAGCGGCGGATCAGTTCGGCGCGCGGGTCGTCTTCTTCGTCTTCGATAGTTTCAGCGCGGGGCAGGAGCATCCGCGATTTGATCTCGGCGAGCATCGCGGCCATCACCAGATACTCGGCGGCGAGTTCCAGGCGCACCGACTGCATCAACTCGACATAGCCCATGTACTGGCGGGTGATTTCCGCCACAGGGATGTCGAGGATGTTGATGTTCTGTTTGCGGATCAGGTACAGCAGCAGGTCGAGCGGGCCTTCAAAGGCTTCAAGGAAGACTTCCAGCGCATCCGGCGGGATGTACAGGTCGAGCGGCATTTCCATGACCGCTTGGCCATAAACCATGGCAAACGGCAGTTCCTGCTGAGCGTCGGCCTGAGGATCGACCACGGTTTCCACTGCGGACATTCAGGCCTCGACCATGAACGGCGTCGGGTCGCCGCAACCGACGCGGACCACTTCCGGGTCGTCGCCGGTCAGGTCGATCACTGTAGAAGCTTTGATGCCGCCGAAGCCGCCGTCGACGATCAGGTCCACCTGGTGTTCAAGCAATTGACGCATTTCGTACGGATCGCTGAGCGGGTCTTCATCGCCGGGCATGATCAGGGTCACGCTCATCAGCGGCTCGCCCAGTTCAGCCAGCAGCGCCAGCGCAATCGGATGGCTGGGCACGCGCAGACCAATGGTGCGTTTCTTCGGATGCAACAGAAGACGCGGCACTTCACGGGTCGCATTGAGAATAAAGGTGTACGGGCCCGGCAGGTGCGCCTTGAGAATACGGAAGGTGCCGGTGTCGATCTTGGCGTAGTTGCCCAACTGCGACAGGTCGCTGCAGATCAGCGCAAAGTTGTGCTTCTCATCGAGCTGACGCAGGCGGCGCACGCGTTCGATAGCAGTCTTGTCGCCAATCTGGCAGCCGATCGCATAGGAGGAGTCCGTGGGATACACCACCACCCCGCCCTTGCGGATGATCTCGACCGCCTGTTTTATCAGGCGCGCTTGCGGGTTTTCCGGATGAATCTGGAAAAATTGACTCACATTCTCTACCTGTTCAGACGGCGGCAATAGCTGTGTCATGTTTGAACCGACACCACAGGGGTGGAAGGTCCTCGGGAACCGGCCGGTACTGGCCGATCTCGGACCAGCCGCCAGGGCCATGGAAGTCACTGCCGGCGCTGACCAGCAGACCGAACTCACGGGCAAGGATTGCCAGGCTGCCCACCTGTTCCGCAGGCTGATGGCCATTGACCACCTCGATTGCATGCCCGCCTGCTTGAATATAGTCGGCAATCAGCTTTCGGCGCTTGCTGCGAGTGAAATCGTAATGCCACGGATGCGCCAGGCTGACCCAGGCCCCGGCAGCGCGCAGTGTGCCGACGGTGTCTTCCAGCGTCGGCCAGTGCAGCTTGACGTCGCCCAGCTTGCCGGCACCGAGCCACTTGCGGAATGCCTCGGCGCGATCCTTGACGAAACCTTCACGCACCATCCAGTCAGCGAAGTGCGGACGGGCCGGGGCGTTGCCGCTGTCGCCCAGCTCCTGCTGAACCTGCCGGGCGCCGTCGAGGGCCCCGGGCATGCCTTTGAGGGCGAGCTTGCGGCTTATTTCTTCCGACCGCAGCCAACGGCCATCGTGCAATTTGGCGATGGCCTCGACCAACGGCGCGGCGTTGACGTCGAAACCGTAGCCCAGCACATGAATGGTCGCGCCGCCCCAGGTGCAGGACAACTCGACGCCGTTGACCAGTTGCATGCCCAACTCGTTGGCGGCCGCGCGTGCTTCGGCGAGGCCTTCAAGGGTGTCGTGGTCAGTCAACGCCAGGACTCGCACGCCGTTTTCGAACGCACGCGCAACCAGAACCGCAGGCGCCAGGGCGCCATCGGAGGCCGTGCTATGGCAGTGCAAATCAACATTCACGGGGAGTTGTAACCTCAAATCAGCTGGCGCTATCGCGCGCCCATATGTTTGTTATTATGCCGCCACATCCAGCTTCTGGCTCTCACTGTGAAACAATTCATCGATTTCATTCCGCTTCTGCTGTTTTTCATCGTTTACAAACTTGATCCACGGGTCGTCGATATCGCTGGCCATGAAGTGACTGTAGGCGGTATTTACAGCGCCACGGCGATGCTGATCATCAGTTCGCTGGTGGTGTACGGCGCGTTGTTCATCAAGCAGCGCAAGCTGGAAAAGAGCCAATGGCTGACCCTGATCGCCTGTTTGGTATTCGGTAGCCTGACCTTGGCGTTCCACAGCGAGACCTTCCTGAAATGGAAAGCCCCGGTGGTAAACTGGCTGTTCGCCGTTGCGTTCATCGGCAGCCACTTCATCGGTGACCGCCTGCTGATCAAACGCATCATGGGCCACGCGCTGACCCTGCCGGATCCGGTCTGGACGCGCCTGAACATCGCCTGGATCGCCTTTTTCCTGTTTTGCGGCGCCGCCAACCTGTTCGTCGCCTTCACCTTCCAGAGCTACTGGGTGGACTTCAAGGTGTTCGGCAGCCTGGGCATGACCCTGGTGTTCCTGGTCGCACAGGGCATTTACCTGTCGCGCCATTTGCACGATGCCGATACCACAACAACACCAAAAACCGAGGACTGACATGCTCTACGCCATCATTGCCACCGACGTCGCCAACTCGCTGGAAGCACGCCTGGCCGCGCGCCCTGCGCATCTCGAACGCCTGCAAGCGCTCAAGGGCGAAGGCCGCATCGTATTGGCCGGTCCACACCCGGCGGTCGACAGCAATGATCCGGGCGCAGCGGGTTTCACCGGCAGCCTGATCGTCGCCGAGTTCGACTCGCTGAGCGCCGCACAGGCCTGGGCTGACGCCGATCCGTACATGGCCGCCGGCGTCTACGCCAACGTGATCGTCAAGCCGTTCAAGCAAGTCCTGCCGTAACTCTGTCTCCACGCGATGAACCTTGTCGGTTCATCGCGTTCTCAATCGCTCATTATTCTCGTTTGCCTGCCGACAACCTGCCCAATATCCATTTGGAAGCAGGTGTCGCGATGCGCAAGGGTCCGTTGTGTCTGATGTTGGTCACGTTGTCGATAATGGCGCCCGCCCACGGTGAGGAATCCACCGAAAGCGGAACCTCTACACCCTTATCGTTGAGTGCCGGCAGCCAGATCACCGAACTGCAGCAGCGCCTCAAGGCCAGCGAGCAGCAACGGGAAGAATTGAACAAACAACTGCAAAATGCCGACAACACCCGCGAAAGCGCCCAGCTCGCCCGGCTGCGCCAAGAGAACCAGCGCCTCAAGCTGCAACTCAAGGAAGCCCAGGCCAGCCCGCTGCCGCGTCTGTTGACCGACCAGCAGCAGTGGTTCGTCACGGGAGCCGGGGTAGCGCTATTGGCGCTGCTCTGCGGTATCTTTGCCAGTGGAGCAAGCCGAAAACGTCGGCAATGGCTAAATTGAGTGAGTCATGAGCGAGCTGTTATTGATTGATGATGACCAGGAGTTGTGTGAACTCCTGAGTAGCTGGTTGAGCCAGGAAGGCTTCCAGGTGCGTGCCTGCCACGATGGCCAGAGCGCCCGCAAAGCGCTGGCCGAAACCGCCCCGGCGGCGGTGGTGCTCGACGTGATGCTGCCCGACGGCAGCGGTCTGGAGCTGCTCAAGCAACTGCGCAACGATCACGCTGATCTGCCGGTGCTGATGCTCTCGGCCCGTGGCGAGCCGCTGGACCGAATCCTCGGCCTCGAACTGGGCGCCGACGATTATCTGGCCAAACCGTGCGACCCGCGTGAACTCACCGCCCGCCTGCGCGCTGTGTTGCGCCGCAGTCATCCGGCAGCGGTGTCGACGCAGCTTGAACTGGGCGACCTGAGCTTCAGCCCGGTGCGCGGCGTGGTCAGCATCGACGAGAAGGAACTGACCCTCACTGTCTCCGAAAGCCGCTTGCTCGAAGCTTTGCTCAAGCAACCTGGCGAACCGCTGGACAAACAGGAACTGGCGCAGCTCGCCCTCGGTCGCAAGCTGACCCTGTACGACCGCAGCCTCGACATGCACGTCAGCAACCTGCGCAAAAAGATCGGCCCGCATCCCGACGGCCGCCCACGCATCGTCGCCCTGCGCAGCCGGGGTTACTACTACAGCCTGTAGAAAGTGTCAGGTCAGCGCTCGAACGTCTTTACCCAAGCTTTACGTAGCGCTGACCGCCGCTGACCTTGATCTCCGTAATCTGAACTCATCCGGAACGTACCGGGAACGAGACAAGGAGATACACCATGCGCAAGACTCTTATCGCTCTGATGTTCGCTGCCGCTCTGCCAACCGTCGCCATGGCAATGCCGCAAGACGGCGGCCCGATGGGTGGCCCGCTCGACGGCCCACGCCACGGCGGTCAGATGCACGGCATGCACGGTAAAGGCCCGTACAGCCAACTCGACCTGTCCCGCGAACAGCGCGAGCAGATCCGCAAGATCATGGGCGAGCAGATGCACGAGCGTAAGCAAGTGGTCGACAAGTACCTGGAAAAACTCTCGCCGGCTGACCAGAAGGCCATGAAGGACGAGATGGCGGCCAACCACAAGAAAGCCGAGACCGATGTTCGTGCGGTGCTGAAGCCGGATCAACAGAAGAAATTCGACGAGATCCAGAAGAAACAGGCTGAGCGTCGCGCCGAATGGGCTGAGTTCAAGGCGTGGAAAGCGCAGCAGGCGCAAAAAGCGCAATAATGTTCTGACCCGGACCCGACGGTTAACCCCGTCGGGTTTTCTGGCTTTAGATCTGATGTGAGAGCGAGCCTGCTCGCGAAAGCGGTGTGTCAGAAAAGAATTTCTTCGCTGATACACCGCTTTCGCGAGCAGGCTCGCTCCAACATTTCTGGATTTGTGTTTGATTGAGGATTTTCTGTGCGTTCACTGTTCTGGCGTATTCTCGCGAGTTTCTGGCTGGCCATCGCTCTGGTGGCAGGGCTGTCGATTCTGCTCGGGCACATGCTCAATCAGGACGCGTGGATCCTCAGTCGCCATCCGGGCCTCAACACCCTCGCCAGCGAGTGGACGCAATCCTACGAAGCCCAAGGCGAAGAAGCCGCCCAGGACATCCTCGAACAGCGCAAACGCCAATATCACATCGATGTGCAAGTGCTCAACGAAAGCGGCGATCCGGTCGTACGCGGCACTTTCCCACGCCGCGCCGCCGCCTTCGAAGCGCGGCAGAACAACGATGACCGACGCCTGCCGTGGCGCCGCCTGACCGACGAATTCACCAGCGAAAAAACCGGCGACACTTACCTGTTCATCTACCGCATCCCGCACCCGGAACTCGATTCCTGGCACCGCGAAAGCCTGCTCTGGCCCTTGAGTGCGCTGGGTATCGCGCTGGTGGTGCTGACCCTGTTCAGCCTGCTCGTGACCTTTTCGATCACCCGTCCGCTCAGCCGTTTACGTGGCGCCGTGCATGATCTGGGGCAGACGACCTATCAGCAGAACAGCCTGGCGAAACTGGCTAACCGTCGCGATGAATTCGGCGTACTCGCCACAGACTTCAACCGCATGGGCGCGCGTCTGCAAAGCCTGATCGGCAGTCAGCGGCAGTTGCTGCGCGATGTTTCCCACGAGTTGCGCTCACCGCTGGCGCGACTACGCATAGCCTTGGCGCTGGCAGAGCGCGCCAATCCTGAAGAACGGGAAAAACTCTGGCCACGCCTCACACGCGAGTGCGATCGCCTCGAAGCGTTGATCAGTGAAATTTTGGTGCTGGCGCGAGTCGATGCCGACAATGCCAGTGCCGAGGACGTTGATTTGAATGCGCTGCTCGGCACGTTGCAGAAGGATGCACAACTTGGATCACCCGAGCAGACCGTGCGTCTCGAGGCCGAACCGCAGCTGAACCTGAAAGGCTGGCCGACCATGATTGAACGCGCCGTCGACAATTTGTTGCGCAATGCTCAGCGCTTCAACCCGGAGGGTCAGGCGATTGAGATGCACGCCTCACGTCAGGGTGAAAAAATCATCATCAGCGTGCGCGACCATGGCCCCGGTGTGCAGGCCGAACATCTGAGTCAATTGGGCGAGCCGTTTTACCGGGCGCCGGGGCAGACGGCGGCGGGACATGGTTTGGGCCTGGCGATTGCCCGGCGAGCGGCGGAGCGCCATGGCGGGACTCTGACGTTGGCCAACCATCCGCAGGGCGGGTTTATTGCCAGCCTGGAATTACCGCTCGTACCCGGGGTTGTTCTTCAAATCTGATTAAACCTGTGCGAGCGAGCCTGTCAGTCACCCTGTGCAATGAGTGAAACACCGCTTTCGCGAGCAGGCTCGCTCCACATTTGATTCAGGGGGTCAGGCCTTGCCGGGCCAGGCGCTGACAAACTCGCTCAGGTCGACCTTTTCAACTACGCGAGGTTCTTTCTGCGGCGTGCCTAGGTAGAGGAATGCGATAACCTCTTCACCTTCGGTCAAGCCCAAACCTTGTGCCACATGCTGGGAATACGCCAGATCGCCCGTGCGCCACACCGCACCAATCCCCTGCGCATACGCCGCCAGCAAAATTCCGTGCGCCGCACACCCGGCCGCCAGCAACTGTTCGGCCTTCGGGTATTTGACGTGTTCCTGCAATTTAGCGATCACCACAACCACCAGCGGCGCACGCAGCGGGCCGTTGCGCGCCTTGTCGATCATCGCTTCGGTGACTTCGCCTGCCTGCTGCTGCGCAGCCTCGGCCAGCAACTCGCCCATTTGCTCGCGTGCCGCGCCTTCGACGGTCAGGAAGCGATACGGCTGCAAATGCCCGTGATCCGGCGCGCGCAACGCTGCGCCGAACAAGGCTTCGCGCTGCTCGGCAGTGGGGGCCGGTTCGACCAGACGTGGAACGGAAACACGGTTGAGCAACGCGTCGAGAGCCTGCATCGGCCACCTCCTGAAAAATATGTGCGGCTATTCTAGCTTTATCTGCCAGCAGGATGCCGGTTTACATGCCCTGCCCCACGGGTAGAATGGCGCCCTTCTCACATCAGCCCGAGCGGACTTCATGGCGTTGCCGACCTTACGGATCATTGGTTTCATCATCGGCATCTTCCTGATCACCCTGGCCGTGGCCATGGTCGTGCCCATGGCAACCCTGTTGATTTTCGACCGCACCAGCGACCTGCCGTCGTTCCTCTGGGCGAGCATGATCACCTTTGTCGCGGGCCTCGCGCTGGTGATTCCCGGCCGCCCGGAACACATTCACCTGCGCCCGCGTGACATGTATTTGCTGACCGTCAGCAGTTGGCTGGTGGTGTGCATTTTCGCCGCGCTGCCGTTTTTGCTGACCCAGCACATCAGCTACACCGACTCGTTTTTCGAAAGCATGTCCGGCATCACCGCCACCGGCTCGACCGTGCTCAATCATCTCGACAACATGTCACCGGGCATTCTGATGTGGCGCTCGCTGCTGCACTGGATCGGCGGCATCGGCTTTATCGGCATGGCGGTGGCGATTCTGCCGCTGTTGCGCATCGGTGGCATGCGCCTGTTCCAGACTGAATCTTCGGATCGCTCGGAAAAGGTCATGCCGCGCTCGCACATGGTGGCGCGGCTGATCGTCGCCGCGTATGTCGGCATCACCATTCTTGGCAGCCTGGCGTTCTGGTGGGCGGGGATGAGCCCGTTCGACGCGATCAACCACGCGATGTCGGCAATTTCCACCGGTGGGTTCTCGACCTCCGATCAGTCGCTGGCCAAGTGGACGCAACCGGCGGTGCACTGGGTTGCGGTGGTCATCATGATTCTCGGCAGCCTGCCGTTCACCCTGTACGTGGCGACATTGCGCGGTAACCGCAAGGCGTTGATCAAGGATCAGCAGGTGCAGGGTTTGCTCGGCATGTTGCTGGTCACTTGGCTGGTGCTCGGCACCTGGTACTGGTGGACCACCAACCTGCATTGGCTGGACGCCCTGCGTCATGTGGCGCTGAACGTGACGTCGGTGGTCACCACCACCGGTTTTGCCCTCGGCGACTACAGCCTGTGGGGCAACTTCTCGTTGATGTTGTTCTTCTATCTGGGGTTTGTCGGCGGCTGTTCCGGGTCGACGGCGGGCGGGATCAAGATCTTCCGTTTCCAGGTCGCCTACATCCTGCTAAAGGCCAACCTTAATCAACTGATTCACCCGCGCGCGGTGATCAAGCAGAAGTACAACGGTCACCGTCTCGACGAAGAGATCGTGCGTTCGATTCTGACCTTCTCGTTCTTCTTCGCCATCACCATCTGCGTGATCGCCCTGCTGCTGTCGCTGCTCGGTGTCGACTGGATGACCGCACTGACCGGTGCCGCCAGCACCGTGTCCGGTGTCGGCCCGGGGCTTGGCGAAACCATCGGCCCGGCGGGCAACTTCGCCACCTTGCCGGATGCCGCCAAGTGGATCCTGTCGTTTGGCATGCTGCTCGGCCGACTGGAGATCATTACGGTGTTTGTGCTGTGTATTCCGGCCTTTTGGCGTCACTGACCGCGTTCGGCGCCTGCAACAACCGCGTCCGGTAATCGCCGGGCGTGGTGTCGAACCAGCGGCGGAACGCGCGGAAGAAATTGCTCGGATCGGCAAAGCCCAACAGATAGGCAATCTCCAGCAAGGTCATGCTCGGTTGCGCCAGATACTGCTCGGCGAGTTCACGGCGGGTGTCGTCGAGCAACTGCTGAAAACTGGTGCCCTCCTCCTGCAAGCGCCGCTGCAAGGTGCGCTGCGATAAATGCAGGGTCTGCGCCACGGTATCGCGCTTGGGTTCGCCTTGCGGCAGCAAACGGCACAGCACTTGCCGCGCCTTGTGGGTCACACGGCTTTCGGAAAATCGCGCCAGGTATTCCCCGGCAAAGCGATCGTGCAACAGCGCCATGGCTTCGTTGGCGGTGGGCAGCGGCGCTTCCATGTCGGCGCGCTCGAAGATCAGCGCATCGTACGGCGCGTTGAACATCAACGGCGCGTGGAAGGCTTGTTTATAGGGTGCCAGATCATCCGGCTCGTCGCCCTGCACCAGCACTTTGACCGGGTGCAGCGTGCGCCCGGTCAACCAGCCGCACAGGCCCAAAGCGCAGGCCAGCGAGGCTTCGGCGCTTTGCCGGGTCGGCGGTAGGTGATCGCCGTGCACGGTCAAAATCAGCGCGTAACCCTCTTCCAGCAGACGGAAGCTCAGGTCGGCACTTTCCGCGATAATCCGCTGATAGCGCACCAACCGCTGAAAGCCTTCAGCCAGCGTATTACTCGACATCAGCGCGTAGCCGGCCACATGAAACGAGGCCGGGCGCACCACTTTGCCCATGTTCAGGCCGATCGCCGGGTTGCCGGACAACTCGACCGCCCGTTGCCAGAGGCGGGTCATGGAATCTTGCGGGAAGCGTGCATCCGGATCATCCAGAGCCGTGTAATCGAGCCCCAGTTGCTTGAACAGAACCCGGCAATCCAGGCCGTCCATCTCCAATGCTTTGACAATCCCCATCGCCCAGCTTGCAGAAGTCGTTCGTTCGCTCATGGCGTTTTTCTTTTACATGAGGGGCCGCATATTACGACCTGATTTGCGAAGGATACTAAAGTGGCGCCGATTGTCACTGGCCCACGCCAATGATCACTCTAGACTCAAATAAGCTACCCGCAGAACAACTCGTCGCCAGAACAATAACCACAGAGAACGCGGTCGTGGAAAACATCAAACATTTCAACAACTTCGCTGAGTTCTATCCGTATTACCTCAGTGAACACAACGACAGCACCTGTCGTCGCCTGCATTTCATTGGCACGACTCTGGTGATTTTCATTCTCGCGATGACCATCGCCAAAGGCGCTTGGCTGCTGTTATTGGCCTTGCCGCTGGCCGGTTACAGCTTTGCCTGGGCCGGGCACTTCTTCTTTGAAAAGAACCGGCCGGCGACGTTTCAGCATCCGCTGTACAGCCTCCTCGGCGACTTCGTCATGTATCGCGACATGATCCTCGGTCGCGTGGCGTTCTGAATGAGGGTCAGCCAATGAATGCCAATGCCCGCTTCACCCATATGAAGGACGGTACGCAGGAAGACTGGGCGATCATCGCCGCCGACTTCAGTGCCTACGCTAAACAATTGCCCTCGCGGATCATGACTCATCTGAAGCTGCTTGAAGGCGACTTCGGCGGCTTCCCGGTGGATCGCCTGACTCACTCGCTGCAAACCGCGACCCGCGCCTTTCGCGATGGCCGTGACGAGGAATACGTGGTCTGCGCTCTGCTGCACGACATCGGCGACACCTTGGGCTCTTACAACCACCCGGACATTGCTGCGGCGATTCTCAAGCCGTTCGTCAGTGCCGAGAATCTGTGGATGGTCGAAAAGCATGGCGTTTTTCAGGGCTACTACTTCTTCCACCATTTGGGCATGGATCGGCATCTGCGCGAGCAATTCAAGGAACATCCGCAGTTTCAGGCGACCGCCGAGTTTTGCGCCAAGTACGATGCGGCAGCGTTTGATCCAGACTATGACACGCTGCCGTTGAGCTTCTTTGAGCCTATGATGCAAAGGCTGTTTGCGCAGCCGAAGAACTCAATTTACAAAGCCGCAATGGAAGAACACAGCCCAGCCTGAGAACATCACAGCCCATTGTGGGAGCGAGCTTGCTCCGGGCGGCGTTCCGACGAATGCGGAGTGTCAGGCGACACGACTTTGCCTGATGTAACGCTTTCGTCGGAACGCCGCCCGGAGCAGGCTCGCTCCCACAGGGGATTTGTGTGGTTCAGGCGAGTTCGGCGACCTTGGCCGCTTTCAGCTCGGCCTCCCGCGCCTGCGCATCCGCCAGTCGATACAACTCGATCGTGCCATCCCAATGCTCGATCAGCGCCGTGCACGACTCCACCCAATCACCGCAATTGAGGTAATCCACCTCGCCCACCTTGCGGATCTCGGCATGGTGAATGTGCCCGCACACCACGCCGTGCAATCCGCGCTTCACGCATTCATGGGCGATGGCTTCTTCGAAGTCGCTGATAAAACTCACCGCCGTTTTCACTTTGTGTTTCAAATAAGCCGACAACGACCAGTAACCGTAGCCATAACGCGCACGCCAATGGTTGAGCCAGCGATTAAGCGTGAGGGTAAATTCGTAGGCCGAGTCGCCGAGAAACGCCAGCCAGCGGTGATAACGGGTGATCACGTCGAACTGATCGCCGTGAATCACCAGCAAATGCCGACCGTCCGCCGTGACGTGCACCGCCTCGTCGACCAACTGAATGTTGCCCAGAATCAGCTTCGAATAACGTCTGAGGAATTCGTCGTGGTTGCCGGTGACGTAAATCACCTCGGTGCCGCGCTTGCTCATGGTCAGCAAGCGGCGGATCACGTTGGTGTGCGCTTGCGGCCAATACATGCCGCCGCGCAGTTTCCAGCCGTCGATGATGTCGCCGACCAGGTAGATCTTGTCGGCCTGATAGCCTTTGAGAAACTGCGACAAATGTTCCGCCTGGCAGTCCCGCGTCCCCAGGTGCACGTCGGAAATCCACAGGGTTCGCACCCGTTGTTTGCGGCTGGGTCTGGCGAGCTCGGCGCTGGTCATGGGCAACCCTCTGCGATGTTTTCGCCAGAGTGCGCTTGCCCGGTTAATTGACCATGACAAGCACAAGTCAGTCCTGTGACAGCGCGTCCGGCGTGCGTGGGTGTAGACTGCAGGCCTGCCCGGAGACCTGCTTATGCGCCCGATCCTCACCTTGCGTCAGTACACCCGCGATCTGATCGTCCACAGCCACGACCACGCCCAATTGGTCTTCGGCTTGTCCGGTGCGCTGGATTTCGAGGTCGAGGGTTGTGGCAGCCAGGTGCGCCAGCAGAGTTTCGTGGTCATCCCGTCCGGCGCCCACCACGCGTGCGGCAGTCCGACGGGCAGCCGCTGCCTGGTACTGGATATCCCTGAAGGGCAATGGGTGAACGACTCGCTGGGCGAGCATGCCGAGGCCAGTCGCCGCTTGCTCGATCAGCCCGCCCGCCTGTCGCTGGATTCGGGACAGAGCCAGTTGGTCAGTTGGTTGGCGAACAGTCCGGTCAGCGATCCGTTGATCGCACAGCAAGGTGCGGTGTTGCTGCTGGCCAGTCTCAATCACGCGCAACCGGCCGAACTCACTGCTCGTCGCCTGCCCTATGCCGCACTGGATGCGCACATCGAACAGAATGCCGCTTACCCGCTGCAGGTCGCCGATCTGGCGCGAGTGGCCGGGTTGTCCAGTGCACGCCTGCATGCTCGGTTCATGGCTGAATGCGGGCAGACACCGATGGATTACAGTCGCAGCCGACGCCTGCATCTGGCGGTGCACATGTTGCGCGACACGGTCCTGCCGATCGGAGAAATTGCCTGTCGCGTCGGTTACAGCTCGCAAAGTGCCTTTTCCGCCGCCGTCCTACGCGAGTTCGGCGCATCACCCGGGCAACTTCGGCGCGATTCCTACAACAAAAGACGATAGCCTGCCGACAGACTTGCTGGCCGATACGCGGTTCAATGGGCCTATGGGTTGATCGTTCCTACGCTCTGCGTGGGAATGCAGCCCCGTGACGCTCCGCGTCACTGGACGCAGAGCGTCCCTAGAGGCATTCCCACGCAGAGCGTGGGAACGATCGAATCGTGTCTGGATTAAGGACTGCAATGACCCCGCGTACCGCCCTCGGCGCCCTGCATATCGGCGCTTTGATGTTTGGCCTGACTGGCGTCTTCGGCAAGCTCGCCGCCGCTTCGCCGGCCGTGATCGTCTTCGGCCGTGCCGCCTTCGCCGTACTCGCCCTGGCGTTCTTCGCCCGTTTCGCCAGCCAGAGCCGCTGGCAAAAACTTCAAGCCGTGGATTGGCGACGTCTGGCCCTGAGCGGCGTGTTGCTGGCCGGGCACTGGGTGAGTTTTTTCGTTTCGGTGAAGATTGCCGGGGTGGCCATCGCGACTCTGGGCTTCGCCAGTTTCCCGGCGTTCACGGTGATTCTCGAAGGGCTGATCTTCCGCGAACGCATTCGCGCCAATGAAATCGTGCTGGTGGTGTTGGTCAGTGTCGGTCTGGTGCTGGTGACGCCAGCGTTCGATCTGGGCAGCGGCGCGACCATCGGTTTGCTCTGGTCAGTGCTGTCGGGATTGCTGTTTTCCCTGCTGTCGCTGACCAATCGCGCCAGCTCCGGACGCATTCCGGCGGTGCAGGCGGCACTGTGTCAGAACGTCGTGGTGGCGCTGTGTCTGCTGCCGGTGGCGGCGCCGCAACTCAGCGAGGTCCGCGCGCTGGACTGGTTGTGGATCGCCCTGCTCGGCGTGTTCTGCACCGGCGTCGCCCACAGTCTGTTCGTCGCCAGCCTGGCGGTGATCAAGGCGCGCACGGCGGCAGTGGTGTTCGCCATGGAGCCGGTTTACGGCATCACCGTGGCGTGGCTGCTGTTCAATGAAAACCCGACCCTGCGCATGTTGCTCGGTGGCGCGCTGATCATTGTCGCCATCGTGGTGTCGGCACGGATGTCAGGCGGCAGCGATAAAAAAACCGGTGCCGCCGAGGCTGCGTCTCACTGAGAGCGGTCGTTGTGGCCGAGGTCGCGGTCAGGGTCGATCTGATCGCGAACCCGTTGCTTGAGCACCTTGGCTTCGGGAAAACCGCCATCGGCCTTGCGCTCCCAGATCTGCGTGCCGGCGCAGGTGATGTGAAACACCCCGCCAGTGCCTGGCACCAACGAGACCTTGCCGAGGTCATCGCCGAAGGTGCTGAGCAGTTCCTGCGCCAGCCACGCGGCGCGCAGCAGCCACTGGCATTGGGTGCAATAGGTGATGACAATTTCTGCTTTTGCGACAGTCATGTTCGCTGAAACTCCTGAGACAGAGGGCGCCGCTATAATAGCCGGCTTTACCGATCGCCCCGAGACTCACAATGCGCCGTTTGTTGCTCTGCCTGCTGCTGGGTTTGCTGCCCCTCTTCGTCCACGCCAGCGTCGAAGCCACTGAAGCATCACGCCCCAAGGTCGGCCTCGTGCTGTCCGGCGGCGCTGCTCGCGGCTTGGCGCACATCGGCGTGCTCAAGGCACTCGAAGAGCAAGGCATCAAGATCGATGCGATTGCCGGCACCAGCATGGGCGCCGTGGTCGGCGGCCTGTATGCCTCGGGGTACAAGATCGACGAGCTGGAAAAACTGGCGCTGCAGATCGACTGGCAAGCCGCGCTCTCCGACGCGCCACCGCGCGAAGACGTGCCGTTCCGCCGCAAGCAGGATGACCGCGATTTTCTGGTGAAACAAAAACTCAGCTTCCGCGACGATGGCAGCCTCGGTCTGCCACTTGGGGTGATTCAGGGGCAGAACCTCGCGCTGTTGCTGGAAAGTCTGCTCGCGCACACCAGCGATACCCGCGATTTCGACAAACTGCCAATCCCGTTCCGCGCCGTGGCCACCGACATCGCCAACGGTGAAAAAGTCGTGTTTCGCAAAGGCCATCTGCCGCAGGTGATCCGCGCGAGCATGTCGATCCCGGCGGTGTTCGCCCCGGTCGAGCTCGACGGCAGGCTACTGGTGGACGGCGGCATGACCGACAACATCCCGCTCGATGTGGCGCGGGAAATGGGCGTCGACGTGGCCATCGTCGTCGACATCGGCACGCCGCTGCGCAACCGCAAGCAACTGACCACCGTGGTCGACGTGTTGAATCAGTCGATCACCCTGATGACCCGCAGCAATTCGGAAGAACAACTGGCCGCGCTCAAGCCGACCGACGTATTGATCCAGCCAGCCCTGGCGGCGTATGGCGTCACCGATTTCGGCAAGGCCCAGGACATGATCGACGCCGGCTACCGCGCGACCCGAATCCTCGACGCACGCCTCGCTGCGCTGAAACCCGATAATGCCCAGGACGCTGAACTCAACGCAGCCCGCTCGCCAGGCCAGCGCACGCCGGTGATCACCGCGATCAGGGTCGAGAACGATTCGAAAGTCGACGACGATGTGATCCGTTACTACATCCGCCAGACCGTCGGCGAGCCACTGGATCTGGGCCGGCTGCACTCAGACATGGGCACGTTGTACGGCCTCGATTACTTTGAACAGGTGCAGTACCGAGTGGTGCACAAGGGCCAGGATCACACGCTGGTGATCAGCGCCCGGGGCAAACGCAGCGGCACCGATTATCTGCGGGTCGGCCTCAACCTGTCGGACGACATGCGCGGCGACAGCGCTTTCAATCTCGGGGCGAGTTACCGCATCAACGGCATCAATCGCCTTGGTGCCGAATGGCTGACCCGCGCACAGATTGGCGACAAACAAGAGCTGTACACCGAGTTCTATCAGCCGCTGGACGTCGGTTCACGCTACTTTGTCGCGCCCTACGCGTCGTTCGAAGCGCAGAACGTCGACTCGGTGCTCGACAACGATCCGATCGCGCAATACCGCGTCGAACGTTACGGTTTCGGCCTCAACCTGGGGCGGCAGATCGGCAACAATGGCGAGATCCGTTTCGGCGTCGGCGAAGCCTGGGGCAAGGCCGATGTGCGCATTGGCGATCAAGACTTGCCGAGCGAAACCTTCAATGAAGGCTTCTATGCCTTGAAGTATTCCTACGACTCACTGGACAACGTGTACTTCCCCCACGAAGGCAAAGACATCAGCCTGACCCTGAAGCAGTTCGAGCCGAGCCTGGGTTCCGACACGCGTTACCGGCAGTGGGAGTTCAAACTCGATAAAGCCCTGAGTCATGGGCCGGACACGCTGATTATCGGCGGGCGCTATGGGCGCACGCTGGACGATACCAACGTGGTCACTTCAAGCTTCCTGCTCGGTGGTGCGCGGCAATTGTCCGGCTTCCGCGAGGATGCGGTTTCCGGGCAAAACGTCAGTCTGCTGCGCGCGGTTTACTACCGCCGGTTGACGCCGAGATCGTACCTGCCGCTGGACTTCCCGATGTACGCCGGCGCCTCGCTGGAACGTGGGCGAGCGTGGAACAACGACAATGAATTCGACAGCGGTTACATCAACGCGGCGAGTGTGTTTATTGGTTTCGATACGCCGCTGGGGCCGTTGAATTTCAGCTATGGGTTGAATGATGCGAATGAGCAGGCGGTGTATCTGAATCTGGGGCAGACCTTCTGATCGACGTCGGCTCGCGATGGCGATATCCGGCCCGCCCCAAATATCCAGACTTCAGCGAATCCCCGCCAACAACGTCCGCGCCGTTTGCTTCAACGGTTCATCGGCCTCTTTGAGCAATTCATTGAGCAAGGCAATCGCACTGTCGATGTCGCCATCGTCGATGCAGGTTTGTGCCTGTTCGAGCTTGACTGAGCCGGTAGTTTCCGCCGGTTCGGACAATTGCAACTCCAGCGGCTCCAGCGCTAAAGAGGGCTGCGGATCAGCGAACTCATTGAGAAAATCGTCATCCAGCGGCTGGGCATCAGGCTCGGGAATCCATTCGAGTTCCGCTTCTTCACTGGCCACCGGTTCAGGCAATTCGAAATCCTGCGGCAAGACTTGCAGGCTTGAACCCAGACTTGGCTGCGCTGGCTCCGGGGATGGGCGACTGCCCTCCAGGTCCCAGCTGGAATCCATCGACAGTTCGCCCAGATTCAACTCGAAATTGTCTTCCGGCGCCGGTGGCGCCGAGGCAATGGGCGCTGCCGCGACGATTGGCGCCAACGGCACCGTACTCACCAGTTTTGGATGGCGGGCACGGGTGTCCTGCAGTTGCAGCTCATCCACGCCTAATGCGCGCAGGTGACTTTCCTGTTGTTCATACGCGGCGCTATCACCCTGACGACCCAATACCTCAAGCAGTTGCAGCCCGAGGTCGAGGCGCTCCGGCTCTTTGTGCAAGGCATCGCGCAACAGGCCCGCCGCTTCAGCGAGTCGCCCGTACGCCAGGTAAATGCCGACCGCTTCCAGCACATCCCCGGCGGCGGGTTCTTCTCGGTGTTCTGCTGCGCCGTGAGTCCGGACGTGGGCTGTCGGTTCAGCCTCGTCGGCTTCCGCTTCAGCAGGCTGCGCAAAGAAGGGCAACGGTCCGCCCGTGTGCCGCTGTTGTTGCCGACGACGGACGAACAATGCAGCCAAGACTGCCAGCAATAACAGCAAGCCGCCGAGCAAAGGCCAGTTCAAGCCGTCATCCGTGGCTTCGACAGGGGCTGCAACGGGTGCCGGTGTCGGTGCGACCACGGACGCTGGCGGCGCTTTCTGCGGTTCGGCGAGACGCATTTCCATCGCAGCGATCTGCTTCTTGCCTTCAGCGATCTGGGTTTCCTGAGTCAACAGTCGGGCTTTCTGCTCCTCGACTGTCTGCTGCAACTGCTGGTTGAGCAGCGTACTGGCGGCCAATTGCTCGGCCAGTGCATCGTTGGCGGGGGGCGTGGCCGGCGCGGGTGCGCTTTCGCGCTTACCCTGAGCGGCCTGGGTCGGCGCCGCCGCCGGCTCCACCGTAGGGAACTCGGAAGACTGCGCACGGGGGTCCGGTTCATCGGTCGCAGGCACGATCCCCGGTGAGCCCGGCGGATCGATCAATACGGTGTACTCGCGCAGCAAACGGCCATTGGGCTGATTGAGCTCCACGAGGAAATTCAGGAAGGGTTCGTTGACCGGTTTGCTGGACGTCACCCGGATCATCTGGCGCTTGCCATGCAGGATCGGCGTGAACTTCAGGTCATTGAGGAAAAACACCCGCTCGACGCCGGCGCGGCCAAACTCGTCTGCTGTAGCGAGGCCGACCGACAGATCGTTCTGGCTCAGAGCGCCGACATCCTGCAAGGCAATGTCGGCCTTGAGCGGCTGATTGAGGGCTGAGTGAACAGTGATGTCACCCAGCCCCAGTGCCATCGACGCGGTCGAAAAACTGAATAGGCCAGCGAGCAGCAACCCTCTGGCGCCGCCGCGCAGTAAAACGTGCCAACTTGCGAGCATGAGCATCCCTTAAATAAGCAAAACCGACTTCTATGCGTTCGCACATCCGGTACGAACACGATATTGCCCAGTAGTTCTTATAGTCGGCTCAGCGCGATCTCTCAAAGAAACGGCACGGCAATGTGCCTCAAGATTTTTCCAGGTTACCCAGAATGTGCCCGTGAACCCGCATGCACACCTTCAAATCCGCCTCGTCGACGCCGTCGAACAATTCGTGGCGCAGTTGCGTGGCAATGGTTTCGATTTGTTCGATCAGCGGCAGAGCTGGCGCGCAGAGGACAATTTTTTTCGCCCGGCGGTCTTCCATCACGGACTGGCGTTGCACCAGGCCTTGGCTTTCCAGACTATCGAGCAAGCGCGCCAGGGTTGGACCTTCGACGCCGACGCTCTGCGCCAGCTCACGTTGGGTCGGTGCTTCTTCGAAACGCGCCAGATGCAGCAGCACCAGCCAGCGTGCCTGGGACAAGCCCAGACCGGCGAGGCGGCGATCCAGTTCGGCACGCCAGCCACGGGACATCTGGGCCAGTTGCATGCCAAAGCGGTGTTGATCGGTTAACGGCATAAAACACTCACGGTCAGACTGAAAATAAAGAAAATCTAATTATTAGCCAGCTAAGCATGAGCTGCAGTTATAGGCAAGTGGCGGCCTGTACTGAATCGTTACAACTGTATGAGCCTTGGCACAAACGCCCTCTCACATTTCAAATTCCGATTGCAGCGCGGCCCGCACGCAGTACAGCACGCCTTCCGGAACGCGACCGGCGAACAGTTCGGCCACTTCGGCGACCGACGGCAACTCACCCTCGCCATCGAGAAACGCGTCTTGCACCTCACCCATCAACTCTTCAGGCAAGTCCAGCGCTTGCTCCAGCGACAACTGTTGTTTGCCGATCGCCTCGGCCAGCATGGTGTAGACGTTCTTTTCCGAGCACTGCAGTTGCCCGGCAATTTGCAGCGGCGTCATGCCGGCACGAGCCAGGGTGATCAGTTCGTGGCGTACATCGGCGACCACTTTCGGGGCCTCGGCTTCGCCACCGAGCACTTCGAGGAAGGCCTCGCCGTAGCGTTCCAGCTTGCGTGCACCGACGCCGCTGACCCGGGCCATTTCCGCCAGCGAGGTCGGCTGGCTGCGGAGCATTTCCAGCAAAGTCGAATCGGGGAAAATGACGTACGGCGGCACGCCATGTTCTTCGGCCAGTTTGCGCCGCAGTGCGCGCAAGGCTTCCCACTGTTCGCGTTCTTCGCCGCGCACCAGTTGGCTCGCCTGGCTCTTGCTGCCGCTTTTGGCCGTGACTTGCGGTTTCAGATCGCGGCGCAGTTCCAGGGTCACTTCGCCCTTGAGCAAAGGCCGGCAGCTGTCGTTGAGACGCAGCCCGCCGTAACCTTCGTGATCGACATCCGCCAACCCGCGCGCCACCAACTGGCGGAACAGCGAACGCCATTCGCTTTCGCTCAGCGCCTTGCCAACACCCCACACCGAGAGGTGCTGATGGCCGAAGCTGCGGATTTTTTCGTTGTCCTTGCCCAGCAACACGTCGACCAGATGACCCACGCCATAACGCTGACCGGTGCGGAAAATCGCCGACAATGCCTGACGCGCAGGCTCGGTAGCATCCCAGGTCTGCACGCCATCAACGCAGTTGTCGCAATGGCCACAGGGTTCGGCCATCTCTTCATCGAAGTACGCCAGCAGCGTCTGTCGGCGGCAGCGGGTTTCTTCGCACAGCGACAGCATCGCGTCGAGCTTGTGCTGCTCCAGACGCTTGTGGCGCTCGTCGCCTTCGGAGTTCTGCAGCATCTGCTTGAGCATCACCACGTCTTGCAGACCGTAAGCCATCCACGCATCCGCCGGCAGGCCGTCACGACCGCCGCGACCGGTTTCCTGGTAATACGCTTCAAGGGATTTCGGCAAATCGAGGTGCGCAACGAAACGCACGTTGGGCTTGTCGATGCCCATGCCGAACGCCACGGTCGCTACCATGATCAGGCCTTCCTCATTGAGGAAGCGTTTCTGGTTGAAGGCACGCAAATCATTGGGCAGACCGGCGTGATAAGGCAGCGCCGGGAAGCCTTGTTCGCTGAGAAACGCCGCGACTTCCTCGACCTTTTTGCGCGACAGGCAATAGACGATGCCGGCATCGCTGCGTCGCTCAGCAAGGAATGCCAGCAACTGTTTGCGCGGCTGCTCCTTGGGGACGATGCGGTAGAAAATGTTCGGGCGGTCGAAACTCGACAGAAAACGCTCGGCGTTCTGCAGGTGCAGTCGGGTGACGATTTCTTCGCGGGTGCGCTTGTCGGCGGTGGCGGTCAGGGCAATACGCGGGACGTCCGGGAACATCTCGGCCAGTTGGCCCAGTTGCAGGTATTCCGGGCGGAAATCGTGGCCCCATTGCGACACGCAGTGCGCTTCGTCGATGGCGAACAAGGCAATGTTCAGGCCTTGCAGGAACGACAACATACGCGGCTGCACCAGACGTTCCGGTGCCAGGTACAGCATCTTCACTTCGCCGCGCTTGATCCGCGCCGCCAGGTCACGCTGCTGCTCGGCGCTCAACGTGGAGTTCAGCGCGGCAGCGGCCACGCCCAGTTCTTCGAGGGTGGCGACCTGATCGTCCATCAAGGCGATCAACGGCGACACCACCACGGCCAAGCCATCGCGCAGCAGCGCCGGCACCTGGAAACACAGGGATTTGCCGCCGCCGGTAGGCATCAGGACCAGCGCATCACCGCCGCTGGCCACGCGCTCAATGATTGCACCCTGACGGCCACGAAAACTGTCGTAGCCGAAGATGTCCTTGAGGACGCGTTGAGCCTGTTCGAGCATAAAAACTCCAAAAATCTACCGATACATCCCTGCTCAGGCTGGTTCAGAACAGCCACGGCTGCTTAAACAAAACGTAAGAGCGCATTGCATGACAGGCGCAATGCGGGCAGGGATCGCAAAACGCGGCAGTATACCCGAGGCCTTCCCTGTGCAGGGTGCCGCTGATAAGACACTGATCAACCTGCCGCACACGAACCCATGTGGGAGCGAGGCTGCTCGCGAATAAAGGTGGGGCAGCCAATACAAACGCGCCTGACCCACCGCTTTCGCGAGCAGGCTCGCTCCCACAAGGTTTTGTATGCCGTCCGGCAATTGCGGCAAATCTGCCTTGCGGCTGGCTTGAGCGCGCAAGAAGGCCTAGAATTCCCGCATTGTTTATTCCCCCAAGGTAGCCCCGTAATGTCCTTCGCTGAGCAACTAACCCGCCTGCAAGTCTTCCTCGACGCCGACGAGCTGCACGACGAGGCGTTGGATTACGTGGCCGCCCACGGTTACCTGACCGCCCTGTCGATCTGTGCCGAAGACGTGCCAGAGCGTGAGTGGATCGATGCCCTGTTCGCCGAAGAGCCGCATTACAGCGACGAAGCACAGCGCGCCGAAATCGAAGCCACACTGATCGGCCTCAAGGCGCACATCGCCCGTCAACTGGCCTCGGATGAAGAGTTCGAACTGCCATGCGAACTGGACCTGGGCGAAGAGCCGGACGATTCGGAACTGCGCGGCTGGTGCATCGGTTTCATGGAAGGCGTGTTCCTGCGCGAAGCCGCTTGGTTCGAAACCGCTGAAGAAGAAGTCAGCGAAATGCTCCTGCCGATCATGGTCGGTTCGGGCCTGTTCGACGAACAGCCTGAGTTCGAAGACATCGCTAAAGACGCCAACCTGATGGACGACATGATCGTGCAGATTCCGGAAGCCCTCACCGCGCTGTACCTGCTGTGCCAGGCGCCTGACGAAAAACCGGCGATCCTCAAGCCACGTCACCACTAAGATCCGGCCTATGGACAATCCCATAGGCAACCGCCCCCTGATGTTGCGCTACTTGCTGCTGGCCATCGGCTGGCTCAGCGTGGCGTTAGGGGTGATCGGGATTTTCCTGCCCGTCCTGCCCACGACCCCCTTCCTTCTGCTCGCAGCAGCGTGCTTCGCGCGCAGCTCTCCGCGTTTCTATAAATGGCTGGTCGAGCATCCCCGCCTCGGGCCATGGATCCGCGATTACCTCGATGGCAACGGCATCCCCCTCAAAGGCAAGGTCTATGCGATCGGGCTGATGTGGGCGAGCATTCTGTTCTCCTGCTATCTGGTGCCGCTGCCGTGGGCGCGGGGTTTCATGCTCACCAGTGCGGTGCTGGTGACGGTTTATATCCTGCGGCAGAAGACTTTGCAAAAACGGTGAACAACGCGGCGCCCGAGCGTGCGCCGGGTCCGCCGCGTCACTCGACCGCTGATCGGAAAACCAACCTCACCTGTCAGATCTGACAGGTGACACCCTCCCTTTTTATCGCGTTAACTCCCTTCGGTCGTTTCTTATCCGGCAGGAGTGTTCAGCATGCTCAACCAACCACCGAAAGCCATTTCAACCCTGGCATTGCTGGAACCGGAAATCACCGGCCGGACTCACCCGATTCTGCCTTCCGATGAGTGGGGTATCAATCTCGCTGCTGCACGCGGCGTCTATCCGGACCACGGGTTGCAGGTGTACATCAATCCATGGAACAACATGAAGGTGGGTGACAAGGTGACGCTCTTTCGCGGCGCTGATGAGGTCGATTCGCACTTCATCAGTGATCAGGCAGACGTCGGTGAGCGTGTGACCCTGTTCGTTGCGCCCAGAAATCTTTCACAGGGGTCTCACGTCCTCATTTATCGGATCAGCAACCCCGTTCAGACACCCGAGGACTCCCCGCCGGTCAAGATCTACGTCAAGCTGGATATTCCGGCCGGTCAGGACACGCAGGAGGGGCCGGGGCACTCAAATCTGCACATGTTCTTGCCGCCTGAAATTGTCACGGGTGGGGTGGACAAAGAGACGGCCGAAGCCGGCGTTCCGATCATCGTCCGCGCCGCTTCCGGGACGGGCAAGCCTTATCCGGATATCGCCGTGGGCGACTGCATGCAAATAAGTTGGGGCGGCGTATTCGTTTGGTCCGATCCTGTGACGTTGGAGCAGATCAGTGCTCCACAAGACAACCCGATCGAGATTCTGGTTACCAAGGCAACCATAGAAACGGCGGGCGACTCCGACAGTCTGCCCGTCACCTTCCGCGTGCGTGACATCGTGCACAACTACTCTGAGGACTGGTGCAATGAGACCCGCCTCAGTGTGTCAATGGGAACCTCGTTGCTGATAGCGCCCATCGTCAAAGGGGCGACCAACAATGTCATAGACTTGGACGCCACTGGAAATCCGAATGTCTGGGGACAGGTTGTTACCACATCGCTCCTGTTTAAAATTGGCGATGTCATCGAACTGAAAGTACGCGGCACGACCAGCAGCGGCGAAACGGTGGAGCTGACGCCTCCCCCTCAGGAAATCGACAACTTGCCACATGTCTATGAGTTCGAGATAGAGAACTCGGATCTGCGCAGATTGGTCGACACTCAGGTCATCTTTTCCTATCAGGTTACTCGCACGGGAGAACCCTCCCCCCTGCTCTCCAAAGGCCAGTTCGTGCAGGTTAGCGGACAGTCCACCCAACTTGCGGCGCCAATTGCAGAGGACGATAACCAGGGCGCACTGGATCCGGATCTTCCGCACACCCGGATTCTGATTCCCTTCAACCTGGCCATCAAGCATGGCAGCGCCATAGAGGTCGTATGGTTTGGAGTACGTCCAGACAACAGCGTATATAACCCCCCGCTGGAGTGGTATCTCCCCGACGAGGAAGAGGCCGAGGATCCCAATGGTTTCTTCATTACGGTAGACGGCAGACACGTCAAAACACTGGAGGGCGGGACACTTACGCTGTCGTACCTGTTCTGGTTTGAGGATGAGCAGGGTGAGCCGCAATCACGTCCTTCGCTGTCCGCTGCACCATTGAACGTCGGCGAGCCGCAGTTCGAATTGGACAAACCGATTGTTCAAGGGGAAAACAACGGTTCGCTGGAGCCAAACGATCTGCCAAACGGTGTAGGCCAATTAACCATTCCTCGACCGCTCGCCAATCCATGGAAAACCCGCGATGTCGTGACCTATAAGTGGACGGCTGAAGGGGCCGGCGACCATGAAGACTCAGTCAACATCACTTCACTCAACCAAGGCCAGGACCTGAAAATCAGGCTCAACGAAACATTCGTCAAAGATCACATCGAGGCCAACCGCGGCAGCAAGATCACGGTGAACTACAGACTCTTTCGCACCGCAGACAACAAATACAGTTATTCAAATCCATTGGCCTTCACTGTCGGCCAAGGTCAGGAACAATTGCTTGATCCGGCCAAGGTTGTGGAAGCCGTCGACGACATTCTCGATCCGGCCAATGCACCGAACGGCGCGACCGTTGAAATTCCGGCAAACAGCCCCGACAACGCTGGCGATCACTTTTACATGACCTGGAAGTCGGCGGACGGAACCGTCGAGGAAAAGGCTGACAAACCCATCACAGGTAACAACAAGGGCAAACCGGTTGTGTTCCCGATTTCCCGTGAGGTGGTACTGGCCAGTCTCGGCAAAACCGTGACCGTCAATTACCGGGTCGTGCAGTTGGCAGATGACAAGGAAGTCCCGGGCAAGCCCTACCAACTCACAGTCCAGGAGCAGGAGTTCAAGCTGCCGGTAGCCAGGTTCAAAGAGGCTTCCGGACAGCAGAACGATTTGTTGAATCCGGACGACGTCTACCCCGCGGGGGCGACCGTGGTGATACAAGCCGCCGCTCGACTCAAGACTGATGACGAGATCATCGTGACGGTGGAAGGGATAACCACCACCACGTACCCGCACACAGTGCTGTCGACCGAAGCCGACAAAGAGTTGAGCGTCATCAAAGTGCCTCATGCCTTCGTCAATGCCAACCTCGAGGGCAACCTTGCGCTGAGCTACACCGTCAAGCGCAACGCCGGTGGCACCGACGGTCCGTCGGATCCGACAATTTACGATGTGCGCAAGGTGATCGGCAGCGGCTCCCTTAAAATCATGGGCGCGCGCTACAACCGCAGCACCTATCGGGCATCCAGCGCCAGCCGGGTTCTCAGCGCATTCAACGCCGTCACGGGAGCGGCGGTGCAAGCACAATGGAAGTACCCATCGGACAGTGAGTGGAAAACCGCCGCCACCTGGCGCGATACCTCACCACAAGAACCTTTGCAGGTGCGCACCGCTGATGACCAGGTCACGCTCAATCCGGCGAACATTATCGGCAACGGCATCGATACCACGGCCACCGGACAGGCGGCGTTTGTCGCCCATCGCGATGAAGGCGATGTGGTTGGTTGGGGAGACGCGGCATTTGGCGCCAGTATCCCTTCCAGCATCATCGTTCTGGATGAAATCGTTGAAGTGAGTTGTTCACGCAGCGCCTATGTGGTTCGCGTTGCCAAAAGCGGGGCGATCGCGGCCTGGGGCAACGCAGCGGAGGGGGGCAATATTGACGGAGTTCCGCAGTTCGGCTTCGTTGAGGTCATCGGCAACTCCACCGCACTCGCCGGGTTGAAGAACACGGGCCAAGTGTTTGCGTGGGGCAATCTGACCGACGGTGGCCTCGTCCCTGAAAACATCGCCAGGCTGACAGACGTTGTCCGAATAGTCGCAGCCGGTCAGGCCTTCGCTGCGATCCAGGCGGCGGGAAACGTTGTGGCGTGGGGCAATGCGGCAAATGGTGGCACCGTCCCCGGCAACATCGGAGGCCTGACCGGTATCGATAATCTGATCGGCAGCTACGGTGCTTTCGCCGCGCACCTGCGCACAAACAGGATTGTCGGTTGGGGCCACGCCACCTACGGCGGTGCGGTGCCCGAAGAAATCGCCCTTCTGGACGACATCATTGAACTCAGCTGCGCCAATGCGCAGGCCTTTACTGCGCGAAGGGCCACGGGTCAGGTCGTGGCGTGGGGTACGCCAGAATATGGTGGGACGATCGGCGGAACCATCGGCGGTATGACCAACATTGTGGAAGTGAGCTCCACATGGCGGGCGTTCGCTGCACGCCTCTCCAATGGCAGTGTTGTGGCCTGGGGGCGTCCGGCAGAAGGCGGCACCGTACCGGAGGACATCGCAAGGATGAACGACATTGTCCAAGTGTGCGGGTCATCAATGGCATTCGCTGCCTTGCGCAAGGATGGCACGGTGGTCGCTTGGGGCAATGCAGACGTTGGTGGCGCGATCAGCAAGGAAGTGGCCGATCAACTGACACAGGTGCAAGCCCTCTACGATAACACCCATGGCTTTACCGCGTTGACTGCTGACGGTCGCGTAGTGACTTGGGGACACCCTGGCGGGGGCGGCGACAGCAGCGCGGTGCAACGGCTGTTATTAGGGCAGGTTTCCTACAAAGCCAGTCCAGCCTCCAGAGGCCTTTCCCTCAAAGCGGCTCGCTCTTTCGACTCAATGCGGCGCGCCAAGCGCTGACGCCTGTTCTTTTCCTGAGACTTGGCGCTCGCCAGAGCGCCAAGTGAGGTGCTGCCATGAACACTCTGATTAAACCTTCAGTGGATGAAGCGCCTGGTGACATGCTCGATCCCGAGCAAGTCCCGCCGCGCGGTGTGACCGTCAGAATCAAGGCCTATGACGATATGGCCGCCAAGGATCGGGTGTATCTGTTTGTGGGGGAAAATTACCGCGACGAGCTGCCGATCGGCTCCCCCGCAGTCGGCAAAGACGTTCTCTTTGAAGTCCCCGCCAACGCACTCGTCGCCGGTGCAGACGACATCGTGTCCATTCGTTATGAAGTGGATTTCGTGGGTGGTGCACGAGTGCCCTCGGAAACGATGAGTCTGCTGATGCAATCGGGTTTTGAAGTGGCGGCAACCCTTGATCTCAGCGCGCAGAACTACGTTGTCGCCGTTGAAAAGCCACCGGTGTATCTGCCGCAAGGGGCGCGAATGACTCGACTGGCGCAATGGGGCATCGGTCCCTATCGATACGCGAGCAGCGATCCGGGCATTGCCCGCGTCGATGCCCAGTCGGGCGAAGTCAATGCGCTGCGCAATGGCCAGTGCACCATCAGCGCCACTGACAGCCAGGGCAAAAGTATTGGCTATCCGTTGACGATCAAGGGCATTACCGAAGTGCATTTCCTCAGCCACAGAGCGGATTGGCAAGGCATGCAAACCACCTGTGAGGCAGCCGGTCTGAAGGCGATCTCGCTGACGCAGATCAAACGCTTTTGGTCACTGTACTTCCAGGACGCCGGGCCCGTGGCCGACTATCTGGATTGGCTGAACTACGCCGTATGGACAGCCGAGTCGCTGGGAGCCGGCACAGCCTGGACGTACGACTTGAACGGTCCCGACGTCAATGACAATGCCAGCGCTCAGGACACCCAAACGTTCTTGCAGGTACTGGGTGTTACAGCACCCTGATCGAAATCGGCGCACAGAGGAAGGGTCATGCGGAGCACGGGCCGGGTTGCACAGAAATGGCTGTTGACGTTGTTGCTGTC
>NZ_JBOBDR010000010.1:0-230920 GCF_050586545.1 Pseudomonas sp. WC2 | reverse complement strand
CCACTCAGAAACACTCCCCACTCCTACAAAGGCCCGACGCCGGTAACGTCGGGTGTTTCAAAGCCTCGTTTCGTCGCTTGCACCACTCCTGTGCAGACGGGCGCGCCACTGATCGGTATAGTGCCGCCCCTCTTCGCGTGAGCGGTCGTCGGTAACGAGGCCATAACCCATGCGAAACCCGAACTAATAACAAACCCGCGAAATGGACCGGGACGAAACCTTCGCCTCACCCGTCGTGCCGCGCGCACACCGGTGTAACACGATGTTTCTTCCATCCAGCATTTGCTTACACAAAAAACAGCGAGGAAAAATCCATGCTCGAAGTCATCAACGACTTCCTCTCAGGGAAAGTACTGATCGTGCTCATTGTCGGGCTCGGTAGCTACTTCACGATTCGCTCGCGTTTCGTTCAATTGCGTCATTTCTTCCACATGTTCGCGGTGTTCCGCGACAGCCTCAAAGGCAATGCCGGGCAACTCAGCTCGTTCCAGGCCCTGATGCTCAGCCTCGCCGGCCGCGTCGGTGCAGGCAACATTGCGGGTGTCGGGATCGCCGTGACGCTGGGTGGCCCAGGTGCAGTGTTCTGGATGTGGGTGACCGCACTGGTCGGCATGTCCAGCAGCTTCTTCGAGTGCACCCTGGCCCAAGTCTACAAGCGCGCCGACGGTGACGGCTTGTACCGCGGCGGCCCGGCGTACTACATCCAGCACGGTCTTAAGCTCAAAGGCATGGCGGTGGTGTTTTCCGTCCTGCTGCTGGTCACCTACGGCTTCGCCTTCATTGGTCTGCAGTCCTACACCGTGACCCACTCACTGCAGAACGCCTTTGAGTTCAATCCACAACACACCGGTATCGTCCTCGCGGTGCTGCTGGCCATCACCTTCCTCGGTGGTATCAAGCGCATCGCCTCGGTGTCCGACCTGCTGGTGCCAGTCAAGACCCTGGCTTATATCGGCGTGACCCTGTACGTGATCGGCACCCAGATCGAACACGTGCCAGCCATGCTGGAAACCATCTTCAAAAGCGCCTTCGGCCTCGACCCGGCCTTTGGTGGCCTGCTCGGCAGCGCCATCGTCATGGGCGTGAAGCGTGGCGTGTTCGCCAACGAAGCGGGTCTGGGCAGTGCGCCTAACGTCGCCGCCGTGGCTGCCGTGAAGCACCCGGGTGCGCAGGGCGTGGTTCAGGCCTTCAGCGTGTTCCTCGACACCTTCGTAATCTGCACCTGCACCGCGCTGCTGATCCTGCTGTCGGGCTTCTACACCCCGGGCTTCGAAGGTGACGGCATCGTCCTGACCCAGAACTCGCTGGCCGCTGTAGTCGGTGACTGGGGCCGCATGTTCGTCAGCGTTGCGCTGTCGCTGTTCGTCTTCACCTGCATCCTCTACAACTACTACCTGGGCGAGAACAGCTTGCAGTTCCTCACCCGCAACCGCGCTGCGCTGATGATTTTCCGTGGCCTGGTGCTGGCGCTGGTGGTCTGGGGTTCGATGCAGGATCTGTCGACCGTGTTCGCCTTCGCCGACATCACCATGACCTGCCTGGCCTTCGTCAACCTGGTGGCTTTGGCCATGCTGTTCAAGGTCGGCATGCGCGTGATGCGCGACTACGACGGGCAGCGCCGCGCCGGCATCAAACAGCCGGTATTCGATTCCAGCAAATTCAATGATCTGGATCTGGACCTGAAAGCCTGGCCGGCCAACCCGTCTGCCGCTGCCGGCAAGACTGAAGCCGAGCCGCAAGGCGTACCTGCAGCGCAACGCTGACAGGTGAATGACGGGCGCATCCCCTGCGCCCGTCAGTTACAGTTCGGAAAACTGTGGGAGCGAGCCTGCTCGCGAAGGCGATCTGTCAGTTGATATATATGCTGACTGGCAGACCGCTTTCGCGAGCAGGCTCGCTCCCACAAGGTATTCATCGTTTCGGAGAATCCTATGAACCCTTCGACTTATCCCGCCGCCCAACACGTCATGGTGCTCTACACCGGTGGCACCATCGGCATGCAGGCCAGCGCCAATGGCCTGGCCCCGGCGTCCGGCTTCGAAGCGCGGATGCGCGACTATCTGCACAGCCAGCCTGAACTCGTCGTACCACAGTGGCGCTTCCGTGAAATGTCGCCGCTGATCGACAGCGCCAACATGACCCCGACCTATTGGCAGCAACTGCGTGAAGCGGTGGTTGATGCAGTGGATGTGCAAGGCTGCGACAGTGTGCTGATCCTGCACGGTACCGACACGCTGGCTTACAGCGCGGCAGCCATGAGCTTCCAGCTACTCGGCCTGCATGCCCGCGTGTGCTTCACCGGCTCGATGCTGCCGGCGGGCGTCACGGACAGCGATGCCTGGGAAAACCTCGGCGGTGCGCTGGTTGCACTCGGTCAGGGTCTGGCGCCGGGCGTGCACCTGTACTTCCACGGCGAACTGCTGGCCCCGACCCGTTGCGCGAAAGTGCGCAGCTTTGGCCGTCATCCGTTCAAGCGCCTGGAGCGTCAGGGCGGCGGCGTGAAAGCCCCTTCGATTCCAGCGTCGTTGAATTACAACCAGCCGAAGCAACTGGCCAAGGTTGCCGTGCTGCCGCTGTTCCCGGGTATCAGCGCCGAAGTCCTCGACGGTCTGCTCGACAGCGGTATTCAGGGGCTGGTGCTGGAATGCTACGGCAGCGGTACCGGGCCGAGCGATAACCCTGAGTTCCTCGCCAGCCTCGGCCGCGCGCGGGATAACGGCGTCGTGGTGGTCGCGGTCACGCAGTGCCATGAAGGGGGCGTTGAGCTGGATGTGTATGAAGCGGGCAGTCGTTTGCGCGGTGTTGGCGTGTTGTCCGGGGGTGGCATGACTCGCGAGGCCGCGTTTGGCAAGTTGCACGGGTTGCTCGGTGCAGGGCTTGAAGTTCAAGAAGTGCGCCGACTGATCGAGCTCGACCTTTGCGGCGAACTGATCTGACACAACGCAATACCCTGTAGGAGTGAGCCTGCTCGCGATAGCGTTCTGTCAGGCGCCATAGAGTTTACTGACCGTCCGCTATCGCGAGCAGGCTCACTCCTACATTTTGATCTTCATACGGCATGCAACTTGCTGCATTCCCGCCATCTCAAGGCTGGAAGATCCCATGCTCCACTCCCACCTCACCACCCTGAACGCGGTCTCGCTGATCCTCAACACCTTCAAGGCCGAAGGCCTGTCGAGCGAGGCGTTGCTGGCCGGCAGCGGTATCAGTGCGGCGGATTTGAACCGCGCCGACACGCGCATCACCACCAATCAGGAGATGCAGGTCTGCGCCAACGCGGTCGCGCTCAAGCATGACATTGGTCTGGAGCTGGGCCGGCGCATGCATGTTTCCTGCTACGGCATCCTCGGTTACGCCCTGCTGACGTGTGCCACCTTCGGTGACGCTTTGCGCCTGGCGATCCGTTATCCGGCGCTGTTGGGAACACTTTTCGAACTGAGCCTGGAAGACGATGGCGAGCGTGTCTGGTTCGTCGCCGCCGATTATCGTGAGAGCCCGGCGATGGCGGTGTTCAACGCCGAGTTCTGCCTGGTGTCGCTGAAAGTCATTTGCGATGACCTGCTCGGGCATCCGCTGCCCTTGCTCGCTACACGGTTCGAACACGGCGCGCCGGACTATCGCAACAGTTATGCCGAGCACTTCGACAGCCCGCTGCATTTCGCCGCCAAGGACAACGCCTTCGCCTTCGATCGCCACTGGCTCGATCAACCGCTGCCGCTGGCCGATGGCATTACCCATCAAGCCATGGCCGAACGGTGCCGCAAGCAGAATCTTGAGTTCACCGGGCGTCAGGCATGGCTCGGGCGCATCCGCCAATTGCTCAGCGCCCAACTCAACGCTGCGCCCGGGCTGGAAGGTCTGGCGCAACAGATGAAGTGCTCGCCACGCACGCTGCGCCGGCATCTCAAGGACATGGGCAGCAGCTATCAGGAACTGCTCGATGAACTGCGCTTCGAGCGGGCCAAGCAGATGCTCTGCGAGGATCAACTGCCGATCTACCGGATCGCCGAAACCCTTGGCTTCAGTGAGACCGCCAGTTTCCGCCATGCCTTTGTGCGCTGGAGTGGCGTGGCGCCGAGCCAATTCAGAGCCTGAAGAAGGGGCGAATTGCGGTCAGGATTTTTGGCCATATCGATCCCCTTTTGGCCTTTCCTGCCGTTCTCCGATTCGCTCCGCGCCGCAACACTGGACGCAACCGAATCAGCCCTGCGGAGAACAACAAATGCTGACGATCTACTCAGACGATCACCACTTGCACCATGGCCGCTGCGAACTCATCGATGGCCAGCTCAAACCGTGCTTCGAGATGCCGTCGCGCGCCGACCATGTTTTGCAACGGGTGAAAAACCAGAACCTCGGCGCGGTCGAAGCGCCGAAGGATTTCGGCCTGGAGCCGATCGCCCGGATCCACAGCCGCGACTATCTCGACTTTTTCAAAGGTGCATGGGATCGCTGGACCGAACACAACACCGACGGCGATCTGCTGCCCTACACCTGGCCGGCGCGCACCCTGCGTGCGATCAAACCGACCAGTCTGCACGGCCAGCTCGGCTATTACAGCTTCGACGGCGGCGCACCGATTACCGCCGGCACCTGGCAAGCGGCGTACAGCGCGGCACAGGTAGCCCTCACCGCTCAGGCAGAAATCCAGCGCGGCGCACGTGCGGCTTTCGCCCTCTGCCGTCCACCGGGACACCACGCCGCCAGCGATTTGATGGGCGGTTATTGCTACCTCAACAACGCCGCCATTGCCGCGCAAGCGTTCCTCGATCAAGGCCATAAAAAGGTCGCGATCCTTGACGTCGACTATCACCACGGTAACGGCACGCAATCGATTTTCTACGAGCGCAGCGACGTTCTGTTCACCTCGATCCACGGCCACCCGGAAGCGGAATTCCCGTTCTTCCTCGGCTATGACGACGAGCGTGGCGACGGCGCCGGTGAAGGCTTCAACTTCAATTATCCGCTGCCAGCCGGTTCCGGTTGGGACGTGTGGAGCGCGGCGCTGGATCAGGCCTGCAACGAGATCGACCGCTACGGTGCCGACATCATTGTCGTATCCCTCGGCGTTGATACGTTCAAGGACGATCCGATCTCGCAATTCAAACTCGACAGCCCGGATTACCTGGCGATGGGCAAGCGTATCGCCGCCCTCGGCAAGCCGACCCTGTTCGTCATGGAAGGTGGCTACGCTGTGGAAGAAATCGGCATCAACGCGGTCAACGTGCTGGAAGGTTTTGAGCAATGAAAAGCCTCACGCACGTCATCGCGCCAGCCCTGTGCGCCGCGCTGCTGAGCGGTGCCGTCCACGCTGAAGAACGCACGTTGCGCGTCTACAACTGGTTCGACTACATCACGCCCAAGGCACTCGAAGACTTCAAGGCGCAGAACACCCAGACCAAACTGATCTACGACATCTTCGACACCAACGAAGCACTGGAGGCCAAGTTGCTCACCGGCAACTCCGGCTACGACGTGGTGGTGCCGTCCAACGTGTTCCTCGCCAAGCAGATCGAGGCCGGGGTGTTCCAGCCGCTGGATCGCAGCAAGTTGCCGAACTGGAATCACCTCGATCCGAAACTGATGAAGCTGATCGAAGCCAACGATCCGGGCAACAAGTTCGCCGTGCCGTACATGTACGGCACCATCCTCATCGGTTTCAACCCGGCCAAGGTCAAAGCGGCGCTGGGCGACAACGCACCGGTGGACAGTTGGGATCTGATCTTCAAGGAAGAAAACATCAGCAAGCTCAAGCAGTGCGGTGTCGCCCTGCTCGATTCGCCGTCGGAGATTCTGCCGCTGGCCCTACAGCACCTCGGTCTCGATCCGAACAGCAAAAACCCGGCGGATTACGCCAAGGCTGAAGCGCTGTTGATGAAGATCCGCCCGTACGTGACTTACTTCCATTCGTCCAAGTACATGGCCGACATCGCCAACGGTGACATCTGCGTGGCGGTCGGTTATTCCGGCAGCTTCTCGCAAGCCGCCAATCGCGCCAAGGAAGCCAAGAACGGTGTGGTGGTCGACATGCGTCTGCCGAAAGAAGGCGCGCCGATCTGGTTCGACATGCTCGCCATTCCCAAGGGCGCGAAGAACACCGAGGACGCCTACACCTTCATCAATTACCTGCTGCAACCGGCAGTGATTGCCCCGGTCAGCGACTTTGTCGGCTATCCGAACCCGAACAAGGACGCCAACGAATGGGTCGATCCGGCAATCCGCAATAACCCCAACCTGTATCCAACCGATGCGGCGATGGGCACGCTGTACACCCTGCAACCGCTGCCTCGCGATGCCGAACGGGCGCGCACTCGCGCCTGGACCAAGATCAAGTCCGGCACCTGAAATCGCATCTGCCAGGCCAAGGCTCGTACACGTACGGGCCTTTTTTCATGGCATAAATAGTTACCGCCAAGCGCGGTGCGCGTCTCGATAACGTCGGTGGGGTGATTCCTTCTCCTGCACACCGAGGTAATTGTCATGAGCATCAAATCAACGTCGAATGCCCTTCAGGGCTCGACTGCGCTAGTGGAAAAAAGCGACTTGGTCAGCCAGACCAGCCATGGCCCGACCCTCAACGCCGTGGCTGCGCAATTGCTGCGGCAAGGGCTTGAACAACACTATCCGCAGCTGCACATCGACCCCGACAAAACCTTCGTCGGCACGCCGCAGTGGCAGGTCATCGATGACGAGGTCGCGGAGGGGCCGATCGCCTACGAATCGCTGACGATCGTTTTGCTGCGCCAGAGCCTGGAAGGTGGCTCCGCCGATTATTTTCCGGGCGAACACTTTCTGACCCTGGAACCGGACGCCATCGAACCGGTGCACCTGGCCGTTGATATCGAGCGGATCGCGGAAATACTCAATGACGGCACGGCGCGCTTGTTCATCGAACTGCAGAAATATCAGCTGCGGTTCTGGAATGAACAGGGCGAAAAACTGCCGCGCTGGCAAGAGCTGTCCAGCGCCTTGCAGAAAGTCTTGAATATCCGCGCCGTGAAAGGTCTGGATGAAGACGAATGCGCGATGGCCCGGGAAGTCTTCACCTACCCGGATAAAGCCGACCGCAAGAACTCGACCAGTCACCTGACAGATGTCCACGCCAGCCTGATCGATATCGATACCGTTGAAAACGAGGTCGCCACGCATCTCGTGCTCGGTGGCGCGCTGGTGCTTCAGGCCGAAGTTGAGAAACGCGATCTGCTGGTGATGTACACCATCGAGCGGGGCTTCGAGTCGTTCAGCTCGCTGCAGCAACTCGGCGATTCGCTGCCGGCCAGCCTGGAAGAACTGCTGGCGGGGCGCGACATGACCTGGCGGCTCTACCAGCCGGACGGCAACATTTTTGACCACATGGCCTGCGCACTGGTGACCTCGCAACTGGACGCGATCGGCGCACTGCAATCCGTGCAGGCGCCGCCATGGAGCGATGAGCCGCCACCGGCCGAACCCGATACAACCGACGCCACCCGACAACTGGAAGCCGCCGTTCCGCCGTGGCTGCGCCAGGCCTCGGGCACCGAGCTGCAGGATTACAGCCGTTACATCACTGGACTGGGCAAGCTCTATCGCGATCCCGAACGTCACAAGATCCGCAACGCCATCCCTTCCATCAACGCCTACGCCCAGCGTCAGATGAGCGCCGCCATCATCGCCGACAGCAGCGCCGTGGGTGCGGCGGATTTGCCTCTGGACCAACTGCGCATCCGAATCACCAACAGCTTCACTGCCGGCAATTTCACCCTGCCCAACCCGCTCGACCGTCGCATCATCAACCTGGCTGAATTCGCCTTGGAGAATGAGCCGCCCTTTCAGGCGACGTTTTCATTCGCCACGGATAAAAAGGTGCCGGCCTGGCTGACCCCGGCATTTCTCAACCGAATCGCCGCCGAGGTCGACATTGGCCAGGCCTATCCCGCACTGATCAAGAAAGCACTGATTGATGATCCCGTGCAGGCTGAACGGCAGAAAACCTTCTATGGCGAACAGTTGCGCTGGCTGCTGCCGCTGCTCGCGCTGGAGTGCAAGGTCCGCCACTCGGGGGGTGTCGACGAGCGCGGCTACGGCTTTATCTGCGACTTGCTCAGTCAGGACAGCGCCAAGCGAAAATCCATGGTGATCTGCCCACTGACCCTGACGCCGCAGCACCGGATCACCACCAGCAGCGACACCGTCAGCAACATGTTCATCATCCACTCCCGTCTGGCGCCTGACGGTATCTGCGTGCTGTACCGACCACTGATGGATCAAGCGCTGATGCAGTTCCCTTCGCCGCAGAACTTGCTGTACGCGATGCATCAACCCGGCGAACTGCGCGATTCCGTACTCGCCTGGCTGCCGGACAAAACCCTGAGTTTCGAGTACGCCCAGTACGTGTTTCCGGTGGGGATTCCGTCGCCGTGGCTGGTCGCCGAGCAATTGGTGAATCCGACCCTGCGCGCAGAAAACCTCGGTGAAGTGGTGATCGAACAAAACGAAATCAGCGATGACCTTCTGGCCACTCTGTTCAGCCACAACGCGCAAGCCATGGCCGAACTCGCCGATCGTGAATCTCAGTCCAATGCCGAGCGCCGCTGGACCTTGCTCAAAGACAGCGCAGCGGCGTTACTGGCCGTCGCATCGAACTTTCTCAGCGGTTCGGTGGGTGCCGCAGTGTGGGTCTGGCAGACCATTGATCAACTCCAGCAGGCGCTCGATGCCCGTGAACGCGAAGATGCCTTCAGCGAATGGACGGCAGCGTCGGACATCCTTCTTACCCTCGGCATCCTCCTCAGTCATCGCGCGGTTCAGCACAACCGCAACCTGTCGGCCAAGCGACCGTTGAAGTCCCTGCCGCTAAAGAAAGCGGCAAGCCCTCGGAGCATCATCACTACTTTCGATCCCGAGACCGTGAAGTCGCCGCTGCCCAGCGACCATCTGACGTCACTGGATACCATCGGCGTGCTGCCACGCCGCACGCCTGGCGCTCTGGGCATTTATCTGGACACCTTCAAGGTGCCTGCGCTCGATGTGGCGGACAAAGACGTGACCACCACCGGCATGCAGGCCCCGCATGTCTATCACTTCAACGAGAAGAGTTATGTGCAGGTCGGTGAGCGCTGGTTCCGGGTCGTGGAAACCTATAAAGCCGATGTGCAAATCATCGCGAACGACGACGCCAACAAAACCGGGCCGATGCTGACGCATAACCAGAAAGGCCAATGGTTCGTCGACGTGCGCCTGCGTCTGCGCGGCGGCGGTGGCAATGCCTATAGCAAAATCGCGGTCGATCCCAAGGAAGTGCGCTTCAATCGACTTGAAGATGCGCTGCACTCTTTCAAAAACCAGGAGAAAACCACACAAGCGCTTTTGCGCACCCGCCAGGTCGCCCTGAAAGACCTGTCCAATGAAGACTTTGCCAAGGAATCGAAGGTCTACGCGGAAGAACTGGCCGTTTCGATCCAGGCGCACCGGCAGGCGCTGGAGCAGTTGCGCGAATGGCGCACCTTGGGCGGCAAGGAAAACTACCGCGAGGATTTGCTGCGCATGACCACGACGCAAGCGTTGAATGTGGCGCAGTGGCTGATCATCAAGCAGTCGGAATATGCCGCAGCGATCAACGTCGTCCTGACCGAGCATGAAACGCAGCTGTCGCGAGAGGTTTTTGTCTCGAATGTTCAGCAGGCCTGCGACCTGTCGCGGGACATGGCCGACAAATTGACGCTGGCGACCACCACGCTGAACGACTTGCAGGCTACGGGCAAAATCGGCGTGGAAAAGATTCTCGACATCCGCAGGCGCCTGCCGACGTTCACCGTGCATGAACTCAAGGCCAACGAGATAGGCCTGTCCACCGAGCTGTGCCTGCAACATGTCGCCGAACCGTTGTTGAGCCAGTTGCATGGAAGTCTCGGCGGGGTTGGCATACGGGCGGCCATCGCTGCACGGGATGCGCTGGAAATGATCGACGTCAGCGGACCGCAAAGCCTGACGCCGCAACACATCGAGGGTTTGAGCAATCTGCTGGACACCTTTGCCGATGCCAGTCAGCGCCTGCGCGAGCTAGGGCAGACCTATTCCGAACAGCTGGAAGAGGAGCCGATGACGCACTTGCAGGGCCTGATCGATGAATTCATTCAATTGACCGAGACACGCACTCTGGAGCTACTGGCAGAAGTGCAGGCAGATAACGCCAGATTGGGGTCTACACGCGAACGCTATCCCTCAGGCTCCAGCCGCGCCACGGTGAAAGTGCGCAAGAGTCGGCCACGCACCTCTACAAGTGATGAACCGGCCCGGGCCAGAGAACTGCCGCTGACACCGTTCATTCCTGCCATACCCGCCACTGCACCGGCAGCGCCACGCCTCAAGGACCTGGAAATCATCAACGACGGTCTGGAGCTGAACCTCGATGCCAACGACTTCATCGAGCGCTCGCGCAAGGACGCCATGCGCCCGCGACGATTGGCCAGTGAAATGCAGGATGTGTTCGAGCAACAGGCACTCAAGCTTGCGCAAACCGCCGATAGCGTCGATGAAGCCATGAACCGGATCAAGGAGGCCAAGGGTGATTTACCGCCAGTCGCCACCCTTGGCAATGAGCTGCGTGCCGCTGCCGGAAAAACCCGACAACAGGGGCTGAGCACGCGCACTGCGTTGTACAAATTGCGCAAGCCGACCCAAAGCGCCTTCAAGTGGTTGAGCGACAACGCGCAAATCGATATCCGCCGCGATGAACGTGGGCGGATACAGACCAAAGGCCTGGGCGATTACTTTCAGGAGTACCGGATCCTCGACAAAAACAATAAAGACGCGCCGATGTGGGTGGCTCACTTTCATTACGAGCGCGCCACCAGCCCGGCGGACGAACCGAGCGCAGCCCACTTGAAAGTCGCCGATGACTATCTGGCAACGCTTACAGCAGCCCAGAAACAGACGCTCAATACCTTCGAACCGATTGATGGCGTCCTGCGCAAAATCACGGATCCGGCGCTTCGCCAGCTGTTCCTGACCCTGGAGCCCAAGACCCCACGCTGATCATCGGCGCCAGACCTTTTGCAGTTTCCCTAGCGCCGTGTTGATCGCCGCCTCGGGCACTGCCGCAAAGCCGAGCACCAGACCGGCACGTTGATCCAGCGGCGTGGTGGAATCCGGCAGCCAGTAACTGCTCAGCGCGTTGATTTCCACGTCGACGCTTTGTGCCTGTTCAATCAATTGCTGCTCGCGGGCCACGCTGTCGACTTTCACCGTCAGGTGCAGGCCGGCGGAGACGGCGGGCAGGCTGCCGACTCCGGGCAGATCCGCCGGCCAGCCCTCCATCAAAGTATTGCGCCGACTCAGTGCCGCGCGACGCATGCGCCGAATGTGGCGCTGGAAATGCCCGGCGGCCATGAACTCCGCCATCACCGCTTGCGTACTGACTTCTGAATGGCGCACGTCCACCGCGCGCCGTTGCGCAAAGGCATCGACCAGCCCCGGCGGCAATACCAGATAGCCGAGACGCAACGCCGGGAAGGCGATCTTGCCGAAGGTCCCGACGTAGAGAACATGGCCCTGCCGGTCAAGCGCCGCCAAGGGTGCCAGCGGTGCGCCGCTGTAACGGTACTCGCCGTCGTAATCGTCCTCGACGATCCAGCCTTGGTTGCGCTCGGCCCAGGCGAGCAATTCCAGACGCCGGGCCAGGCTCATCACCACACCGGTCGGGTACTGATGAGAGGGCGTGACGTAGGCGACCCGACAATCGCTGAGCCCGGCCATTTCCGCGCAGTCGATACCTTCGCCATCCACCGCTACCCCGTGCAAACGCGCACCGGCCACGGCGAAGGCATGCCCCGCTGCGCGATACCCCGGATTCTCGATTGCCACGCCGTCGCCCGGCGCCACCAGCAACTGTGCACAAAGGCTAATGCCCTGCTGTGCGCCACTGGTGATCACAATTTGTTCAGCCGTGCATTGCATACCCCGTGAACTGCGTAAATACGCCGCGATCATCCCGCGCAAGCGAGCGTCGCCCGCCGGGTCGCCGTAACACAGTTGCTGAAGATCCGGTTTGCGCCAGAAAGCCGCATTCAGCTTGGCCCAAACCTCAAAAGGAAACAGATCAAACGCCGGAACACCCACCCGAAAAGCCCGCGGCGGACCACTCGGCGGCGTCGCCAAATGGTTGTTTTTTATACGCTCAAAAGTCCCGCTGTGGATAACTTTACTGGATGGAACCACAGGTAAATCCAGCCAATTTGTGGATAAGGCTGTGGGTAAGCTTGTTGAAAACCCTGTGGATACTTTTGTGGATAGTTTTTTCGGCGATGTCAGTGCGTGGGTCAATTGCGCGACATAAGTGCCATCGCCGACTTTGCCTTCGATAAACCCTTCGGCGTACAACTGATCGTAGGCGCGCACCACGCTGTTGCGGGAAATGCCCAGCGCCGCGGCGAGGTCGCGACTGGCCGGCAAACGCGTGCCGCTGGCCAGACGCCCGTCGAGCACGCGCAGGCGCAACGCCTGATAGAGCTGGCGGCTCAAGCCTTGGCGACGATCCAGTTCGATCCCCGCCGGATTGAAGGGCATCGACAACGTCGGCGAGTCGGGCATGGCAATGGACCTATGAAATTGATCGTCAATGGCTCTTACAACAGACCAATAGCCTGCCTACGATGCAGGCATTCGCCAAGGAAAATCTGTCCATGTACACGCCCCGCGCCTTCGCCATCGAAGAACTGTCCCAGCTGCACGAACTGATCCTCGCCACTCGCCTGGCGATTCTGGTCACCCACGGCGAAAACGGCCTGCAAGCCAGTCATGTGCCGGTGCTGCTGCATTGCGAACAAGGCGAGTACGGCACGCTGTACGGACACTTGGCCCGCGCCAACCCACAATGGAAAGACCTGCGTGACGGCGCTGAGGCGATGCTGATTTTTGCCGGGCCCGATGCCTACGTCAGCCCAGGCTTTTATCCGAGCAAGGCCGAGCATGGCAAAGTCGTGCCGACCTGGAATTACATCGCCGTGCACGCCTACGGCCATGCCGAAACGTTCAGCGATGGCGGGCGCCTGCTCGACATCGTCAGCACCCTCACCAACCGCCACGAAGCGGGCCGCGCGCAACCGTGGTCCGTCGATGATGCGCCCGCCGATTACATCGACGGCATGCTTAAAGCAATTGTCGGTTTCGCCATTCCCATCGACCGCCTCGAAGGCAAACGCAAACTCAGCCAGAACCGCAGCGCCGAGGATATCGCCGGCGTGCGCGAAGGCTTGGCGGCCAGCCCCGAGGTCAACGACCAAACCCTCGCCCGATTGATGCGCTAAGGAAATCCCCATGAGTCAGATCGACATTCGCCAGGTCAGCGCCGCCGACCGCGCCGCGTGGCTGCCGCTGTGGCAGGCGTACCTGCGGTTCTACAACACCGAACTGCCGGACGCCGTGACCGACAGCACCTGGCAGCGCTTCCTCGACCCGAACGAACCGACCCACGCGGCGTTGGCCTGGGCCGATGGCAAAGCGGTGGGCATGGTGCATTACATCTACCATCGTTCGAACTGGAGCATCGAAAACTCCTGCTACCTGCAAGATTTGCTGGTCGCGCCAGACACTCGCGGCACCGGCGTCGGCCGCCTGCTGATCGAACACGTTTACGCCACGGCCAAGGCTGACGGCTGCTGCAAAGTGCACTGGCTGACCCACGAAACCAACGCCACCGCGATCCAGCTCTACGAGCGCATCGCCGAGCGCCCGGGCTTCATCCAGTTTCGCAAAGCCATTTAAGGAGACGCGCACATGACCGCTTCACTCGCTGACTGGAAAGGCGTCCCCGCCCCCACCGCCACGCTGCTCGAAGGCCGCTTCATTCGCCTGGAACGTCTCGATCCGGCGCGCCACGGCGAACAACTGTTCGCTGCCCTTGAAGGCCCCGGTGCCGACCCGAAACTCTGGGATTATTTGCCCTACGGTCCGTTCCCAGAACGCAGCGTTTTCGACGCCTGGCTGAACAATCATGCGGCCGCCAGCGACCCGTATTTCTTCGCCGTCATCGACCGCGCGACCCATCAGGTGCAAGGCATCCTCAGCCTGATGTCGATCGTCCCGGCCCAGGGCCGCATCGAAATCGGCCACGTCACTTTCGGCGCGCCGATGCAGCGCTCGCCGAAAAGCACCGAAGCGGTGTATCTACTCGCCAAGCACTCGTTCGACCTCGGTTACCGCCGCCTCGAATGGAAATGCAACAACGGTAACGCCCGTTCCAAATACGCCGCCGAACGTCTGGGCTTCAGCTTCGAGGGCGTATTCCGCCAGCACATGGTGGTCAAAGGACAGAATCGTGATACTGCGTGGTATTCGATTCTGGATTCGGAATGGCCGGCGATTGGCGCCGGGTTCGAGCGCTGGCTGAGCGATGAAAACCAGACCCCGGATGGACAGGTGAAAGGATTGGTTGAGTGCCGTAGTTAAGGCACAAAGCAAAAGATCGTCCGAAGGCTCGGGCCGCGTTCGGACGATCTTTTGATCTATTTCCAGCCTAGCTTTTGCGCCAGCACCGCAATGTGTTCCGGCCCAATCCCGCAGCAACCGCCCAAATGGCTGGCGCCACGCTGCTGCCAATCAATCGCCCAGTGCAGGTAACCCGGTGGATCAAGATCCTCGCGCAAAGGATCGAGCCCGTCATTGGCGGTGGCCTCTTTTGGCTGCGGCGGAAACGCATTGGCGTAAGCACCAATGTGAATCTTCACTCCCAAACGCTTGAAAGTTTCACGCGCGGCATCAATCGCAGCGCCGATCACTTCCGGCTGACTGCAATTGAACAACAACGTCTCGACACCCAACTCAGCCGCAACGGCAGCCGCTTCGGCGACCGGCTCACCGGAACGCAAACGCGGCACTTCATCAGTGTCTTCATCCTTCAAGGTGAACGACAACCAGAGCGGTTTGCCATCCTTCGGCAAACCGGCATGGATGGCTCGCGCTTCGATGATCGAACTCTGGGTTTCCGCCAGCCACAGATCAACGTGTGGCGCCAGACCGGTGACCAAAGGTGTCAGCAACTCGGTGACCCGGGCGGCTTCGAACAGATCCGGACGGTAGGAACCAAATAGCGGCGGCAATGACCCGGCGACACGCACTGATTTCCCCGAAGCCTGCACCGCGCGCCGCGCCAGCTCACCGGCCAATGCCGCCAACGCCTCGCCTTCAGCGGCGAAGCGTTCCTCGCCAATGTGAAAGGGTACGACCGCGTAGCTGTTGCTGGTGATCACGTTTGCACCACTGGCGATATAAGCAGCGTGCACCGCCTCGACCGCTTGCGGCGCTTCGCTCAGCGCCAGTGCCGACCACTCAGGCTGGCGAAACGGCGCCCCGGCACGTTGCAACTCACGGCCCATGCCGCCATCAAGAATTACCGTGTTGGCTGTGCCCATATGCGTTTCACTCATATGCTTATGAAAATAACTCACTATCAGAGTCGTTCTTATAACTATTTAATACGCACCAATCGGTTAATCACAACCTATTTTTTTTCAGGACACGACTGTGAAACTGCAACCGCTACTGGCCTTGGGCCTGACGATTCTGGCTGCCTCCACCCAAGCCTTCGGCGGCGCGACACTGGATCGCGTCGAGCAGAAAAAGGAACTGGTCGGCGTGCTGATGGAGAGCTATCCACCCTTCTCGTTTCTTAACGATGAGAACCAACTCGATGGCTTTGACGTCGACGTCGCCAAAGCCGTGGCCGATAAACTCGGCGTCAAATTGCGCCTCGAAACGCCGTCCTGGGACGTCATTGCGGCCGGCCGCTGGAGCGGACGCTACGACATCTGCATCTGCTCGATGACGCCGAGCAAGGCGCGCGCTGAAGTGTTCGATTTCCCGGTGGAGTATTACGCCTCGCCGGCGGTGATCGTGGTCAACGCCAAGGATGACCGGATTCACGATGCCAAGGATCTGAGCGGCAAGAAAGTCGGCCTCACCAGCGCTTCCAGTTACGAGAGCTACCTGAACAAGAACCTGGTGATCGAAGGCGCCGAAGACACGCAGTTGCAGTATCCGTTCGAAGATGTGCAGATCGCGCCCTACGATACCGACAACGTCGCCTTTCAGGACTTGGGCCTGGGGGCCGGTGTGCGTCTGGATGCAATCCTGACCAACCTCGTCACCGCGCAACCACGACTGAACCAAGACAAACGCTTCAAGCTTGCCGGCGAGCCGTTGTATTCGGAACCGAACTCGGTGGCCATCGAAAAGGGTGACGCGCAATGGGACGCCAAGGTGCGTGAAGTCTTCGCGCAACTGAAGCAGGACGGCACCCTGAGCAAGCTGTCGCAAAAATGGATCGGCGCCGATATCAGTCAATGACTTCTTTCCCGACACCTCCACAGCCACCGCAACCGTTGGCTGAATCACGCCTGCAACGGATGTTCGGTTTTCGCACGCGGCTGTACCTGACCTGGGCAGCACTGTTCTGCCTGTTCGCCGGGTTCTTCCTGAGCTTCGACCTGAAGTTCTCGATCATCCTCGACAAACTGCCCAACTTGGTCGGCCTGCACCTGGCGCCCAACGGCTTCTTGCAAGGTGCGGCGCTGACGCTGTTCCTCTGTGTGTGCTCGATTGTCGCCTCGTCGCTGCTGGGCTTCATCACGGCATTGGCACGCCTGTCGAAAAGCGCCGTGGCGTTCGGCATCGCCAGTTTTTACACCTCGTTCTTTCGCGGTACGCCACTGCTTATCCAGATCCTGCTGATCTACCTGGGCTTGCCGCAACTGGGCATCGTGCCGGGTGCCATCGTCGCAGGCATCATCGCCTTGTCGTTGAACTACGGCGCCTACCTCAGCGAGATCTTCCGCGCCGGCATTCTCGGCGTCGACTATGGCCAACGCGAAGCATCGCTGGCACTGGGCATGCGCGAGACCGTGATTTTCTGGCGCATCACCCTGCCGCAAGCCATGCGCACGATCATCCCGCCGACGACCAACCAATTCATCTCGATGCTCAAGGACTCGTCCCTGATTTCGGTGATGGGTGTCTGGGAAGTGATGTTTCTCGCGCAGTCGTACGGGCGATCAAGCTACCGCTACATCGAAATGCTGACGACGGCAGCGATCATTTACTGGCTGATGTCGATTGGACTGGAATTGATTCAGGCGCGGATGGAGCGGCATTACGGCAAGGCTTACGTGCGGCGGAGCTAGGGTAATCGGTGCGTTAAACGGGAGGTTGGGTTTTAAGTGACCTCTCGGCGAACTCGTACAACGCCCATTTTCAGTCCAAACGGACGAAACACCGCATTCAACGATTTGAGTGTCTGATTGCCTTCGCCATGCTCAATATGCACCAGCGTACGGACCGATATTTTGTACATCCTGGCAAACTGGGTCTGATGCAAACCGGTCACTTCCACGCGGAGACGCCGAACGGCTTCACCGATCTCCAGCGTTCCTTGGGCCAGTGACTCTTGAATGTTTTCGATGAGCACCGTGCGCTCGGCTACCGTGATGCTCATTGCAGATCCCACTCTTTTATTCCTCTTCTTTTAAATGCATTTCAACAGAGCCGTCATTGATGGCGGATGCAATATAGTGCCTGCAACAAAATGCAGATTAATCTGCTGGTCTGTCAGATCTGAATGCAAAACAATGCAGATCAACCCACCGACATCATTCTGTAAAAACCCCTCGCTATACAGGACGGCCCGCTTATAACAAAAAGGCCCTTCGCCCATGCCGTTCTCGCCCCAGCGTCTGTCCCTCGCCATTGCCCTGTTGATCTCGGCGACTGCTGCCCACGGCAAAACCGTGCAGATCGACACCGCCACCACCGCTGCGCAAACCCTCGGCGGCAGTGACACGCTGACGATTTCGGCGCCGGGCAGCATCACCAACAGTGGCAAGACGGTGAGCTTGAAAGACAGCACCAGTGGCGCGGGCGTGGTGATCGACAACGCCGGGAAAATCATTTCAACCGGCGGCCGGGCCATCGACAGCAGCGGCGATCTGACCCAGGCGCGCAACTACACGATTTACAACCGCAGTGGCGGTCAGATTCTCGGCGCCAACGATGCTTTGCGCATCGACAGCAATTTTGTCAGCGGCAGTCTGTTGATCGACAACAGCGGTGTGATTCGCTCCACCACCGGCCAGGGACTGGACCTCGATGCGCTGCGCAGTGACGGCGTGAAGACCACCATTATCAACCGCGTCGGCGGGCTGATTCGCGGCGACGCCAGCGACGGCATGAAGACCGGCGCGAATGCGACGATCAGCAACTATGGCGAGATCTCCACCGGCGATTCGCACAATGCCGACGAGAAATTCGACGGCATCGATATCGATTCCGCGAGCGGCGTCAGTGTGACCAACTACGGGGTGATTTCCGGTGGCCGTCACGGCATCACCACCGACCTCGGCGCGACGCTGGTCAACTACGGGCAGATCATCGGGCGCAACGGCTCCGGTTTCGGCTCCGATGGCGACGGCACGGTGATCAACCACGGCACCATCACCGGGGCTTACTCAGGTTTGCAGGCGAACGGCGACGGCGACGGCGTGGACATCGACAAGATTGCCCACATCGAAAACTACGGCACCATTCAAGGCGTCGGTGCCGGCGGTGTCGACAAGGGCGGTTTCGCCAACGGCAGCGAAGGCATCGCCCTCGGCGGTGGTTACATTCTCAACGCCAGCGGCGCGCTGATCAGCGGCGCCGACAGCGCCATTCTGGTCGACGATGGCAGCGGCGGCTCGGGGCTCGCAGCGACCACGCTGGAGAACTTCGGCACCATTCAAGGCCTCAACGGTTTCGGCGTGAAGCTGGTCGGCGAATTTGCCGACAACGTGATCAACGGCGGCACCATCAGCGGCAGCAACGGCTTGGCGCTGGACCTGGGCGGCGGTAACGACAGCCTGACTTTGCGCAATGGCAGCCGCTTCGTCGGCGTGGTCGATGGTGGCAGTGGTTACGACCGCGTGGTGATGGACGACGCGGCCGGTGGCAGCTTCGGCACCAGTCGCAACTTTGAATGGCTGGAGGTCAAACAAGGCGCCTGGACGCTGACGGGCAGCGGCGATTTCAGTGACGGCGGCGCGGTGCGCAATGGCGCGACATTGATCAACCAGGGCGGCATTGCCGGGACCCTGACCGTGGACACCGGCGGCGTATATGGCGGCGGCGGTTCGGTGGGCAACCTCAACATCAACGGTACCTTGCGCACGGACACCGGCCTGGGTCGCGCGACCATCGTGCATGACTTGAACATGAGCAGCGCCTCCACCCTCGCCTACGGCGTCAACGCCGATGGCAGCAGCGCGCCGGTGCAGGTCGGCGGCGTTGCCAATCTGAATGGCGCGACCCTCGCGGTGAATCCTGGCGCCGGCACTTATCCGTGGCAGAGCCAATACACCGTGTTGCAGGCCGCGCAGGTCAACGGCACGTTCGGCAGGGTCACCAGCGACTACGCGTTTCTCACGCCGACCCTCGCCTACACACCGACTCAGGTTGATCTGACCTACACCCGCAACGACGTCGCCTTCAATCAATTCGCGGTCACCGGCAACGGCAGCAACGCCGCCAACAGCCTCGCCTCCATGAGCAAAAACAATGCGCTGTACAACGCGTTGCTCAACACCACGCAAAGCAGCGCCGGCGCGGCCATCGAGCAACTGGCCGGCGCCAGCAACGCCAACCTGACCAGCGCCACCCTCGGCGCCAGCAGCCAGATCGGCAGCAGCATGCTCTCGGCCATGCAACCAATGGGCGGCAGCCCGGGTTTGCTGGTCGGTCTCGATCAACGCGAGACGCCCGTGTTGGCAGCCAATGGAGTGCCCTCCGAAGCGCGCAACCTGAACGACCCGAATGCGCGCGGTCGCCTCTGGCTGCAAGGCATCGGCGGCTACGGCAAGCTGGACGGCGAACACGGCAGCAGCGGTCTCGAACAACGCACCCGAGGCAGTGTGCTCGGGGCTGACTGGTCACTGAATTCGGCATGGCGTCTGGGCGTGCTCGGCGGCTATTCGAAAACCGATCTGGACGCGACCGGCGTCGATGGCAACGTCGAGAGCTGGCATGCCGGTGTCTACGCGCTGCATCAGCACGGCCCGATCTCCCTGCGTCTGGGCGCCGCGTACAGCGGCCATCAGGGCGAGAGCAAACGCAGCATCGCCTTCAATGGTTTTAGCGACCGCCCGAAAGGCGACTACGACGCCGACAGCCAGCAAGCCTTCGCCGAACTGGGTTACGCCATGGGCAGCGGCCGCCTCAGCGCCGAGCCGTTTGCCAGCCTCGGTTACCAGCGTTATCACCGCGATAGCTACAAGGAAAAGGGTGGCGCCGCCGCCCTGCAGGTCGACAGTCAGACTCAAGACAACTTCAGCAGCACCTTCGGCCTGCGCCTCGCGCACCTGAGCAGCCTCGACAACGGCATGAGCGTGACACCGCGCATGACCGCTGGCTGGAAACACACCTATGGCGATGTCAGCAGCTCGACACGTCAAGCGTTTGTGGTCGGTGGCACGGCGTTCAGTGTCGATGGCAGCTCGCTGGATCGGGACAGCCTGGTGCTGGAGGCTGGACTGGATGTGGGCATTTCCGCGCGGCATACGCTGGGGGTCGGGTACAGCGGCGAGATTGGCAGCAACAGCCGCAACCACGGATTGATCGGGCAGTGGCAGATGAGTTTTTGAGGATTGAACAGCCGGTCGCTTCCGGGTTGGTTGTAGGAAATCACGCCGGTTGCGACGACCAAAAGACTCGCTTGCGCGTCTGAGGCGAGATTTCTACCGTACGATCCGACATCGCCTGCAAGAGTGCGGGAAGCAGCCGACATCGGTTTTTTCCGCGGATCAATAGAGTCAGGGCCTCTTCCAACAGAGGCCCTGCTAAATGTCTGATCAACACAAATACCCACCCAAAAAACTCGCGCTAGCGATTGCGCTGACATTCAGTTGCGCTCCGCTCGCTTTCGCCCAGCAAGCTTCTGATCCGGCGCCTTCCGCCGAAGGGGTGGTCGTGATGCTGAGTAATTTCGTCGACGATCCCGACACTATAAAGACTCCTGCAAAAACCAAAGACATGGCCCTTCAACTCGGTGATGGAAACGACCTGGTCATTGTGTCGGGCCGGGGAAGCCTCGCTGAAGGACTGGATGGCGCGGGCGGTACCAACGTTATTCAACTCGACGCGGCGAAGAAAGGAACACTGCGGGCAACGCAGAATTTTTCCGGGCTGGAGGTCAAGCAAGGCGAATGGACACGCAGCGGCGATCGCGATTTCGAATTAGGCGTGCTGGTTCGGGCGAAAGCGTCCCTGACCAATGAGGGACACATTCAGGGGCACGCGTTGACCCAAGGAATCCTCATTAACAAGAACGCAATCGGCGGTGATGCCATTGTGTTTGCCGGCGGCGACCTCACCAACATGGGATTGATCAGCGGCAACGTCACCGTGCACGAGAACGGACATTTCGCCGGTCAAGGCGGCGTGGGAAACCTGACGGTCCACGGAAGGCTTTCGGTCGATCAGGTCTACGGCGCACCTGTGGTGAACGGCGACCTCAGCCTGTCTCGAACGGCTGTGCTGGCCTACGCGCTCGATGCTGGCGGCAAGAGTCCGACAATTGTCGTCAAGGGAACTGCACAACTGGGCGATTCGACGCTGACCCTGGTGACCGCTGGCGAATATCCGCAAAGCAGTCAACACACGCTACTGACCGCAGAAAAGGTCGTGGGGGAATTTGGCACTGTAGAAAACAAACTCGCCTTCATGACCCCCGAGTTGCATTACAAAGAACAACAGGTCGGACTGACCTATACGCGCAACGAGGTAGGACTGGAGGACGTCGCCACGAACGATAACGCGCGCGAGATTGCGCAAAGCATTATTGATCCACTTGCCAGCCCTTCAGCACCCGTATCAAAACCCACCCCGGAAGCAACAACCGCGAAACCGGAAAAAGCGCTCGCCGCCAACGCCAGCAACGCCGCGAGAGCGCCCACCCCTCAACCGCAAAAACCCGCGAACGCCGCTGTCGCAGCACTGCTCGCCAGCGACAAGAGCACAGCCCCGATCGCCCTCGACCAACTCGCCGCCGGCAGCAACGCCAACCTCGCCAAAGCCACATTGAGCAGCGTCAACCCGGTGAGCGCGAGCATGCTGTCGGCCATGCGCCAATTGGATAACCGCAGCGGCGCGGCTTACAACTACGGCAACTCACCACGCCAGGCCAGCAAAGGTGCGCAAAGCGGGCGGGTGTGGATTCAGGCACTCGGGCATGGCGGCAGTGTCGACCGCGAGTTCGACAGCACCTTGAAACACGCCACCCAAGGTTTGGTGATGGGCGCCGACTGGCGTCTGAACGAGCAATGGCACTTCGGCATGCTTGGCGCAAAATCCCAGACCCGCCTCGACGCCCGTCAATACGACGGCGACCTCGACAGCTGGCACCTCGGCGCCTACGCCGTGCGTCAGGACGGGCCGCTGGCACTGCGTTTCGGCGCCACCTATGGCAGCCACGACGGCAGCAGCAAACGTCGAGTTGCGTTCAACGGCTTCAGTGATCGCCTCAAGAGCAGCTACGACGCGAATACCCAACAGGCCTTTGCCGAAATCGGTTTCAACTTCGGTCGCCAGAACCTGACCTTCGAACCGTTCGCCAGCCTTGGCTATCAACGTTATCAGCGTGACAGTCACACGGAAAAAGGCGGCGATGCGGCGCTGAAAGTCTTTGGCCAAACCCGTGACAACCTCAGCACTACGTTGGGCTTTCGCGCAGCGAAAACCGGCCAGTTGAATAACGGCATGAGCCTGACCCCAAGATTCAGTGCGGGCTGGAAACACCTTTACGGCGATCTCGACGGCGACACGAGTCAGCAACTGGTCAAAGGTGGCAAGCGCTTCGCGGTGACGGGTGCGGAATTGGATCGCAACAGTCTGGCCGTGGACGCAGGTCTGGATCTTGGCCTGTCGTCCAACCACACCCTCGGCGTGGGCCTGACCGGCGAATTCGGCACGGAAAGCCGCTCTCACGGCGTGATGGGCCAATGGCGCATGGCGTTCTGATGAGCTAAACGCCGTCATTGTGGGAGCGAGCCTGCTCGCGAAGAGGCACTGTCAGTCGACGAATGCTTCGAATGGCACGGCCCTTCCGCGAGCAGGCTCGCTCCCACAGGGGATTTGTGTAACTCAGTCAAATCCCACCAAAAAAAAAGGGGAGCACATGCCCCCCCGAGGTTTAAAGCGTTGGATCGCGGCCGTTATCTCAGCCTTCGATCTCGATCAGAATTTCGCCCGGATTGACCCGATCACCCTTGGCCACATGAATCGCGGTGACCTTGCCGGCAATCGCTGCCTGGACTTCGGTTTCCATCTTCATCGCTTCGGTGATCAGTACAGCCTGGCCGGCCTTGACGGTGTCGCCCTCTTTGACCAGTACATCGACGATGTTGCCCGGCATGGTGGTGCTGACGTGGCCCGGTGCGGACGCTTGCTTGCGCTTGCTGCTGCCACCGCCGACGAATTCGTTGAGTGGCTCGAACACCACTTCTTCCGGCATGCCGTCGATGGACAGGTAGAAGTGACGCTTGCCTTCAGCCTTGACGCCAACACCGGTGATGTCGACGCGGTAAGTTTCGCCGTGGACGTCGATGACGAACTCGGTCGGCACGCCTTCGCCGCCCGCCGAAGCAACGCTGCCGGCCTCCGGGATCGGCAGCAGCACTTCCGGCGTGAGGGTGCCAGCGGCACGCTCTTCGAGGAATTTGCGACCGATGTCCGGGAACATCGCGAAGGTCAGCACGTCTTCTTCGGACTTGGCCAGTGCGCCGATGTCGGCACGCAGCTTGGTCATTTCCGGCTTGAGCAGATCGGCCGGACGCACGTCGATGACTTCTTCGCTGCCGATCGCCTGGCGACGCAGCTTTTCGTTGACCACGCCCGGCGCCTTGCCGTAGCCGCCCTGCAGATACAGCTTCACTTCGTTGGTGATGGTCTTGTAACGCTCGCCGGCGAGGACGTTGAAGAACGCTTGGGTGCCGACGATCTGCGAAGTCGGCGTCACCAGCGGCGGGAAGCCGAGGTCTTCACGCACCCGCGGGATTTCCGCCAGTACTTCGGCCATGCGGTTCAGGGCGCCCTGCTCTTTCAACTGGTTGGCAAGGTTGGAGATCATCCCGCCCGGCACCTGGTTGACTTGCACGCGGGTGTCGACGGCGGTGAATTCGCTTTCGAACTGGTGGTACTTCTTGCGCACGGCGTAGAAATACAGACCGATCTCTTGCAGCAGCTCGAGGTTCAGGCCGGTGTCGTACTCGGTGCCCTTGAGCGCCGCGACCATCGACTCGGTGCCGGGATGGCTGGTGCCCGAAGCGAAGCTGGAGATCGCGGTGTCGATGTGGTCGGCGCCGTTTTCGATCGCCTTGAGCTGGCACATGGTCGCCAGACCGGCAGTGTCGTGCGAGTGGATGAACACCGGCAGCGATTGCTCGGCTTTCAATGCACGGACCAGTTCACCGGTGGCGTACGGGGTCAGCAGACCGGCCATGTCCTTGATCGCCACCGAGTCGCAACCCATGGCTTCCATTTGCTTGGCTTGGGCCACGAACGCATCGATGGTGTGCACCGGGCTGGTGGTGTAGGCGATGGTGCCTTGGGCGTGTTTGCCGGCAGCCTTCACCGCTTCGATGGCCACGCGCAGATTACGCACGTCGTTCATCGCGTCGAAGATGCGGAACACGTCGATGCCGTTTACTGCAGCTTTGGCGACGAAGGCTTTGACCACGTCGTCGCTGTAATGCCGGTAACCCAGCAGATTCTGGCCGCGCAGAAGCATTTGCAGACGGGTGTTAGGCAGCGCCGCGCGCAGTTGGCGCAGACGCTCCCACGGATCTTCTTTCAGAAAGCGAACGCAGGCGTCGAACGTCGCGCCGCCCCAGCATTCCAGCGACCAGTAGCCGACTTTGTCGAGCTTGTCGCAGATCGGCAGCATGTCTTCGGTGCGCATGCGGGTGGCGAGCAGCGATTGGTGAGCGTCGCGCAGGATGGTGTCAGTTACGAAGATCTTCTTGGACATTGTTGTATTCCTCACAGGCCTGCGTGGGCGGCGATGGCGGCGGCGATGGCCAGGGCCAGCTCTTCGGGTTTGCGCTTGATCGAGTAGTTGGTCAGTTCCGGGTGGCTTTCTACGAAGCTGGTATTGAACTGGCCGCTACGGAATTCCGGGTTGCGCAGGATTTCCTGGTAGTACGCGGCGGTGGTCTTCACGCCTTGCAGACGCATGTCGTCCAGCGCCCGCAGGCCACGGTCCATCGCCTCTTCCCAGGTCAGTGCCCAGACCACCAGTTTCAGGCACATCGAGTCGTAGAACGGCGGAATCGTGTAGCCGGTGTAGATCGCTGTATCGGTGCGCACGCCCGGACCGCCGGGGGCGTAGTAACGGGTGATCTTGCCGAAGCTCGGCAGGAAATTGTTCTTCGGGTCTTCGGCGTTGATGCGGAACTGCAACGCGAAACCCCGGTGCTGAATGTCTTCCTGTTTCACCGACAGCGGCAGGCCAGAGGCGATGCGAATCTGCTCGCGGACGATGTCGATCCCGGTGATTTCTTCGGTGATGGTGTGTTCCACCTGCACCCGGGTGTTCATCTCCATGAAGTACACCTCGCCCTCGGCGAGCAGGAACTCCACGGTACCGGCGTTTTCGTAACCCACAGCCTTGGCCGCACGCACCGACAGGTCGCCGATGTAGGCGCGCTGTTCCGGGGTCAGTTGCGGGCTCGGGGCGATTTCGATGAGCTTCTGGTTGCGACGCTGGATCGAGCAGTCACGCTCGAACAGGTGCACAACGTTGCCGAAGCTGTCGCCGAGGATCTGCGCTTCGATGTGCTTGGGATTGACGATGCATTTTTCCAGAAACACTTCGGCAGAACCGAAGGCCTTGGTCGCTTCGGATATGACGCGAGGGAAATTCTGTTCGAGCTCTTCGCGGCTGTTGCAGCGACGGATGCCGCGACCGCCACCACCGGAGGTGGCTTTGAGCATCACCGGGTAACCGATACGGTCGCCCTCGGTCAAAGCTTCTTCGATGTCGGCAACGTTGCCTTCGGTGCCCGGCGTGACCGGTACGCCGGCCTTGATCATGCTGCGGCGCGCTTCGGTCTTGTCGCCCATGCGGCGAATGACTTCTGCCGACGGGCCAATGAATTTGATCCCGCGCTCGGCGCAGATATCGGCCAGTTCGGCATTTTCCGAAAGGAAACCGTAACCGGGGTGCAGTGCATCGCAGCCGGTTTCGACGGCGAGGTTCACCAACTTGCGCGGGTTCAGGTAACCGGCCAGCGGCTCGGCACCGATGCTGTGGGCCTCGTCCGCACGCTTCACATGCAAGGCATGACGGTCGGCGTCGGAAAAAATCGCGACCGAGCGAATGCCCATTTCGGCGCAGGCTCGCACGATTCGTACGGCAATCTCACCACGGTTGGCGATCAGGATCTTTGTTATCACTTGGAGGTTCCCTTGAGCCGGTGGCACCACGACCTGCTAGACCCAGGTCGACGCGTGACCAAATGTTTCAATTTAGTCGCAGGACCACACTAGCGCTCATGAGGGATTAACAAAAATGAATAAAAATTGGGTCAGCCATAAGTAAAGACTTATAGTTAAACGACAAGCCTGCCGTCAGAGCCGATAAAAAATGCGTAAGTCCTTGATGCGTATGACATTGCGTCAGTTACAGATCTTTAACGAAGTGTGTGATTTACGCTCTTACAGCCGTGCAGCTGAAGAAATGTCGCTGACTCAACCGGCCGTCAGCCTACAGATTCGTCAGCTGGAAGAGCTCATCGGCCAACCATTATTCGATTATGTCGGCAAAAAACTCTACATGACCGAAGCCGCTGAGGCACTTCAGCGCGCCAGCCGGGACATTTTCGGACGCCTGGAAAACCTCGATATGCAGCTCTCGGATATGCAGGGCTCGCTGCAAGGTCAGCTGAAACTGGCCGTGGAATCCAGCGCCAAGTACTTCGTCCCGCACCTGTTCGCCGCGTTCAAGCGCCAGCATCCGGAAGTGAATCTGCAACTCACCGTGGTCAACCGCGGCCAAGTCATCCGCAGGCTGTCGGACAACCGCGACGATCTGGTGATCATGTCGATGGTGCCGCAGGACATGGGTCTGGAATTCCTGCCGTTTCTCAACAACCCGATTGTTGCCGTGGCGCGCCCGGATCATCCGTTGGCGCACATGGGCCCGCTGCGTTTGCAGGATCTGGAGCCTTACACGCTGCTGATCCGCGAGCCCGGCTCGGGCACGCGACTGGCTTGCGAAGAGTATTTCAAAGAGAAACGCGTGCACTTCACTCAGACTCAGGAAGTGGCCTCGGCCGAAGCGCAGCGTGAATGCGTGCAGGCGGGTCTGGGCCTGGCGCTGTTGACGCGCCACGCCCTGAACCTGGAGCTGGCGACCGGCGGACTCGTCGAGTTGCCGGTCGAGGAGTTGCCGCTGCTGCGTAGCTGGTGCCTGGTGCAAGCCAAGGCCAAGCGCCTGTCACCGGTAGCCCACGCCTTCCTGGCGTTTATCCGCAGCGAACGCGTGCAGATCAGCGCGCTGGTTGAGCGCTTCGACGGGAAGCTGCGGGTGCTGCCTGCCAGTGAGTGATGTCGGGAAAGTCGCCGATTTCGGCTTGAAGCTGACGGAGTTCGAAGCGATCTTCGATGGCGCGACGGAATTCCATGCGGCGCTGGTCTTCCTGCTGACGACGGGTTTTCGCGGCGCTGTTGCGTTCTTCGTAAGGCTGAGCCATTTCGAGTCTCCCAAGGCGATGACGGGAGTTTCACGATAGGCGCGGGGGATGACGGTTTGATGAAAGTAACCGCCGTAAAGCAAAAGATCGCAGCCTTCGGCAGCTCCTACAGGGATCGCATTCCACATGTAGGAGCTGCCGGAGGCTGCGATCTTTTGATCTTAATCATCCAGAGCTTTGGCGGCCTTAGGCGACAGACGCAAGCTGCGCAGACTGCGCTTCACACTCTTGAGGTGATTGACCAGACTCGGCCCACGCGCCATGGCCACGCCCATCGCCAGCACATCGATCACCACCAGGTGGGCGATACGCGAAGTCAGCGGGGTATAGATTTCAGTGTCTTCGTGCACATCGATCGCCAGATTGACCGTCGACAGTTCGGCCAACGGCGTCTGGCTCGGGCACAAGGTAATCAGCGACGCCCCGCTCTCGCGCACCAGATTGGCAGTGATCAGCAAATCCTTGGAACGCCCTGACTGGGAAATACAGATCGCCACATCGGTCGGCTTCAACGTCACCGCCGACATCGCCTGCATGTGCGGATCGGAATACGCCGCCGCCGTCAGCAGCAAGCGAAAGAACTTGTGCTGCGCATCCGCGGCCACTGCGCCCGACGCCCCAAAACCATAGAACTCGACGCGCTGCGCTTGCGACATCAACGTCACCGCGCGCTGCAACTCAATCGGATCGAGTTTCTCGCGAACCTCCATCAACGTGTGCAACGTGGTGTCGAAAATCTTCAGGCTGTAATCGGCGACCGAGTCGTCTTCGTGGATCGCGAACTGGCCAAAACTGGCACCAGCCGCGAGGCTCTGCGCTAACTTCAGTTTGAGATCCTGAAAACCGGAGCAACCGATGGCGCGACAGAAGCGCACGATGGTCGGCTCGCTGATGCCGACGCTGTGCGCCAGGTCGGCCATGGAACTGTGCATCACGGCCGCAGGGTCAAGCAGCACGTGGTCGGCGACCTTGAGCTCCGACTTGCGTAACAGGTGACGTGACTGGGCGATGTGTTGCAGCAGATTCAAGGGGCTGGACTCTTCTTATGGGCAAGGATGTAGCACGCTTGTAGTTATACTACATGAATTGGCTTTTTGCCTGCTCAATGCGTAACTCCATGTCCCCATATCAGGCGCGATGGCGTGCATGTAGCCCTTAAAGCGGTTTTTCCTGTTCGCGCAAAAGCCCGGCCAGAGCCGTCGCCTCAACCGGACGACTGATCAGATAACCCTGCACTTCATCGCAACGTTCCTCACGCAGGAAATCCAGCTGATCCTGGCGCTCAACACCTTCGGCCACCACCTTCAGTGACAGCCCATGGGCCATGGCAATGATCGCGCGCGTGATCGCCGCGTCCTCACTGCCCTCGCCCAATCCGCGAATGAACGCCTGATCGATCTTCACGTAATCCACCGGAATACGCTTGAGGTAACTGAGCGACGAATAGCCGGTGCCGAAATCGTCGATGGCCAGTTTCACCCCCAGATCACGCAGCTGCTGGAAGGTCGCGATGATGTGCTCGACGCTGTCGAGCAACTGGCTCTCGGTCAGCTCCAGTTCGAGGTAGTGCGGCGCCAGACCGGTTTCCTCGAGCACCTGGCGCACCAGACTGACCAGTTTGCCTTGGCGGAGTTGATGCACCGACAGGTTCACCGACACACGGATCGGCTCCAGGCCCTGACGCTGCCATTCGCACGCCTGCCAGCACGCCTGACGCAAGACGAATTCGCCGATTGGCCCGATCAAACCGGTTTCTTCGGCCAGCCCGATAAAGTCTCCCGGCGGCACCCGTCCCATGGTCGGATGATCCCAGCGCACCAGCGCTTCCGCCGCGTTCAAGCGACCTGATTCGAGGCACAGCTTGGGCTGATAGAACACCTTCAGCTGTTTTTCCTCGATGGCTTTGCGCAGCTGGTTTTCCAGCTGCAAGCGCTCAAGGGTACTGGCCTGCAGACTCTCGGTGTAGAACTGGAAGTTGTTGCCGCCGAGGTGCTTGGCATGTTGCATGGCCATGTTCGATTGACTGACCAATGCGGAAATTTCCCGGGCGTTGTCCGGCAGCATGCTGATGCCCATTGACGCGCTGACCACCAGTTCATGCCCTTCCACGGTCAGTGGCAAACGCAGCTTGCTCGACAGCCGCGTGGCGACCCGAGCCAAGCTCGATAGGTTGCCGTAGGCATCGAACAGCACCGCAAACTCATCACCGGACAACCGCGCGATGGTGTCGGCTTCCGGCAAGGCGTTGACCAGCCGCCGCGCCATTTTCTGCAGCAACTGGTCGGCAATCTCATGGCCCAAGCTGTCGTTGAGCAATTTGAAGCGATCCAGATTGATGTGCAGCAACGCCAGACTGCGTCGGCCCTGCCGCGAGCGCTGATGCGCTTCATGCAAGCGCTCACGGAACAGCGAGCGGTTGGCCAGCCCGGTGAGTTCGTCGTAATGCGTCAGATAACGCATGCGCTCTTCGGATTCGCGCCGCGCCGAGAGATCGGCGAAGAAGCCGACGATATGACTGACATTTCCCCGACTATCGCGCACCGCATTCAACTGCAACCACTGCGGATACAGCTCGCCATTCTTGCGCGTCTCGACCAACTCGCCTTGCCAACTGCCGTGTTGCTCCAGTGCATGACGGATCGCCACGTAATGACGCCGGGCATCACGGCTGCACGGCAGTTCGACGACATTGCGTCCGAGCATGTCGTCGATGTCGTAACCGGTGACGCGGCTGAAGGCCTGATTGATCGCGATCAGCGCGTAGTTCGGGTCGAGAATGACGATACCTTCGCTGGCTGCTTCGAACACCGTCGCCGCAAGGCGCTGCTGCTCTTCGAGGCTTTTGCTGGCGCTGATATCGCGGCGGGTGCCGACCATGCGGATCACTCGCCCGCTGGCGCTGCGCTCGACCGCGCGGCCACGGTCTTCGATCCACACCCAATGACCATCGCCGTGGCGAACGCGGTATTCGATCTGGTAGTCCTCGGTGCGGCCCTTCAAATGCTCGATCAACGCGTACTTCAGCGACGGCACATCGTCGGGATGCAGCCGTGGCTTGAGGTCGCGCAGGATCGCCGTGACATACTCCGGGGCGAGGCCGAACAGTTCCTGAATCTGCGTGTGGTGGACCTCGTCGGTTTGCAGGTTCCAGTCCCACAAGCCCAGCTCACTGGCCTTCAACGCCAGCGCCAAGCGCGCTTCGCTTTTGCTCAAGGCCTGATTGGCGGCGTCCAGCTCGCGGCTGCGCTGGGCGACCCGATCTTCGAGTTCGACCTGGGCTTGGCGCAACTTGCCCTCGGCACAACGTCGATGCTCGATTTCCTTGGCCAGCTCCAGATTGAGCTGCTCGCTGCGCGACTGGGTTTGCTGCAAGTGCTCGATCAAATGCTGATTCTGGAAGCGCCGCAGCAAACCGCGATCGATCAGCCGATTGACCTGCCACGCCACCACGCTCAGCGAGCCGAGCAAAATCAACCCGAGCCAGCCCCAGCCACGCGCCTGTTCATCACCGCCCCAGAACAGAAAGCCAATCGCCGGCAACAGACAGGGCAAGGTAAAGGACAGGAACGCCGGCAGGCTCACCGCATAAGCCACGCTAGCGGACAGCGTCGCGGCGCCGATCAAGCCGAACACCCAGGCTTGCTGCATGAAATTATCGGCGGGCACCAGCGCAATGCCGGCACCGGCCAGCGTCAGGCCGGTCATGGTCGAACCGAGCAGGAACATCCGGAACCAGATCGGCTGGGCCTGACGATTGGGAATCGCCGAGTCGAACGCCGCCACCTGAATCACCCGCAAGGCGACCAGCGACAGCAACCACACCAGCCAGACGCTGACCACGAAGTAGCGCTGCGGGCTCCAGAGCAAACCGGCGCAGACCAGACCATTGATCAACATGAACAGGGTGGGCAACAAAGAGCCCTGATACAGCAGACGCGTGCGCTCGACCGCCATTTCGACGGCATAGTGCTTGCGGATAACCCGGGGTTCCACGGAGGGGCCCGACAGTTCGGCGCTGAGGGTCATGGGCAACGTTCTTGTTCTTATAAGGAGGGCGTGCGCCCGAAACGTGGACGGAGCATACACAAGCCGACCCCGTTGCCAAACCGGTCCGGATCATAATTTCATCGAAACTTTTCCCCCGCCAGACACCGACGAAACCCGCAGAGCGAGGCGGGCTGACGCTTGCAGCGGGTGACCGACCGGTCGTCATCGACGGGAGTTTCATCGGCTAATGCAAAGCTCGGTTTGCCCGGGCCTGCGGCGCACCCTAGAATGCCCCGATGCGCGATGATCTCTCCCTTCTGCTGAACTCCCTCAACGATGCCCAACGCCAGGCCGTAGCAGCCCCCGTTGGCCGTCAGTTGGTCCTGGCCGGTGCTGGCTCCGGTAAAACCCGAGTGCTGGTGCACCGTATCGCCTGGTTGATCCAGGTCGAAAACGCCTCGCCCCACTCCATCCTGTCGGTGACCTTCACCAACAAAGCCGCTGCCGAGATGCGTCATCGCATCGAGCAGTTGCTGGGGATCAACCCGGCCGGCATGTGGGTCGGCACCTTCCACGGCCTGGCGCACCGCTTGCTGCGGGCGCACTGGCAGGAAGCGGGCCTGAGCCAGACTTTCCAGATTCTCGACAGCGACGACCAGCAACGGCTGGTCAAGCGGGTGATCCGCGAGTTGGGTCTGGACGAGCAACGCTGGCCGGCGCGCCAGGCGCAGTGGTTCATCAACGGTCAGAAAGACGAAGGTCTGCGTCCGCAACACATTCAGGCCAGCGGCGATTTGTACCTGGCGACCATGCGCGGCATCTACGAAGCCTACGAGGCGGCGTGTCTGCGTGCCGGCGTCATCGACTTCTCCGAACTGCTCCTGCGCGCCCTCGACTTGTGGCGCGATCATCCAGGCCTGTTGGCGCACTACCAAAAGCGCTTCCGGCATATTCTGGTGGACGAGTTCCAGGACACCAACGCCGTGCAGTACGCCTGGTTGCGTCTGCTCGGCAAGGGCGGCGACAGCCTGATGGTGGTCGGCGACGACGACCAGTCGATTTACGGCTGGCGCGGCGCGAAGATCGAGAACATCCATCAGTATTCTTCGGACTTCCCGGATTCCGAAACCATTCGTCTGGAACAGAATTACCGCTCTACCGCCGGTATCCTGAAGGCTGCCAACGCGCTGATCGCCAATAACACCGGGCGTCTGGGCAAAGAGCTGTGGACCGACGGCGGCGACGGCGAAGCGATCAATCTGTACGCCGCGTTCAACGAACACGACGAAGCACGCTATGTTGTCGAAACCATCGAAAGCGCGCTGAAAACCGGCTTGGCCCGTAGCGATATCGCGATTCTGTACCGCTCCAACGCCCAATCGCGCGTTCTGGAAGAAGCCCTGCTACGTGAACGCATTCCATACCGCATCTATGGCGGCCAGCGCTTCTTCGAACGTGCGGAAATCAAGAACGCCATGGCCTACCTGCGTCTGCTCGAAGGTCGCGGCAACGATGCGGCGCTGGAACGGGTGATCAACGTACCGGCCCGTGGCATCGGTGAGAAAACCGTCGAGGCGATCCGCGAGCACGCGCGCCACAGCGATGTGTCGATGTGGGAAGCGATGCGCCAACTGGTGGCCAATAAAGGCCTGACCGGTCGCGCCGCCGGCGCGTTGGGTGCGTTCATCGAGCTGATCGAAAACCTCGCCGCCAAGTGCATGGAAATGCCACTGCACCTGATGACGCAAACCGTCATCGAGCAATCGGGCCTCATTGCCTATCACGAGGCGGAAAAAGGCGAGAAAGGCCAGGCCCGGGTAGAAAACCTTGAGGAACTGGTCAGCGCCGCGCGCAACTTCGAGAACACCGAAGAAGACGAAGACCTGACCCCACTGGCGGCATTCCTCGGCCATGCTTCGCTGGAGGCCGGTGACACCCAGGCCGACGAGCACGAAGACAGCATTCAGCTGATGACCCTGCACAGCGCCAAAGGTCTGGAATTTCCTTACGTGTTCCTCGTGGGCATGGAAGAAGGCCTGTTCCCGCACAAGATGAGCCTGGAAGAACCGGGACGTCTTGAGGAAGAACGGCGTTTGGCCTATGTCGGTATCACCCGGGCGATGCAGAATCTGGTGATGACCTACGCGGAAACCCGTCGTCTGTACGGCAGCGAAACCTATAACAAGGTCTCGCGTTTCGTACGCGAAGTGCCGAAAGGTCTGATTCAGGAAGTGCGCCTGTCGAACAGCGTCAGCCGACCGTTCGGCGGCAACCAGTCGATGAGCGGCAGCAACCTGTTCAGCGGCAGCGAAATCCCGGAGACGGGTTTCAGCCTCGGTCAGGCGGTACGCCATTCGATCTTTGGTGACGGCGTGATCCTCAACTTCGAGGGCGCCGGAGCACAGGCGCGGGTGCAGGTGAACTTCAGCGAAGGCAGTAAGTGGCTGATGCTCGGTTACGCCAAGCTGGAAGCTATTTAACGCCTGTCTTGCTTTTCTGTAGGAGTGAGCCTGCTCGCGATATCGGTCTGTCATTCAATGAATTTGTTGACTGACACTCCGACTTCGCGAGCAGGCTCGCCCCCACAGGGTTCGCTGTTCTGAGCAACAATCTCGCTGAACCTATCCCCTTTTCCTACAGACAAAAGTACATAGGCTGATTGCCTCGCGAAGCTGAACGCAACCTGTCAGGCAAAAGCCCGAAACACTCTCTCGCTAGCCAGTAACACTTCAGCTGTGCAACATGGCGCGCGTGTCTCCACAAAACGGGAATTCCCTTTATGAAACGTTTTCTTAGCATCGCCATGGCGTTGTGCATCGGCCTGACGATGAGCCTCGACGCCAATGCCAAGCGCTTTGGTGGCGGCAAAAGCGCCGGCGCTGCGCCGTCGCACCAGACCAGCCAGATGGCTCCTTCTTCTCCAGGCGTCGGCGGTGCCGCTGCAACCGCGGGTGCTGCCGGTGCCGCAGGCGCTGCGGCCAAGGCCGGCGGTGCTTCGAAATGGCTCGGCCCTCTGGCCGGTATCGCCGCCGGTGGCCTGCTCGCGTCCATGTTCATGGGCGGCGGCTTCCAAGGCATGCAGATCTTCGACATCCTGATCATGGCCGTGATCGCGTTCGTGATCTTCCGTTTCATCGCCGCACGTCGACGCAAGCAGCAGGAGCAGTTCGCTCCGGCCGGCGCGCCAATGCAGCGTGAAGCGTTCGAGCAGAAGCCTGCTGCCATGGGTTCGATCTTCGGCGGTTCGGCTGCACCTGCTGCCGCTCGTCCGGTGATCAACGCGCCGGCCTGGTTCAACGAGCAGAGCTTCCTTGAAGCTGCGCGTAGCCACTTCCAGTCGCTGCAGCAGCACTGGGACGCCAACGAAATGGACAAGATCGCCGAGTTCGTGACCCCGCAAATGCTCGAGTTCCTCAAGCGTGAGCGTGCGGATCTGGGCGACGCGTTCCAGTCGACCTACATCGACAACCTCCAGGTTCAACTGGATGGCGTGGATGATCGTGCCGACAAGACCATCGCCACCCTGACCTTCAGCGGTGTGTCGAAGTCTTCGCGCTTCGATCAGGGCGAAGTGTTCAGCGAGAGCTGGAACATGGAACGTCCGCAGGGCGAGAACCAGCCTTGGCTGGTCGCCGGTATCCGCCAGAACGGCTGATCCCCTCGCACGGTTCACTTGCTGTAATAAAAACCCCAGCCTCGGCTGGGGTTTTCTATTTCGCGGTTGCATCTATAGCGAGCTACTGTATAAACCGGCCCATATAAACCGCGCCATTCAAGCAAGAGGATCCCGGACGTGGAAGAAATCATCGAACAACTGCGTGAAGCCAACGAACCCGTGCCGGTTCCTTTGGAATTGCCTGACGAAGACCAACTGGTGGAAGTCGAAGAAGAACTGTTCATCAACATTCCGTTCGTCTTCAAAGAATTTTTACTGACCGTCAGCGACGTGGTGTACGGCAGCCTGGAGCCGGTGACTGTCACCGACCCGCAATCGCATACCTATCTGCCGGACGTTGCGGCCAATGCCTGGGACATCGGCGTACCGCGTGACCTGATCCCGATCTGCCAGGATGGTGAGAACTACTACTGCGTCGAAGAAGACGGCACTGTGGTGCTGTGGTCCGGCGAAGAAGAGCTGATCACCGAAGAGTCCTGGGAGTCGGTGTGGCACTGGGCGCGGGACGTCTGGCTGGAAAGCTGATCGGCCAGCCGCCCCGGTGGGTCAATGCCCCGACGACTCCTTGTGGTTGTCGAGGGTTTCCAGCAGCGCCACCTGCATCCGCGTGTGCACGCGGATGAACCAGCGCCAGAGCAACGCCGCCACGGCGGCCGCGACCACGGCGATCAGCACCAGCAACTTGTTGGTCGGCAGAATACTGGCCGACAAGGCTGCCAACAGCAGGAAAATCACCAGCAGCGAGAGAATCGGGATCACTTCGGAGATCACCCGGCGCACTCGCTGCGTGTGCCGCCCGGCCATTTCCGGCTTCACGCCCATCTCCGCCAACAGCATCGACAGCGCCTTGAGCTTGCGATAAGCCGCGATCAGGAACGGCAACGACAGCAGCAACGCCCCACCCCAGATCAACGCCTTCTGCCAGCTCGGATCGGCAATCCAATCCTGCAGCCAGGTGGAAAGTCGTCCGGCGAAAAATGCGCCGCTAAAGAAGATCGCGATCACCAGCGCCAGATTGACCCCGACTTGCAGGAGGATCTTGCGGATAATCGACGCCAGCATTGCGCCCTCGCCTTGCGGCTGAATGCTGCGCAGCCATTCGCCGTACATGCCCAGCACACGACCAAGAGGCTTGGGCACCGCCGCTGACAGCTTGATCGACAGCGGATCCGCCGCACGAATCAGGTACGGTGTCAGCAATGTGGTGATCACCGAAACGGCCACCGCGACCGGATAGAGGAAGTTGCTGGTGACCTGCAACGTCATGCCCAGCGCGGCGATGATGAAGGAAAATTCGCCAATCTGTGACAGCCCCATCCCCACACGCAGTGAGGTGCGTCCGTCATTCCCAGCGATAAACGCCCCGAGGCCGCAGGACAACATCTTGCCCAACACCACGGCGACGGTGATGACTGCGATTGGCCACGCGTATTCGAGAAGAATCATCGGGTCGAGCATCAGGCCGATGGCGACGAAGAAAATCGCACTGAACAGATCGCGCACCGGTTCGATCAGACGCTCGATTTTCAGCAATTGCCGGGACTCGGCCATGATCGCGCCGATCAGGAAGGCGCCGAGCACCATGCTGTATTCAAGTTTGACGACCAACAGGCAGAAGCCGAAACACAAGCCCAGCACGGTGATCAGCAACATCTCATTGCTTTCGAATTTCGCCACGTAAGCCAGCAGGCGCGGCACGAGCAGAATGCCAATGACCAGCGCAACGATCATGAACAGCGAGAGTTTGCCGACCGTGGAAAACACTTCGCCTGAACTGACCGTGCCGCTGACGGCGATGCTCGATAGCAGCGCGATGATGCCGATGCCGAGAATGTCTTCCACGATCAACACGCCGAAGATCAACTGCGCAAAGCGCTCGTTCTTCATCTTCAGGTCATTGAGTGCCTTGACGATGATGGTCGTCGAGGAGATCGCCAGAATTGCGCCGAGGAACAACGAGTCCATGGTGTTCCAGTCGAACCACTGGCCGATTTCGTAGCCGATCCAGATCATCAGGACGATTTCGAGGAACGCTGCGATAAACGCCGTTGCACCGACCTTGAACAGCTTGCGCAGGCTGAACTCCAGCCCGAGGCAGAACATCAGGAAAATCACTCCCAGCTCGGCAAGGGTCTTGATGGTTTCTTCGTCGTGGATCAGGCCGAACGGCGGTGTGTGCGGGCCGATGATGAAGCCGGCGACAATGTAGCCCAGCACCACCGGCTGCTTGAAGCGGTGGAACAACACGGTCACTACACCCGCGACCAACATGATCACTGCCAGGTCCTGAATAAAACTGATGGCATGCATGGCGTGGGCTCCTTGAATGACGAGGCTCGCGAGCAGACGTCTGAAAAGTCTGAGCGAGCTAAGTAAAAATCCGCTTTTCGTGTGGGAATTGCCCTTGGGATGGGCTTTTGCAGGTTAACACCGCGACTTGCGGCTGGAAGGCGGTGCAATATATGGAAACAGATCGATCCCGGCGTGACGGCTCGCCGTTGCCCGGCGTCCCGATAACGGTGCTTTTGAAAAGCGACCAGGCACCCGCAGAGGTGCCTCCAGAAACCAGCCTTGATCCGTGAGAACGTTATGGAACCCGGAAACGCCCAGCTGTCGATGACGGTACTGATGACCCCCGACATGGCCAACTTCTCTGGCAATGTCCACGGCGGCACCCTGCTCAAATACCTCGACGAAGTGGCTTATGCCTGCGCGAGCCGCTATGCCGGCCGCTACGTGGTGACCCTGTCGGTGGATCAGGTGATTTTCCGCGAGCCGATTCACGTCGGCGAACTGGTGACTTTCCTCGCGTCGGTCAACTACACCGGCAACACCTCGATGGAAGTCGGCATCAAAGTCGTCACGGAAAACATCCGCGAACGCTCGGTGCGCCACACCAACAGCTGCTTCTTCACCATGGTCGCGGTGGATGACCAGCGCAAGCCGGCCGCCGTGCCGCCGCTGCAACCGCAGAACAGCGAAGACAAACGTCGGTATATGCAGGCGCAACAGCGTCGGCAGATTCGTCAGGAGCTGGAGAAGCGCTATCAGGAGATCAAGGGCGACGCCTGAGATTTATAGCGATCCGATGACCGCTTTCGCGAGCAAGCTCGCTCCCAAAAAGTTGACGGGGTACCTGTGGGAGCGAGCTTGCTCGCGAATGGGCGTAACGCGCTCTTACAGGCTGATCGCAGTAGCCTCGAACTTCACCCGCGGATGCGCAATTCGATCCTGCGCCCGCACCAGCTGCAACTCATAACTGGCGCACGCCTGAGTCTCCAGTAGCACCTCATGCACAGCCGCAGCCGTGAATTCAAACGCCGCCACCAAGCTGTCACCCAACAACACCCGCGCCAGAAACAGACCGGAGGTCAGATCGCCCACGCCGACCGGCTGACGCGGAAACGCCAGTAACGGACGGCGCAGATGCCAACTGCCTTCTGCCGTCACCAGCAACATTTCGAAGCCATCCGCCGGTTTGCCCGGGTAATCCAGATGCTTGACCAGCACTGCTTTCGGACCGCGCGCGAGCAGCGCCCTTGCCATCGCGAGGCAATCGAACAGCGACTGCGGTTTGCGCCCGGAGAAGCTGTCCAGCTCCAACTGGTTCGGGCACATGATGTCCGCCACGGCCGCCGCCTCGTCCAGCAGGAAGTCGCTGACCTCGGTGGGTACGCTGCAGCCCTTCTCCGGGTGACCCATCACCGGATCACATAGATACAACGCCTTCGGATTGACCGATTTGATCCGCTCGACGCCGCTGAGAATCGCCCGGCCCTGCGCCGCGCTGCCGAGGTAGCCGGACAGCACCGCATCGCAGTTGCCCAACTCGCCAATCGCCGCGATGCCTTCAACCAGCTCGGGAATCTGCTGCGGCGCCAGCACTTCGCCGGCCCATTGGCCGTACTGGGTGTGGTTGGAAAACTGCACGGTGTTGAGCGGCCAGACATTGACCCCGACCCGCTGCATCGGAAAAACCGCCGCGCTGTTGCCGGCGTGGCCGAACACGACGTGGGACTGAATGGCGAGCAGATGAGGCGTACGTTTCATTCGGGGCATTCCGTAAAACGATTGAAATTCAAGCCGCGCAGTATGCGACGAAACGCAGCCTGTACGACAGACCGGCGACGCAGTTAAGCTGACGCTATCTTTTGGAGTTTGATGTTGATGCTGAGCCTCGAAAACATCTTTGTGCTGATGCTGTTCGCCGCGGCCGGCGCCTGGCTATGGCACAACCACGGCTTGCGCGAGCGGGCGCTGGAGCGGGTCAAACAGCATTGCCTGAACGTGCGCGTCGAGTTGCTCGACGGCAACGTTGCACTGAAGAAGATCGGCTTCATAAAGGATGCCAACGGTCGCCGCCGCTTGGCGCGGGTGTACAACTTCGAATTCACCGTGACCGGTGAAACCCGGCATAACGGCACCATCACCCAGTTTGGCGCGCACAGTGCGCAGATCGAGCTGGCGCCCTACCCGGCCCCGTTCGACGATACGCCGCCGGTGGTTGAGGTCCAGCGGCCGCGTGCGGAAGTTATTGAGCTGAGTCAGTGGCGGCAGGAACACACGAAGTGGAAGCCTTGAGCTGATTCACTTTGTTTGGCATTGCGCCAAACCCTTCTGCAACTGATCAATATTTTGCGGTTCGACGAAGATCAGTTCTATTCGCGAATCTTTTCGCCATTCGCTGGCTTGCCAGATCAGCTCGGCATTATCCAAGGCATTCGCAGACAGCCAGCCATCCTGGGTCTGGATCACCAGTTTCGCCCGCTTCGAATCGAGGCCGGTTAGCCAGTCGGTAATGCGTTGCTTGTCGAACATCTGACTCGGATGCCAACGCCAGCCAATACTCCAGCCGCCCTCCTGCGCCTGACTCAGGCAGATCGGCACAGCCGGATCGCTCCAGACTGCCGGCATTTGCCCTAATCCTCCGGGCACGACCAGATTATCCGCGCCAGTGATCGCTTTCGCAGCCAAACCCGGCAATTCGCTCAAAAGCAATTGCGCCTGCTGCGTCCAGATCAGCCTGACTGGCGGCAACTCGCTCGTCATTCGCGCGCGCACAGTTTCATCAAGGTTTTCCGCCTTGTTCAGCAGCAACAGTCCGGCGCTGGCCAAGGCTTCCTGTTGCGCTGCCGGCAACGCTTTCCCCGCGTGCAGCGCCTGCGCATCCAGCACCAGCACACACGGCTGAACCGCTAGCACGCCCAGCCATGGCGCCTCATTCAGCTGCTTGAGCAACTGCGCCGGATGTCCCAGCCCGGACGGCTCGATGAACAATCGATCAGGCTTGGCCTTGCGCAACAAACGCCCAAGGCCAATCTGAAACGGCGCGCCATTGACGCAACACAGGCAGCCCCCGGCCACTTCGCCCAGTGCGATACCATCGGCGTCAGTCGTCAGCAGTGCGGCGTCGAGGCCGATCTGGCCGAACTCGTTGATCAGCACCGCCCAGCGCTCGCCTGCGGGCCGCTGCGCCATGAGCTGGCGAATCAGGCTGGTCTTGCCGGCACCCAAAGGGCCAGCAATGACATGGGTAGGAATGTTCTGCAACATGGCCGGGAGCTTTCTTGGGAGATTCAAAGATGCGTTGGTTGGGATGGTCGTTGCTGTTGGCGTCACTGTCGAGCGAAGTGTGGGCCCAGGCTTGTGTGGTGCACAGTCAGGGCGAGCGGCTCGACGTCAAAGTCTGTCAGCAGAACCGCAATATTCCGCAGAAACTGTTCAACGACGGTTTCTGCCAACCAACGCTGGCCGGGCAGAAAGTCGAGGTGCAGTACGTCGATGAATGCCCGAGCGGTGCGTTCGGTGTGTGCAGCAACGCGCAAGTCGCCAATATGCCTTATCGCCAGGACATCCACTATTACGGTGTTGCCACTGACGCGGCGTATTTGAAGCCGTATTGCGAAGGCCACAGCCAAGGGTCTTGGCTCAAGCCTTAACCGAGCCAGTCTAAAGTCAGTATTAATCGGCGCTCGCCAGCGGCCGGTTGCGGCGAGCGATGGATGAGTCCGAAGCCTTCATTGCCGTGCCATTTCTCGCCTTTCAATAGCGCGACTGCACCGCTGTCGAGTTGCTGAACCTGTGCTTGGGGCTCGGCGTTTGCCTGCCCCAGTTGCGCTCTATCCATTGCACCTTCCTTGAGCCATTGGCTGCCGGCGCCGGCGTACGTGGTGATCAGCCTCACCGGCACGTGATCGACGTGAAAGCGCGGGCACATGGCTTTATCGAGCACCCGCAGGCGCAGGCCAATGCGTTTGGCGCCCAGCAAGCAGGCGAAGGCGCTGACCAGCCATTTCAGATCTTCCATAAAGCCTTCGTAGCCTTCCAGGTCACGGAAGCCTGACGCCAGTCCGGCGAGATCAGGCTCTGCGTCTTCATCAGCCATTTCCAGACATAACGACTCCGCCAAAGGCTCGTTAAGCGACAACAGCAAGTCGGCGAACTCGCGGATGTGCAGCGGCACTTGGCGCTGCCAGACGGCAAGGTTTATGTCGTCCTGGAGAATTCGTGTCAGCGCCTTGGGTGACGAGCCTTGATGCTGATGGCGCGTGCGGTTTTGCAAAAGTTTGAGGGCGAGCATCAGGCGGCCTCTTCATGCCAAGGACCGAATGGATCCGCCAGCAAACGCCAACCCTCGACGCCGAGGGCCATTTCCTCATCGGTGAGCAGGCAGTCATCCAGTTCGTCGGAAAGCTGTAGGAAATCGATGTTCTGACCGATGAAAACCAGCTCTTGGCGACAGTCTCCTACGCTTGGGGTCCAGTTTTCCATGATCGCTGCGGTGCTTTCCTGATCCTGTGGCCACTGGTTTTTCGGCACGAAACGCCACCAGCGTCCGGCGAATCCGTGGCGCATCAAACCGCCGGCCTGCGACCAACTTCCCGCGTCTGTAGGTTTGCTTGCCAACCAGAAGAAACCTTTGGAGCGCAGCAACTTGCCGTTCAGCCACGGACGGTCGATGAAGCTGAAAAAACGCTGCGGGTGAAAGGGCCGGCGCGCGCGGTAGGCCGTGGATGCGATGCCGTATTCATCGGTTTCCGGCACGTGCTCACCGCGCAATTCCTGCAGCCAGCCCGGTGCTTGCGCGGCTTTCTCGAAGTCGAAACGACCGGTATTGAGGATCTTCTCCAGCGGCACCTCGCCCATCACCATCGGAATGATTTCGGCTTGGGCGTTGAGGCGTTTGAGGATGGCGATCAACTCCTCACGCTCGGGCTGGCTGATCAGGTCGATCTTGCTGATCAACAGCACGTCGGCGAACTCAATCTGCTCGATCAACAGGTCGGTGATGGAGCGCTCGTCTTCCTCGCCCAGAATCTCGCCGCGTGAGGCGAGACTTTCTGCAGCTTGGTAGTCCGGCAGGAAATTCACACCGTCGACTACAGTGACCATCGTGTCGAGACGCGCGATGTCGGAGAGGCTTTGCCCGTGCTCATCGCGGAAGGTGAAGGTCTCTGCGACCGGCAAAGGTTCGGAAATGCCGGTGGATTCGATCAGCAAATAATCGAAGCGACCTTCACGGGCAAGTTTGCTCACTTCTTCGAGCAAATCCTCGCGTAACGTACAGCAGATACAGCCGTTGCTCATTTCGACGATTTTTTCTTCTGCACGGTTCAGGCTGACATCACGCTGGACTTCGATGCCATCGATGTTGATTTCGCTCATGTCATTGACGATGACCGCTACGCGAAGACCCTTTCGGTTACGTAGTACGTAATTCAAAAGTGTACTTTTTCCGGCGCCCAAAAATCCTGAAAGTACGGTGACGGGCAATTCGGCTGACATTGGATAATTCTCTTTGGATAGCAGCCGATTGGCGCATTTGCTAGCGCCTGGCGTTTTGCTGCTTCATACGATGGATTTGCTGAAGGTAAACGCTTTAATCGATCCGCTCAGGCTAGGTTACGATTTATGTTATAGTATAACAACGCAAATACACCAGCCCTGCTCTTGTCTTACGCGACAAAGCGCAGGAAGCTGAGCCACCCCGCTGCGGAAATCGCGATGAAAACTGCGCTGAAATGCACCCTGTTGGGCCTAGGCATGATGGTCTTCGGCAATGCATGGGCGCAGATACCGGAGCTCGCGACCTGCACACGCAGCGCCAACTTGCTGGCCTGCGTGGACGCAGACGGCAACGCTTACAGCGTGAATACCGTCGGCAGCACGCTTTACCTGCGGGGATTTGAAAAGAACGGCCAGCGTTACTGGGCTCAAACCAACAGCCGCTTCGGCCAACTGACGTTCTTCACGGGCATCGCTTCGGACGGTGAAGCATGGGTTGGCTATACCCGTCGCGTTGGCTGGACGACCATCAACCGCTTTTCCAGCTCGGGTGGCAACAGCGCGAAGTTCACCTGCAGTCGAATCGCCGGCTGCTAGGCCTGGGCATTTTGCTGTTCCTTCTGCCAGGCGAGATAGCTGTCGATGGGCGGATTCTTCTGAAAGTAACGCTGCAGACCTTCAAATAAACCATCCGCTATAGCCTGTTGATGCCGCGCCGTGACCAATCGTTGACTGTCGCGCGCATTAGAAATGAAGCCTGTCTCAACAAGAATTGACGGCACGTCAGGCGATTTCAATACCGCGAATCCGGCTTGTTCCACGCGCTTCTGATGCAGGGTGGTGATGCCAGCCAGGCTGCCGAGAACCGTGTTACCAAGCTGCAAACTCGCAGCAATCGTCGCGTTCATGGACATGTCGAGAATTACTCCGGCGAGCATTGGATCTTTGTCCTTGAGATTGAGCAGACGGGTGGCGCCAAGCAGATCCGCGCCGTTCTCACGCTGCGCCATGAAACGCGCCGTCGCGGATGTAGCGCCACCCTCCGACAGGCAATACACCGAGGCTCCCGAAGCAGTCAGCCGCGGCGCAGCATCAGCGTGCACCGAGATAAACATATCGGCTTTATGCTGACGGGCAATCTCCACGCGCTTACGTAAAGGCACGAAGAAGTCGTCATTGCGCACCAGTTTTACGTCGAATCCTTTCTCCTTTTTCAGGCGTTTGGTGAGTAGCTGAGCAATGGAAAGCACCACATCTTTTTCCCGCTCACCTTTCGCGCCGACCGCTCCGGGGTCCTTTCCGCCATGTCCTGGGTCGACAACTACGATGATGTCGCGCTTCGGATGAATGCCGATCCGAGGTGTTTCACGTGGAACCATTGGCGACCTAGGCGCCGTTTTCGCGTTGACTAAATCCAGAACCAGTCGATGACTCTGGCCGTCCTGCGGCGCCAAAAGGAAGCTGTTGAGCAGTACGGGATTGCTCAGATCGAGAACAATTCGCGTATCTACCCGGCCAAAAGGCCCGGATCGAATCGAATCGAATCGAACGAATCATCGTGCCATCCAGCGCTAACTGGCCGAAGTCTGCGCTCAGGCTTGCCCCGGACACATTAATAATCAGCCGTTCCGGAGCGCTGAGCGTGAACGTTTTGTATTGCACCGGGCCGCTCAAATCGAATACCAGTCGTAGCTTTTCATCAGAACGCCAAAGCCGCGCGCTGCGAATTTGCGTCGCCGAAACACTGAAAGGAAGGGCGAAGACCGCGCTGCCCAGAATCAAATTAAGCAGATGGCGTCTGTGCATATGAAAGCCTGTTCATGAAAAAGGCATCGTGATTCGAACTGTTATAATGTAACATCGAATTCAATCAACACGATGGTCCCGAACATGAATTCGATGACACTCCCGGATATCGCCGCGCAATTCGCTCGCCAAGCCCTACCGCTCGAATGGGTGGGCATGCACGGCATCGCGTTACCTGTTTTATTGGAAGGCCAACGCTTGAGTGCGAAGGTTGATGCGGGGGTAAGTCTGGATGATGGCGAGGCACGTGGCATTCATATGTCCCGGCTGTACCTGGCACTGGAGGCGCTCGAACAGGAGAACCTGTCCCCTGCCCTCCTGCATCAGGTACTCAAGCATTTCCTCATGACTCACGAAGGCTTATCGAACTGTGCCTATCTGAATATACACACCAACTTACTGCTCAAGAGACCCGCACTGATCAGCCCATTAGCCGGTTGGAAATCCTATCCAACTACGATTTCGGGAAGCCTCAAAAACCAGATGTTCCACGTGGAACTCAAAATCGATGTGCCCTATTCGTCCACGTGCCCATGTTCCGCAGCCTTGGCACGACAGTTGATTCAGCAACAATTCATCGACGACTTCGCCAATAAATCTATTCAGCACGCAGACATTCTGGCTTGGCTCGGCTCGACTAAAGGGATCGTCGCCACGCCTCATAGCCAACGCAGCACCGCGCAATTGCACCTTCACCTTGACGAATTCATCGATGAATTACCGCTCAGCGTGATCATCAATGACGCCGAAGCTGCCCTCGGCACCGCCGTGCAAACCGCCGTAAAGCGCGCAGACGAACAAGCCTTTGCCCTCGCCAACGGACAGAACCTGATGTTCTGCGAGGACGCCGCACGCCGACTGAACCTAGCGCTTCGCAGAACTCCCGGCATCAACCAATTCCATCTTCGGGTGATCCACGCCGAAAGCCTTCACGCTCATGACGCCGTCGCTGAAAGCCACTGGCAGCGCGAGCAAGCATGATTCGCTGCCAAGCCCTGAGCTGGGGCGCACCTGGCCAACCGTTAACGTCCCCTCTGAATCTTGAGCTGGAGAGCGGCAGCCTGACAGCCATCATCGGAGCTAACGGCTGCGGCAAGAGCAGCCTGTTGAAGGTCATCGCCGGGTTGCAAAAACCTTTGGCAGGAAAAGTCACCCTGAGTGTTCCACGTCAAAGCGGATTGTCCTTCCTGCCTCAACAGCAACACTTGGATCGCCAGTTCCCCATAAGCCTGGAAGAACTGATCTCCGCAGGATTTTGGGGACGTCGACTTTCCACCCATCTGCGCGCACAACGCCTCAGAAACGCCTTGGAAAACTGGCACCTGAGCGGCCTCGAACGACGACCACTCATGGCGCTGTCGGGTGGTGAATTACAACGCGCCTTGCTGGCCCGCTTGAGTCTGACCGATGCTCCCGTTCACCTCCTCGACGAACCCCACGCCGCTCTTGATGAACTCGGCCAACAACTACTCTGGCAACACATCCACGCTTGGCATAAAGAAGGTCGAACACTGGTCGTCGTGTGCCATGACCTCGCCGCCGTACGCCAACACATCCCGCAAACCTTGCTGATCAAAAACCGTGAATGCGTGTACGGCGCCAGCGTCGAACTGATCCAGCAAACGCCTCAAACGCAGGTGGCCTGATGCTCGCCGTCACCCACTTCTGGCAGCCGTTCAACGAGTTCGTATTCATGCGCCGTGCGCTATTGGGCGGTTTGGTCTTGGCCTGCAGCACAGCGCCACTCGGCGTATTTTTGATTCTGAGGAGGATGAGCCTGATCGGTGACGCGGTTGCCCACGGCATCCTCCCCGGTGCCGCACTAGGTTTCTGGTTCGCCGGTTTGAGTCTTCCCGCCCTAACAATCGGCGGCCTCGGCGCCGGCCTGAGCATGGCCGGACTCGCCGCATGGATCACCCGCCGCACCGGTCTGCGCGAGGACGCCAGCCTCGCCGCGATCTATCCGATCTCACTCGCCAGCGGCGTGCTGATTCTCGGCATCGCCGGCAAACGCCTCGACCTGCTTCATCTGCTGTTCGGCTCAGCATTGGCCGTCGACGGTCCGACCCTAACCGGCATGTTGTGGGTCTCGGGATTCAGCCTGATCGCCATGTCGCTGATCTATAAACCGCTGCTGCTCGACACCCTCGACCCACTGTTTCTCAGAACCGTCAGCCGCCTCGGACCACTTGCTCACGGCGTATTTCTGACCCTGGTGGTGCTCAATCTGGTGATCGGTTTCCAGGCCATCGGCGCGTTGATGGTGGTCGGACTGATGATGCTCCCCGCCGCAGCTTCGCGATTCTGGAGTCGCCGGCTGCCGATCCTGATAGCCATTGCCGCCGTCATCGGATGCCTCTCGGTGTGGTTCGGCCTACTGCTGTCGTTCTACTACTCGCTGCCGAGCGGCCCGGCCATCGTGCTGGTCGCAGGCGCCGGTTATCTGCTGTCGGTGGTGTTCGGGCCGGTTCACGGTCTGCTGCGCCGCCCGCCTTTGCTCACATCCCAATGAGGTGTTTCCCGATGCGCGTTCTTCTCGTGTTGTTCAGCCTGCTGCTGTCGATGTCATTGTCGGCGGCGGAAAAACTACCGGTAGTGACCAGCTTCAGCATCCTTGCCGACATGGTCCATCAGGTCGGCGGCGAGCATATTCAGATCACCAATATGGTCGGCCCGGACGCAGACGCGCACACCTACGAGCCGACGCCGGACGATGCCAAAGCGTTGCTCAGCGCCAAACTCATTATCAAGAACGGGCTCGGTTTCGAGCCGTGGCTGGATCGGTTGGTGACCAGCACCGAAACCAAAGCGACCGTCATCAGTGCCAGCCATGGTGTGATTCCACGCTCACTGGATGAGGACGGCGAAACCGTGCCCGACCCGCATGCCTGGCACAATCTGGCGAACACCGAGTTGTACATCGCCAACATCACCCGAGCGCTGATCGCCGCCGACCCGGCGAACAAAGCCGACTACGAACGCAACAGCAAAACTTACCTCAAGCAGATCTACGCGTTGCTCGCCGAAGCCAAAAGCAAACTCGGCTCGTTGCCGCCAGGCAATCGCAAGATCGTCACCAGCCACGACGCCTTCGGTTATCTCGGCCAGGCCTACGGCATCGACTTCATGGCGCCACAAGGTTTGTCTACCGAGCGCGAACCCTCGGCCGCCGAAGTGGCTGCACTGATCACCCAGATCCGCCAAGCCAAAGTCAAAGCCCTGTTCATGGAAAACATCAAGGACGCGCGTCTGCTCAAGCAGATTGCCGATGAAAGCGGCGCACACATCGGCGGCACGTTGTACTCCGACGCCCTCGCGGCCAGCGGCCCGGCCAGCACCTTCACCGGTCTGTTCGAATACAACCTCGACACCCTCTACGACGCGCTGAGCAAACCATGATCCGCAAGAATCCTTCAGGTGATTTACCGCAGATTGCCGAGTCGGCCTACGTCGACAAAACCGCAATCATCTGCGGCAAAGTGGTGATCGGCGAAAACGTTTTCGTCGGCCCCTACGCGGTGATCCGTGCCGACGAAGTGGACGCCTCGGGCGACATGGAGCCGATCACCATCGGCGCCAATTCGAACATTCAGGACGGCGTGGTGATCCACTCAAAATCCGGCGCGGCAGTGACCATCGGCGAATTCACTTCGATCGCCCACCGCTCGATCGTACATGGCCCGTGCGTGGTCGGTGATCGCGTGTTCATTGGCTTCAACAGCGTGTTGTTCAACTGCGTCGTCGGCAACGGTTGCGTGGTCCGACACAACTCAGTGGTCGATGGTCGGGATTTGCCCGACGCGTTCTACGTGCCCTCCACCACCCGCATCGGACCGAACACCGACCTCACGCAATTCCCGCCGGTGAGTGTCAGTGCCTCGGAGTTTTCCGAAGACGTAGCGCGCACCAACGTCGATCTGGTGCGTGGCTACAAAGCCTTGCAGAACGAGTTCTGAGCCATGAGCAGCGTGCTGATTCGCAACGCAAGACTGGTCAACGAGGGGCGCGAGTTCGACGGGGATTTGTTGGTCAGCAATGGACGCATCGTCAAGATCGCCCGCAGCATTGAAGGCGAAAACGCAAAGGTGGAAATCGACGCGAACGGCCAATGGCTGCTGCCGGGGATGATCGATGATCAGGTGCATTTCCGCGAACCGGGCGCGCCGGCGAAGGGCAGCTTTCACAGTGAATCGCGCGCGGCCGTTGCCGGTGGCATCACCAGCTTCATGGATATGCCCAATACCAATCCGGCCACTCTCGACCTCGACGCACTGGCAGATAAAAAACGTCGGGCGGCAATTAGTTCGGTGGCCAATTACGGCTTTCACTTCGGCGTGAGCCGGGACAACCTCGACACCATCGCCGCGCTCAATCCGTGCGAAGTGGCCGGGGTGAAAGTCTTTATGGGCGCCTCGACCGGCAACATGCTCGTGGATGATCCACACATCCTCGAACGGCTGTTCGCCGAAGTGCCGACCATCCTGTTGGCCCACTGCGAGCACACACCGAGCATCGACGCCAACGCCGCCAATCTGCGCGAGCTGTTCGGCGAGCGAATTCCGCCCGCCGCTCACCCACTCATCCGCGATGCCGAGGCGTGTTATCGCTCCTCTTCATTGGCGGTCGAGTTAGCGAAACGGCACGGGACGCGCCTGCATGTTTTGCACCTGACCACGGCGCGCGAACTGGCATTGTTCGAGGACAAACCACTGCCTCAAAAACGCATCACTGCTGAGGTCTGTCTGCATCATTTGTTGTTCGATGACCGCGATTACCCAGGCCTCGGCAACCTGATCAAGTGCAACCCGGCGATCAAAACCCAAGCGGATCGCGATGCCCTGCGTGAGGCTTTGAACAGCAATCGATTGGACGTTATTGGCAGCGATCATGCGCCGCATACCTGGGAAGAAAAGCAGCGGCCTTATGCGCAAGCGCCGGCGGGATTGCCATTGCTGCAGCATGCGTTGCCAGCGTTAACGGAGCTGGTGGCGGATGGATTTTTGCCGATCACGACCTTGGTAGCGAAGACCAGCCATCGCGTCGCGGATCTGTTTGCGATTCCGGATCGTGGTTATTTGCGAGAAGGGTACTGGGCTGATCTGGTGCTGCTTGAACCGCAGACGCTGGAGGTCGATCGACAACCGATTCTGTCGCAGTGCGGCTGGACGCCGTTTGCCGGTCGCAGCTTTCGCCATCGGGTGAGCACGACGATCGTGTCGGGGCAGATTGCCTGGCAGGAGGGTCGGGTGAATGAGAGTTGTCGCGGGTTGGCGCTGAGGTTTATGCGCTGAATCCAAAGATGCCATCGCTAGCAGGGGTAGCTCCCACAGTTGGAATGCATTCTCCTGTGGAAGCCAGCCCTACTGGCGATGCTTTTTAGGCGCGGGGCTTAACCGCGCCGCAATCCTGGCCCAACCAAACTGCGCGCGTCTCAAGGCTGCCCTTCTGGTTGATCCCGATCGCATTGAACGTGCCGTTGGCCACGGTGGTGAACTCGCGATCACTGAGGAACGTCGCCACGCCGGTGCCCTGGGCTTTCGGGCAGCTGAAGCGGAATTTCCACTGATTGCCGGTGCGATCGGTGATCTGCTGTTTGCAGCCCGACTGCGGGTCCGCCAATGGAATGTCGTTGGTCGCCACCTGCTCTGGCGTCAGGCAGGCGCGGATGCCCTTGCCGCCGATATTGATCCCGTTCTTCTCCAGCGCTGCGCGCTGTTGCGGGGTCATCTGCCCTTGCAGTTGACCGAGGATCGATTGCACATCCATCGGCTGGTCATCGACCTTGACGTTGCTCGATGTCATTTCCCACAGCCCCGGCTGCAGCATCTGCGCTTGCGCAACTACCGGCAATGCCAAACCCAGGCCCAGCGCCAAACTCAGCAGACGAACGTTCATCGAAAAACTCCTGATCAGTAGTGGCCGTTAGACGTCGGCCGGTTGCTTCGGTTCATGCGCCAATTAAATAGCGACATTCGCGACAGAACATGGTCTGTTAAGCATTGAATCTTCCGGAGCAAGGCTGCCCCATGGATTATTTTGGACCGCACATTTTCGGTTATCTGATCGCCCTGATACACACCCTCGGCTTGATCGCCGCCGTTCATGCGGTGCTCACCGTGCGCACGGCTCAAGGCTCGATCGCCTGGGCATTGTCGCTGATCTTCATTCCTTACCTCACGCTAATTCCATACCTAGTGTTTGGCCGCAGCACGTTCGATGGCTATATCAAGGCGCGGCGCCAGGCCAACGAGCAAATGCGTCAGGCCATCTCCGAGCTGAACTGGCGCCCATGGGTGGAAGAAGCCCTCACCGCGCGCGCCTCCAGTGCCTACGCCTCGTTGCGCGCAATGCCCAAACTGGGTCGCATGCCCTGCCTGGCCAACAACGAAGTACAGCTTTTAATAAACGGCACCGCCACGTTCGAGGCAATTTTCCGCGCCATCGATCAGGCGAAAGAAGCCGTGCTGATCCAGTTTTTTATCATCCACGATGACCGCCTCGGCCAGCGCCTGCGCGATTTGCTGCTGAAGAAAGCTGCCGAGGGCGTGTCGATTCACTTGCTCTACGACGGCATCGGCAGCCACGCCCTGCCCCACAGTTATGTGCAGACACTGCGCGATGGCGGCGTCGAGGTGAAAGCCTTCGCCACCCGCAGCGGCTGGCTCAATCGATTTCAGGTCAACTTCCGCAACCATCGCAAAATCGTCGTGGTCGACGGCGTAGTGGGATTTGTCGGCGGACACAACGTCGGCGACGAATACATGGGTGAGAAACCACCGCTGGCACCGTGGCGTGATACCCACGTCAAAGTGCGCGGTCCGGTGGTGGCGTGCATGCAGGAATCCTTTGCCGAAGACTGGTTCTGGGCCGCACGCACCTTGCCGCCGCTGATCCTGCCGGATGAATACCCCGACGACGGTGTGCTCTGCCAACTGCTAGCCAGCGGCCCGGCAGACGCCTACGAAACCTGCTCGCTGTTCTTCGTCGAAGCGATCCACGCCGCCACCGAACGCGTGTGGATCACCAGCCCTTATTTCATCCCCGACGAAGCCGTGTTCGCCGCGCTGAGACTGGCCGTGCTGCGTGGCGTCGACGTGCGACTGCTGCTGCCCTCGCGCCCCGATCACCGCATCGTCTACGCCGCCTCCAGCCTTTACGCCTTTGAAGCGGTGCGCGCCGGCGTGCGGGTGTTCCGCTATGAACCCGGTTTTCTGCATCAGAAAGTGGTGTTGATCGACAGCGAAATCAGCGCTATCGGCAGCGCCAATCTGGACAACCGCTCGTTCCGCCTGAACTTCGAAGTGATGCTGCTGACCGTCGACAGCGACTTCGCTGCCAGCGTGGAACACATGCTCAATCAGGATTTCGAGCAATCCTACGAAATCGCCAAAGAAGAAAGCCGGGAGATCCATCGACTGCAACAAGTCGGCATGCGGATCGCCCGGCTGATTTCACCGATTCTCTGAATCCCCCCTCATCGGCTGGAGGACCTAGAGAGCATCAAGGGTGATAGATGTCGTCGCGGGTCCATGGCAGTTCATGGCTGCCATCCGGATGCGCTTTGACCGCCAGGATCTGATGCAGATTGATCCAGCCGCGCGCAAACGCGTAGGCGCAACCGGCCAGGTACAAGCGCCAGATGCGCAGCGCTTGATCCGGCACCAGTTTGCCGGCGGCTTCAAGGTTGTCCTCCAAGCGCTCGCTCCAGTGATCCAGCGTACGCGCGTAGTGCAGACGCAGGCTTTCGACGTCCACCACTTCGAGCCCGGCTTCGCTGATCTCGGCGGAGATCATCGACAGGTGTGGCAGCTCGCCATTGGGGAACACGTATTTCTCGATGAAATCCCCGGCGCCGCGCCCGACCGGACGGCCATCGGTGTGCTTGGCGGTAATGCCATGGTTCATCACCAGACCGCCCTCCTTCACCGCGCCGAACAGGGTTTTGCAGTACTCGGCCAGATTAGCGTGGCCGACGTGTTCGAACATGCCGACGCTGACCACCTTGTCGAAACGCCCGTCCTGAGGCAGATCGCGATAGTCGAGCAATTGCAGTTCAATCTGGTCTTCAAGGCCTTCAGCTTTGACTCGCTCGCGCGCCAGCTCCAGCTGCTCCTTGCTCAGGGTGATGCCGAAGACTTTCGCGCCGAACTCTCGCGCGGCATACCGCGCCAACCCGCCCCAGCCGCAACCGACATCCAGCAGATAGTCGCCCGGCTGCAAACGCAGCTTGCGGCATAAATGACGGAATTTGGCTTGTTGCGCCTGTTCGAGGGATTCGCTGCCCGTTTCGAAATACGCGCAGGAATACGCCATGTCGCTGTCCAGCCAGAGCTGGTAGAACGCGTTGGACAGGTCGTAATGGTAGGAGATGGCTTTGGCGTCGGTTTCCTTGTCGTGCAAGGTGCGCACAGGATGGCTGTCATCATCGTCGCCGAGCAACGCATTGCTCAATTCATCGCAGACCCGGATGACCTCGCTGATCGAGCCCTCCAGTTCCAGCTTGCCTTCGACGAATGCCGCTCCCAGCGCATCGAGGCTTGGATGGGTGAACTGGGTAACCATCTGCGGGTCCTTGACCACGATGGTGACGCTGGGCGTCGGCCCGAGATTGAACTCATGGCCGTCCCAGAGTCGCAGGCGAAGCGGAAGCTGCAGATTCTGTAAGGCCGGTGGAAGTTGCGCGAGCATGGAAAATCCCCCTTGTTTCAGACCGTCAGATCTGAGGGTAGACCATCCTGAAAAAATAGCAGGCTATCGATTTGATAGCCGCCGACTATGAATCGCCAAGGCAATCAGAGGTATTTCCACACTGTTGATTTAAAAAACCAACAGCCCGGCAAGCAGTTCAAAAAATGATCAATCCTGCTCTTTTATCTTTAGCAGAGGCTCCTGAAAACGCAACAAACGTCCGGCGTTACCCAGCACCAACAACGTGCTGAGGTTGTGCAACAGCGCGGCGATCATTGCCCCCGCGGCACCGAGCCAGCCGAACGCGGCAAATACCACGATGGCCAGCGTCCAGCCCAGACCGATGATCACGTTGACCTGCAACGTCCGGCGGCATTGGCGACTGAGCCGCACGCAAGTGCCGAGGCGGCGCAGGTCACTGCCGATCAAAACGATGTCTGCCGACGCCAGGGCGATGTCTGCACCGCCCGCGCCCATGGCCACGCCAACCACGCCGGCCTTGAGTGCCAGCGAATCATTGATGCCGTCGCCCACCACCATCGGCCGGAAGCCGTTGTCGATTTCCTTGAGCACGCGGTTGAGCTTGTCTTCGGGCAGGGCCTGAGCCTCGACCTCTTGTAAACCGACATCGTTGGCCAGCGACAGAGCGACGCTTTGCCGATCCCCGGTCAGCAGCAATTGCCGGCCCAAGCCTAACTCCCGTAACTCAGCGAGGGCAAATCGAGCCTCCGGCTTGACGCTGTCGGCCAGCAGCAACCACGCGAGGAATTCACCGTTCAACGACAGTCCGGCAATCGGGCCGTCGTGCTCGGGAACGGCGGTTGTGACGATGCCCAATTGCGCAAACAACTCTGGCCGACCCAACGCCGCTTCGCCTTTCGCCGTCATGGCGACCACGCCGAAGCCTTGGCGCTCGTGAATATCACTCAAGACCACAGACTGTTCGTGATCGACCAATCCTGCCAACGCTCGACTGACCGGGTGACTGCTGGCCGCGCCGAGACTGGCCGCCAACCCAGTAACCGCAGACGTCTCCGTGTGAGCGCTGTCGATCGACTGCAAACGCAAAGTGCCGTAAGTCAGCGTGCCGGTCTTGTCGACCACCAGCGAGGTCAGGTCAGCCAACTCCTCGAGAAACGCCGAACTGCGGATCAGAATCCCGTGCCGCGCCGCCACGGCCACACCGGCAATCGCTGTGGCCGGTGCCGACAGCACCAACGCGCACGGACATGCTGCGACCAACACCGCGAGCATCGCTTGCGCATCGTTGGTGACAAACCAGGTCACCGCTGCGAGCAGCAACACCAGCACCATGTAGCTGCCGGCATAGCGTTCGAGCAAACGGGTGATCGGTGGTTTCGAGCGCTCGGCGTTCTGCATCAGCGCGATGACCTTGCCCAGGGTCGACTCATCACCGGTGCGGGTCACTTCAATGCGCAGCAGACCGTCGAGGTTGATCGCGCCGCCAAACACGCTCATGCCGAGGCCCGCCTCGACCGGCACTGATTCGCCGGTAATCGACGCGGTGTCGAGACTCGCCTGACCGGACATCACCCGTCCGTCTGCCGGCACACGATCACCCGCACGCACCTCAACGATATCGCCGGATTTGAGGGTGCCGTTGTCCACTTCGATGATCGAACCATCGGCCTGAACCTTGCGCGCATGACTACGCGTCAATTGCCCGAGCGCATGAATTGCCTCCTGGGAACCGATGACGCTGCGCTCTTCCAGCACATGGCCAAAGATCATGATGATTGGCAGCAACGCCGCCGTCAGCAGATCACCGGTCGCCCATGCGCCGAGCATGGCCAAGGCAATCAATTGATCGGTGATGCCGTGCAGGCTCGGATAGCGCAGGCTGTACCACGCCGAGCGCATCACTGGGACCGCGACTAATAAAGACGCGAAACCTAGCAGCAACTGACTGACACCGGTTTGCTCCGGCACCAGCCAACGCCAGATCAAACCGAGACCGAGCAAGCCCAGCGCAAGCATGGCGAGGGTCAGCTGCCGAGCAGCGCGGCGTTGTTCGGCCGAGGACAACAGGCTCGGTGCGGCGGTCGTCGCAGTCATTTACTGGCTCCCTGAATGATCAGGCGTGAATCGTCTTTCGGATCGACCGTGGTCACTGAACCGGCCTGGCCGAGAATCTTCGGCAGGCGCTCGCGATACAGACGCAGGAGCATTTGCGGGTCGGTGCTACTGGCCAGACTCGACACCGTTGCGGTGTCAGCCGAAGCTTTGGCCAAGCGTTCACCGGCCTGTGCGTGAGCCACTTGCAGCGTGCGGTCGGCTTGTTCGTTGGCGGTCTGGGTCAGTTTCTCGGCGTCGGTGCGCGCGTTGGCCACGGCTTTATCGGCTTGCTGACTGGCGGTCAGCACGGCGTTGAACGCACTTACGGCGGGGTCAGGCAGACTCGATTGCACATCGACCCGTGCCACTTCGATACCGATGCCCTGCCCGCTCTCCTTCAACTCGGCCAAGCGTTTGTTGATGCCCTGCACCAGATCGCCGCGCAGCCTTTCACGGCGCTCCGCGGCTTGATTGTCGGCACCGATCAACTCCGGGCGAGCGACCAGAATGGTGTCGAGATCTCGCGCGGCAGTCAGTGCCACCGCGCTGCGAGTGACCAATCGATCCAGTGCCGGCAGCACATGATCGGCCTGCAAGACGAAGTCGTAAGGGTCAGTGACTTTGTAAAACACCCGCACATCCAGTTGCACCACGCCGGCATCACCGGTCAATAAATAACCAGAGCCGGCCAGCGCATCGCTCAGCGGAGTGGCGAAGGAAGCGACGCGATCAGCCTTCAACGCCTCATCGCTGCGCAAGAGGTTTTCCACTCGGCGTTCGATGACTCGATCCGCCGCTGGCAACAAGATCACCTGTTCGAACGGCTGTGGCCAAGCCAATAACAGGCCGGCGTTTTGCACGCGATCCAGTGCGCCAAAGTGCAAAACTACGGCGCGATTCTGCGGATCGATCTGCCGCACATTGGAGAATGCCCACGCCAGTGCGGCCAGCACCGTCACCGCGTACAGGGCGAAAAACGCCAAACGACCGGCCTGAATCCACGGGCTGTTCAGCGCATGTGTTCCACGTGGAACTTCTTCATTCATGGCTGCGATCCGGATTTGCTGTCGAGTGTCGGCGGGCCATCGACCAGCACGCGAAATGGCGCGGCGTCGGTGCGCAGAATCAGCTTGGTGTCCGGAGTGACGATGGTGCCGAGGGTGTCCAGCGAACGCAGCAGGTTATACAGCTGCGGCGAACTGGCATAAGCACGGCCGTAGATCTGCGCGGCTTCGACGCGAGATTGCGCTTCGATTTCGGCGGCCTTCACCGTCGCATCGGCTTGGACAATCCGCGCGTCACGTTCGGCAGCGGAGCGAATTTGCGCGGCCTCACGTTTGCCAATCGCCGTACGTTCGGTGGCGATTGTTTCACGCTCGGCGCGCATGCGGTCGACCGTCGCGGTGAGCGTCACCGACGGCAAGGTCAAGCGCTCAATGCCGACTTGCACAACCTGCACGCCATAGGTCGCGAGCAATTGCTGATCAATCTGCTGACGCAACTGCGCTTCGAAATCGGCAATACGCACTTGATTGGCATCGGTATTCACCAGATTCGCCAGATCGAAACTGCTGGCCGTGGTTTCCAGTGCCGAGCCCACAAAAGTGCGAATCTGCCGTGCCGCTTCATCCGGCTGATTCTGCACCGCGCGCATGAAACGCTGCACATTGTCCGGGTCGCCCTGCACCTGCCACGCCACATAGGCCTGGACGATAATGCGCAAACCGTCGCGGGTACCGACGTCCTGCAAGCCGCTGGAGGTTGTGCGCAAACGCAAATCCACGGGGATTGCCGCTTCGAAGGGCGCCGGCCAGCGCCAGCTCAAACCCGGATCAAGCAGTACCCGCGCTGGATTGCCGAATCGAGTGATGACCGTGGCTTCACCTGAACGTACTTGCACCAGGCTCGCCGCAGCAATGGCGAACGCCACCAGCAACACTGCCCAACCCATGCGTCGCCACGGGAAAGGCCCCGCCTCTTCCGGCGCTCCGTGGTGATGGTGATGCCCGTGATGGTGGTGTCCGCCGTGGCCGTGATCGTGGCCGCTGTGATCATGCGGTTCGTGAGTGTGCGACTGGCTCAATGGGCAACTCCTGGTTGAGCGGTGGTGCGCGTGGGCGTCGGGTCAGCCGGCAGCGTGAAGGTGCGCAGGTCGATGGTCGGCGCATTGCTGCTAGCACCGAGGCGATGATCGAGTACCAGCAATTTGGCTTTGCTCAGGCCTTGGCTGAGCTGCGCGAGGTATTGCTCCAGCACAAAGGCCTGGCCGGCACTGGCGTAGGCTTTTTGTTCGGCGCTGAATTTCAGATCCGCCGCCTGCGCCGTGGCACTGGTTTCGCGCGCATTGGCGCTGGCCTGATCGCGAGCAAGACTGGCCTGCAATTGCGCCTGATTACTTGCTTCGGCCGCCGCGCCGCGCTCGCGCGAGATCAACGCTTGCGCGCCGATCTGCGCAGCTTGAACACTGTGATAAGCGTTGGCGGCACCGGCCGGCGGATGAATGGCTTCAACGACCGTGGCGAGAATTTCCACGCCACTGTGGAGTTGCTGCAGATCGCTTTGCACCGCGCGCCCAATCTCTTCGCCCAGCCCTACCCGGTCTGCACCGAGCAAACCGTCCAGTGTGCGCGAGGCAAAGTCGTGCACCAGAATTCGGCTGGCGGTGCTGCGAATCAGCGTCGGCACATCGGCGCTGTTGTAGGTCGCGTCCAGCGCGGCCTGATCAGTCAGGCCAATGCGATAGACGAAGCGCACGTCCATGTTGACGATCTGAAAGCTCTGCTGATCGCCACGGCTGCTGGCGATGACTTGCGACTTGTCGTTGACGTGACTGGCGTCCCACAAGCGATTGGCCGTCATCGGCGCCGGGCCTTCAGCAGGATCAGCTTGCAGCGGCGCCGCGTTCTCACCGACGCTAGTTGCCAGTTCATGCACCACGCCGTTTTCGACGATCAACACGCGCCCCAGCGGCCAAGGCAAACCGCTGTGCAAACCGGGGCCAAACACCTGCACCGGTTTACCAAAACGCTCGTAAATACCACGGCCCTGCAGCGGGATCTCATGGATGCCGGTGAGCAACCATCCCACCGCAGCCACTAATGCCAGCACCGGCACAAACGCTCGGCGCATGTAACTGAACGCCCAGATCTGCCGCAGATCGATGCCAAAGCGGTTGTGCAATTCGTGCTGCAAAGCGAGCAGCGGCTGCGGTGGCCAACGCAGCATGTCGGCGACAAAACTGCGTGCCAAGAGAGTCGGTTCCAGCAGTTCACGACGCGGACTAAAAACCGAAAGCACGGCGCGTATTGATAGCTCGATCGCGACCAATCCAGGCAAGATCCCGATCAGAACGGCACCGCGAACCGGCCACACGGCGTTCTCGCCAGCGAACAATAAACACAGTGCACCTAGCACAAGGCTGATGATCGCTACCCGCGTCAGTTGCGCCAGTGATCGCGCTTCTGGCCATTGCGTCGGGTGTTCCTGGGCGAACTGTCGCTCCAGCACCAGTAAACCGAACGCCAACAGCAACGCCAACGCCGCCCCCACGGAAGCGGACAATCCAACGGCTGCTGCGGGCAACGCCAGGTTCCACACCTGTTCGATACTCAGCACCGCCAGCAACGCACAGCCGCCCAACCACAGCGTTGCCGCGCCGATCTGGCTGAGCACATGCAAACCGCGCTGGCTGAGGCGATCCAGCAACTGTTCGTACCAACCTTGCGCAGCAGAATGTTCATCCTCGGCAACCGGCGTCAGCACGACAGGATTGATCACCCGCGCACGCCACTGCGTCACCCACCACGCCGATTGCAGCCCGGCAACCAGCACGAGCAGCGCCGCGCTTTGATTGATCAGCAGCGGCAACCACAACGACTGCGGCGCAAACAGCCCGACGAAGAATGCCGTGATCCAGCCAGCCCCCGCCAATCCGCCAAGCCCGAAAGCCCAGCGCCGCAGCCGGCAGCCCTGAGTGGCCGCCTGTTGAAAGCGCGGCAGTCCGGTCACTTGCGTGCCCTCCACCTCCAGATCGACTTGCATATCACCCCAGATTCATTGGCCCACGATTCATATCGTTACGATATAGCGAAAAGCGTGAAATATTCGTACACAATTACCCTTATTCAAAGACGCCCTACCTGTCGCTTGCCTGAAGCCTTGACCGAAATGTCCGGGAACGCACATATTACGTTCGTAATTTTCAACCAACGCTATTTTTAGCGATCCGCATCCATCCATCAGGAGCAAGCGCATGAGCAACTATGACGTAGTGATTCTGGGCGGCGGCCCCGGCGGTTATAACGCGGCGATCCGCGCTGGCCAGTTGGGGCTCAAGGCCGCTTGCGTGGAAGGTCGCGCGACCCTCGGCGGCACTTGTCTGAACGTCGGTTGCATGCCGTCCAAAGCCTTGTTGCATGCCTCGGAGTTGTACGACGCGGCCATGGGTGCGGAATTCGCCAACCTCGGCATCGAGGTCAAACCGACGCTGAACCTCGCGCAAATGATGAAACAGAAAGACGAAAGCGTGACCGCCCTGACCAAAGGCATCGAGTTTCTCTTTCGCAAGAACAAGGTCGACTGGATCAAGGGCTGGGGCCACATCGACGGGCCGGGCAAAGTCACGGTGACCGACACTGAAGGCAAAAAAGTCGAGCTGACCGCCAAGGACATCATCATCGCCACGGGTTCCGAGCCCACTCCCCTGCCCGGCGTCGAGATCGACAACCAGCGCATCCTCGATTCCACTGGCGCGCTGTCACTCAGTGAAGTGCCCAAGCATTTGGTAGTGATTGGTGCTGGCGTGATCGGTCTGGAATTGGGTTCGGTGTGGCGGCGACTCGGCGCGCAGGTGACCGTGGTCGAATACCTCGACCGTATCTGCCCCGGCGTCGATGCCGAGGCTGGCAAAACCCTGCAACGTTCGCTGAGCAAACAGGGCATTGCCTTCAAGTTGAGTTCGAAAGTCACCAGCGCCACGTCTTCCGCCAACGGCGTGCAGCTCAGCGTCGAACCAGCGGCAGGCGGAACGGCTGAATTGCTCGAAGCCGATTACGTGCTCGTGGCTATCGGCCGCCGCCCGTACACCCAAGGCCTGGGCCTGGAAAACGTCGGCCTGAGTACCGACAAGCGCGGCATGCTCGCCAACAAGCAGCATCGCACCGAAGCGCCCGGCGTCTGGGTGATCGGCGACGTCACGTCCGGGCCGATGCTCGCGCACAAGGCGGAAGACGAAGCCATGGCCTGCGTCGAGCAAATCCATGGCAAGGCTGGCGAGGTCAATTACGACCTGATCCCCAACGTGATCTACACCAAACCGGAACTGGCCAGCGTCGGCAAGACCGAGGAACAGCTCAAGGCTGAGGGTCGCGCCTACAAGGTCGGCAAATTCCCGTTCACCGCCAACAGCCGCGCCAAGATCAACCATGAGACCGAAGGCTTTGCCAAAGTTCTCGCCGACGAGCGCACGGATGAGGTGCTCGGCGTACATCTGGTCGGCCCGAGCGTGAGTGAAATGATCGGCGAGTTTTGTGTGGCGATGGAGTTCAGTGCGTCGGCGGAAGACATTGCGCTGACGTGCCACCCCCATCCGACGCGGTCGGAGGCGTTGCGCCAAGCGGCGATGAACGTGGAGGGGATGGCGACGCAGATGTAGGTTTCGAAAATTTTATTGGCTGACCTACCGCTTTCGCGAGCAAGCTCGCTCCCACAGTTGACCGTGTTCCTGATGAATGACTGCGATCGAATGTGGGAGCCAGCCCTGCTGGCGATAGGCGCGCCCCGGTCTAGAGCGGAAGATGCCCCAGCGGCAACGCCCCCGGCGTCTTCACCGTGTGAATCGCAAAGTTGCTGCGAATGTCACTCACCCCCGGCAACTTCAACAGACAGCCACTGAGAAAACGGTCATACGCGCGCAGATCCGGCACCACCACTTGCAGCAAAAAATCCGACTCTCCCGACACCAGAAACGCTGAAATCACTTCCGGCAACGCCGTCACTGCGGCGTAAAACGCCTCGGCCTGTTCGTCGTTATGGCGTTCGACCTTGACCCCGACAAACACCGTCAACCCCAACCCCACTTCGTCGCGATCCAGATTGGCCTGATAGCCCCGGATCACCCCGGCCTCCTCCAGCATCCGCACGCGGCGCAAACAAGGCGAAGCCGACAGACCGATTTCATCCGCCAACTCAACGTTGCTCAAGCGTCCGTCGCGTTGCAGGGCGGCGAGGATTTTGCGGTCAAAGGCGTCGAGTTTCATGTTTGGCAGATTCCGATAGTGATGACGCTGGAAACCCGCAGGTTATGCCAAATCTACCGGGTTTTGAAGCTGACTACGCAAGCACCTGCGCCACCTTCCGACCCTAGACTGAGCGCACCGAATCGACAACGAAAAGGGGTGCAATGTGACGAGTCTGTGGCTGTTTTTTCTGGCGCTGGCAGTGGTGTTTCTGTTGCCCGGCCCGGACATGATCCTGCTGCTGCAAACCGGTGCCCGTCAGGGGCGAACCGCCGCGTTGGCAACGGCCATCGGCCTCGGCATCGCCCGGGGTTGTCATGTGGCGTTGGCGGCGTTGGGGCTAGCGGCGCTGTTCAAGGCCGCGCCGTGGACGTTCGACGTGGTCAGGCTGGCCGGTGCGGCGTATCTGTTGTGGATCGGCATTCAATGCCTGCGCAGCACGCTGCTGCCGGATCTGCAGACCAGCGAAATGGCCGACGCCCACGGACAATGGCGCGAGGCGGTGCGCCGAGGTCTGCTGACCAATCTGCTCAACCCCAAAGCGCTGTTGTTCTGCTCGGTGTTACTGCCGCAATTCATCGTCCCTGACGGCGCGCCGGTACTGAGCCAGTTCGCCTTGCTCGGCGCGCTGCTGGTCGGCATCGGTCTGCTGTTCGATTGCGCCTACGCCCTGACCGGTGCCGCGTTGGGCCGTTGGCTGCAACACAGTCCAACGGCCCAACGGGTTCAACAATGGCTGTTCGGCAGCCTGCTGATCGGCTTTGCGCTACGCCTGACCTTCGTCCAGCAGGCTTAGCCTTTGCGGGCCTTGCGCTGGCGACGGGTGATCAACAGCAACGCAGCGGCGCTGACCAGCACAATCGCGCCGATCTGCACCGGCCACTTGTACGGGCGCAGCGATGAGCGAACCGCATCTGTCACTTGGGTGACGTAGCGCTTGTCGGCGTTTTCAAAGTCCGGGTACGGACATTGATTGCCGAAATCCACCGCCCACGGCACGAAAGGGCCTTCCTTGACGTAACGCTGATACAACGCGCTCTGCTCTTCCAGGCTGCTGTTCCAACCGGCCGCGTTGCACAGCACGGCAGCGAATGCCTGGCTGGTGTGCGGCAGATTGTCGGCGGCGCGACCGGCCAATTCGGTGGCGACGAAGCGGTAGTGATAACGCTGATCAGGTTTCGCTTCGCTGGCCTGCTGACGTTGCACTTCGGCCTCTGAAACCAGCGGTCCGACTTTCAGTTCGGTGGTTTCCAGACTGAAGTTGCCGCCGAACGTGGCATAGTCCGGCGCCATCTCGTAACCGAGAATGTCCATGCCCCACTCCCGAGCGGTCCACGCAGCGTTGTACAACGCACTGGCGCGTTTAGTCGGCCACCACGCGGCATCGGCTTTCAAGCGCTGCTCACCGTAGAGGCGCGCTTTGTTTTGCAAGTCGGGATTATCGAAATAGCCGACCGCTGCGGCGTAATGACCTTCGCGCAGCAAGCGCCGACCGAGCAAATTGCGCAGGCTGGCAGCGACCGGCAATGGCACGTAGTTATCGCGCTCCTGCTGCGTCAGCGCGGGCGAGGCCGGGACGTTGTCGTCGACGTATTTTTTCAATTCATCAACCGTCAGCACCCGTTCGGCAACCGTCGCCGCGTCGAACCAATAAGTGCTGTTGCTGCGATACAACTGCACGAAAGCTTGCAGGTATTCGCCGCGTTGCAAGGCGAGTTACACAAAACCTTGTGGGAGTGAGCCTGCTCGCGAAGGCGTTGTGTCATTCAACCACGATGTCGACTGACGCGGCCTCTTCGCGAGCAGGCTCGCTCCCACAAGGGCAAAGTGATCAGGGTTTACGCGCGATGATCACCTGGCTTTTCGCAACCACGGCATCCAGCGCCTGCTTGATCTGCGCGCCACGCGGCGAGTTCAGCACCGCTTGCCAAGTGTCGGCCCAGTGATTGAGCAGCGGGTGGTCGGGGTTGCTGAAATCAACCTTGGCTTCCCAGAACAGCAGCATCCACATCGACCAGTAAAAACCGTACTGGCTGTGGCTGATGATCTCCAGCCCCGCATCGCTGACCATCGCCTTGAACTGCTCTTCGCTGATGATGCGAATGTGGTTGGGCTTCTGGAAATACTCGGCGGCGGCGATGTCTTTCTGCAGGTCTTCAGAGCTTGGGTGCGGCACGCTCAGCAAATACAGCGCGCCCGGTTTGCCCACGCGCACCAGCTCGGCGAGAAACTGCGCCGGATCGTCGACGTGCTCGATGACTTCGGTGGAGACCACGCGGGTTGCCGTGGCATCGGCAATCGGCAGCGGATTGCAGTCGGTGACGTGGCATTCGACCTCCCGCGCCGGTGTGTCACTGAGACGCTGGCGGGTCGCTTCGACCTTGGCGCCGTCGATGTCGGCGATGATGATCTTCGCCCCGCGCATGCCGCAGAAATGCACATTACCGCCGTCGCCGCAGCCGACATCGAGCAGCGTGTCATCGGCAGTCACCGGAAAGTCTTTGAACAGCTCGCCGGTTTCCTGATTGAACCAGCCACTGAGCATCGCATCGTGCAGGCCGAGCATGTACGGGTCGGTCTTCTCGGCGGCCGCAACAGGCTGCGCGGGGGCCGGGGCAGGCGTGCCCGCCGTGAGTTTCTTCAAAAGGCTCAGCATGAGGTGGCTCCAGAGGATGGGACGGCGGTTCGCGAGGTGCCGAGGCGTTTGACCAGCGCGGCGCCGCGATTGCGCATGGGCATTTCGATGAAGCGGTAATTGAGTTCACTGAGCAGCACGATCAGACCGAACGCCAGCAGCAGCGTGATGATCGGATGCCCGGCGGGGCTCGGCAGCTCAGCAGTCTGCAATCGGAAAATCAGTTCACGCACCAATTGATAGGCCGGAATATGGATCAGATACATGCCGTAGGAACGGCTGCCAATCCAGGCCAGCACACGCTGAACGCCACCGGCCGGTATCAGGTAATCGCGGTCGTACGAAGCAATCCACACCAACAGCGCGCTGAGCACGGCGATCGAACCGATGCGGTAATTGACGAAGGTGAAGCGGTCGGTGGCCATGAAGCTCATCAGCGATCCGATCAACACAAACGCCGAAACACCGACCCACGGGCGTCGCAAGAACGTCGGTTGCCAGCGCTGATAGCTCGGCTGCGCACTCCACATCGCCAGCAAGACGCCAAGCGCCAGCGCATCGGTACGCACCACCATCAGCAGCGGCGTACGCAAGGTGAAGAGCTGCACCGCGACCAGCGCCAGTAAAGCCCAGACCAGATGCTTGCGGCACAGCACGATCAGCAGCGGGAACAGCAGGTAAAACTGCTCCTCCAGTGACAGGCTCCAATAGACGAAACTGCTGCCGTATTCGTAATGGAAGAAGCTGTCCGCGAAGCGGAAGTTGGCGTACTGGAACACTCCCGCCAGTGTCGCTTGCAGGTTGGCCGACAGCGTGCCGAACGCCCCGGAGCGATTGAGAAACAGGCACGCCAGCAGCATCAGCGCCAGCCATAACCAAGCGGATGGCAAGAGACGGAAGGCCCGGCGCAGCCAGAAATTGCGTGTCTGCTGCCAGTATTCCTGACGAGTGCTGCAGCCCTGCATCGCCGGAATCAGGCTGCGGGCGATGACAAAACCGGAGATTGCGAAGAACAGATCAACGCCCCACCACGGCTGCGCCCAGGCATGGATTTTTTCCAGCAAGGGCACCGGATCGGTGAACAGGCTGCCCTGCAGGTGATGGAACAGCACGCCCAGCACCGCAACAGCGCGCAGGACTTCAATGTCCATGATCCGTTTGCTGTTCATGCTTCAGGGCTTTCCACGAGGGCCGCGCTGGATTCAAGCAACTGCGCGAAGAACACCCGCAAACGCTGCTCGGCGACCGCCTGACTGCAGAACCCTTGCAGGCTGCTGACGGCTTGCGCCGACATCTGCGCATAACGCGCCGGCTGGTTTTTCGCCACGTCGTAACTGGCTTGATAGGCCCGACACAACGACGCCCAATTGGTCACATAACGCAGCGTACGGAACGCCTTGCGCGGGTCGTGCGGCCAAGCGGTGAGTTCGTCGGTGGACTCGATCAGGAACGCGTTATCGGCATTCAGGTAATCGATCATCGCTGTGGTACGCGGCGCCACGGCCGGTTTGCCGCAGGACATGAACTCCATCAGCGGCAGGCACTGGCCTTCGCCGTAGGAGGTGTTCACCACGTAGCGGGTCGCTTGCACCAGTCGTTCGTAATCGGGATCGGCGAGATAGCCGTAGATCAACACGATACGGCAGCGATAGGACTGGTTTTTGTACAGGTGATGGAGGATGTCGCCGAGGGCTTCCTCGGCATCGTGATGGGTGAGCTTGAGCACCAGCGTGGCGTCGTCGACGTCGCGAAAAATCACGCAGAATGCGCTGAGCATGTCTTCCCAATTCTTGCGCCCATCGCCGGGGTTGAACACCGAGGTGTACACCACGCCGTCGAGCAGCAACTCCTGTTCGGTGATCGGCGCAGCAAAATCAATTCCTTTGCCTCGGCGCAGATGCTTGGGGCCGAACGCATTGAGATCGACGGTGCGGCTGTCGGCGACCAGCCCTTTGATCTTCAGGCGGAATGACTCAGCGGGCGCTTGCCCCTGCAACTGCTCGCCGCGCGCGGCAAAGCGATCCCACACCGGCGCCGGCACCGCGACGATCGGGTAGTCTTCGGTCATCGCTTCGCGCACGGCATTGACTGTGTAATTGGAATGGGTGATCGCTGCACCACAAGCTGCCAGCACGGTGCGCCAGTCATTGCGCGGCTCACCGGCGAAGGCTTCGTTGGGAATGGTGCTGAATTCCCAGGCAAACACCGGCAACGTCGGACAGGCCAGATGCACCGGCGTGCGGTGCGGTGGCGAGAACGACAGGAACACACAGGGCTCACCGCGGCTCGCGCATTCCAGGTACAGCGCATCGACCTCGCGCTGTGGGTCAACGACTTCCACCACCCGTCCGAGGCGTTCGAGCACTGGCCGGTATTCCTTGAGCACGAAGTAATAGCTGTACTCCGAGCGCCCCAGATTCCGCGCGATGGTGTGCTGGTTGGTTTCCGAATGAATGATGATCAGCATGAGGCGTTGTCCGTTACTGGCGCGGCATCGATGGTGTTCGGCGCCAGCCCGAAAAAGTCCGCCATGCGCTTTTGCACCGGAGCAAAGGAACAGTAATCGTGCATGCGTTGTACCGCGGCGGCCGACATTCGCTGGTAATCCTGCGGTTGTGCCTTGGCCATCCGGTAGCTGTGTTCGTAGGCGTTTTTCAGCGAACCCCAATCCGGGCGATAACGCAGAGTCCGGTAAATGATGCGCGTGTCCTGCGGCCAGATGGTCAGTTCCTCGCTGGAACCGACCACGAACGCCACCGATTCATCGATGTAATCTTCCATCGCCGTGTGATCCGGCGCGATCACCGGTTTGCCGCTGGACATGAATTCCATCAACGGCAGGCACAACCCTTCGCAGCGCGAGGCGTTGACGTAAAAACTCGCGGCCTGATAAAGCCCTGCGTATTGCTCATCGTCGAGGTAACCGTGCATCACCACCACCCGACAGGCGAACGGCGTGAGCTGCGCCAGCAAGGTCATCAATTCGCTGTAGTAGGACGCCAGATCGTTCTGGGTGATTTTCAGCACCAACGTTGCGTCGGGGGTTTCACGGAACGCCCAGCAGAACGCGGTGATCAGTTGGTGCCAGTTCTTGCGGCCATCCTTGGGATTGAACACGGTGACGTAGACCACACCGTCGACCTGGGTCTCGACCACCGAGGTGGTGTCCGGCAGGTCCAGTGGCGGCGGTTCGATCACCGGCAGCGGTTGCGGGCCGCAAATGGCCGGCAGGCGTTGTTCGAGCCAGCCGTGCAGGTTCTCCGGAACCAGATCGCGCAAGCCTTCCCAATACCAGTTGTGCAGAAACTTCACTCGCGGCAGCGGTTCTGCCTGATCGCGCCCCCGGTCCAGCGCCCAGAGGCGCAAGTAATGCCGGGCAATGACCAGGCGCCGCTTAAAGGTCAGAGGTGGTGGGCGGGCGGCTTCGAGTTCGGCGGCCAGCGCCGCCTCTTGTTCAGCGGTCAGCGGCGTCGGGATCAACGCATCGGCCGACAGACCCAGCGTGTGTGAATCGAAAATGCAGCCCTTGATCGCCAGCGTGGCGCCCGGATTGACCGGCGCAGGCACATGCTGCTGACGGATTGCCGCGAAGTTTTCCCATAGCGGTGTCGGCAGCACCAATACCGGAAAGTCCTCACCCATGGCGCGGCGAATGGCGCGCGCGGTATGGCTCGACAGGGTGATCACACGGCCCTGGCGCGCGAGCATCTGCGTCCAGTCCTGGCGTGGATCGTTGTCCCACTGCTCATCGGGGATCGAATCGAACTCCCACGCCACCACGCAAATCGTTGGGCATTGCAGATCGACCGGGGTTTTCTGCGGTGGGGTGAAGGACAGGAACACACTGTCTTCGCCGGCAGCGAGCAGTTGCTGATAAAGCGTATCGACTTCGGCGGTGGACGCGACCACATGCACGCGCCCAAGGCTTTCCAGCACCGGACGATAGGCCTTGAGCACAAAGTAATAGCTGTATTCCGGACGCCCCAGGCTTTGGCTGATGGAGCTGTCGTTGACGTCCGAGTAGAGAATGAAATTCATGGCATCCCACGATGAAACTGCCGTCCTGGCAACTTCATGCTATGACGGCCAAGCCTTGGATCGAGTCGGCATTGCCGTTCTCGCCCTGGGTCCTGGAGCACGTCTTCGTTCTTGTTTTAGTGGTCGGTTTCACCCTGCGTCGCCCTCCCGAAAGCAACACCCGGGTTTTCGCGACGAGGGGCATTCTAAACACATCCGTTAAGGATCCGGGAACCGTCCGACGAGAATAAATCGGGCTACGCTAACGAGAACTGACCGGTCACGGTTGGACCTGTTGAAATTGCCGCGCAATTGGCACAGATTGGCAACCAAACAACTACAACAATGACTTCGCCTGTTGTCGCACCGGTTTTTTCTACCGGTCTGACAGACTTCCCCTCAGAGCCTGTGGGAAAGTGGCGCAAGTTCAAGACCAAGGGGTCGCTGTTTGAAAAAGCGTCTGTTCGTCACGGGTCTCAGTGGATTCGTGGGACAACATATTCAGTCTCGTCTGGCATCGCCTGATGCGTCGTGGGAGCTGCTGCCTGCCGCGGCCTCCTACGACCTGACAAAGCCCGACAGCCTCATCGATCTGTGGCCACAATTGCCCGACGCCGTGATCCACCTGGCCGGGCAGACCTTCGTCCCCGAAGCCTTTCGCGATCCGGCGCGCACCCTCGAGATCAATCTGCTCGGCACCCTCAATCTGTTGCAGGCGCTCAAGGCCCGCGGCTTTCAGGGCACCTTCCTATACGTCAGCTCCGGCGATGTCTATGGCCAGGTCGGCGAAAGCGCCCTGCCGATCTCCGAGCAACAACCGCCCTGCCCGCGCAACCCTTACGCGGTGAGCAAACTGTCTGCCGAATTCCTCAGCCTGCAATGGGGCCTGAGCGAAGGCTGGCCAGTGCTGGTCGCGCGCCCGTTCAATCACATCGGTACCGGGCAGAAAGACAGTTTTGTCATCGCCAGCGCCGCCCGCCAGATCAGCCGCATCAAACAAGGCTTGCAAGCGCCGCAACTGGAAGTCGGCGACATCGACGTGACGCGCGACTTCCTTGATGTCGGCGATGTCGTCTCGGCGTACCTCGCGCTACTGGAAAAAGGCACGCCGGGGCAGGTCTACAACATTTGCTCGGGCCGCGAGCAAAGCATCCGCAGCCTGATTGAACAGCTGGGCGATCTGGCCGAAGTCGAGATGCAACTGGTTCAGGATCCGGCGCGCATGCGACGCGCCGATCAGCGCCGCGTTTGCGGCAGCCACGCAAGACTGGCGAAAACCACAGGATGGGCGCCAGAAATCACCACACAACAATCCCTGCGGGCGATCCTGTCCGACTGGGAGATGCGAGTACGACAAGAATGACAAAAAGTGCACTGATCACAGGGATCACCGGCCAGGACGGCGCATATCTGGCCAAGTTGCTGCTCGACAAGGGCTACAAGGTCCACGGTCTGGTCGCACGGCGCAGCAGCGATTCGCGCTGGCGCCTGCGCGAGATGGGCGTCGAAGCCGACATCGTCTACCTCGACGGTGACATGGCCGATGCCTGCTCGGTGCAGCGCGCGGTCATCAAGTCGGCGCCGGACGAGGTGTATAACCTCGCCGCGCAAAGTTTCGTCGCCGCCTCCTGGGATCAACCGGTGACCACTGGCATCGTCGACGGCCTGGGCGTGACCCACCTGCTCGAAGCGATCCGCCAGTTCAGTCCGCACACGCGTTTTTATCAGGCTTCGACCAGCGAAATGTTCGGCCTGATCCAGGCCGAGCAGCAGGATGAAAACACACCGTTCTACCCGCGCAGCCCATACGGCGTGGCCAAACTGTACGGCCACTGGATCACCGTCAACTACCGCGAAAGCTTCAACCTGCACGCCAGCAGCGGCATCCTCTTCAACCACGAATCGCCACTGCGCGGCATCGAGTTCGTGACCCGCAAGGTCACCGACGCCGCCGCCCGCATCAAGCAGGGCAAACAGCACGAACTGGCCTTGGGCAACATCGACGCCAAACGCGACTGGGGTTTTGCCGGCGACTACGTCGAAGCCATGTGGCTGATGCTGCAACAGGACAAGCCGGACGATTTCGTGGTCGCCACCGGCGTCACCACCACGGTGCGCGAAATGTGCCGCATCGCCTTCGATCACGTCGGCCTCAACTACCGCGACTACGTGAAGATCGACCCGGCGTTTTTCCGCCCGGCCGAAGTCGAAGTGCTGCTCGGCAACCCGGCCAAGGCTCAGCGCGTGCTGGGCTGGAAACCGAAAACCGACCTGGATACCTTGATCCGCATGATGATGGATGCGGACATGAAACGCGTCGCCAAGGAGTAGGCCATGCTGATCCCCGTGATTCTGTCCGGCGGTGCCGGCACCCGTTTGTGGCCAGTGTCCCGCGAGGGCCATCCGAAGCCGTTCATGACCCTGCCCGACGGCCAGTCGCTGCTCGGCAAGACCTACCAGCGAGCCGCCGCGTTGCTCGACGGCTGGGGTGACATCGTCACGGTGACCAACCGCGAATATTACTTCCAGAGCAAGGATCACTATTGCGCCGCCCACGTGTCGCGCCATCGCGGGCACTTCCTGCTGGAGCCGACCGGGCGCAACACCGCACCGGCCATTGCTGCCGCCGCGCTGTCGCTGCAAGCTCTGCACGGTGATGACGCGATCATGGTGGTGATGCCCGCCGACCATTTGATCGTCAATCAGGACGCACTGAAAGCAGCGGTCGAGCACGCGGTTGATCTGGCCAAGGACGGTTATCTGGTGACCTTCGGCGTGATCCCGACCGCGCCGGAAACCGGCTTCGGTTACATCGAAACCGGTGCACCACTGGACGCCAAGGGTGCGGCCAAGGTGCAGCGCTTCGTCGAGAAACCCGACCTGCAAACCGCCACGCATTATCTGGAGAGCGGCAACTTCCTGTGGAATTCGGGGATGTTCTGCTTCACCACGGCGACCGTGATTGCCGAGCTGCAATTACACGCGCCCGAACTGTTGGAACAGACCCGCGCCTGTATGGACGCCAGCGCTCCGGTGGAAACCGTGGGCTGCCTGCAACAGGAACTGTCACCGGCGCTGTTCGCTGAAATCACCGACATCTCCATCGATTACGCGTTGATGGAGCGCTCGGAAAAAGTCGTCGTGGTACCCGCCGGATTCGACTGGAGCGACATCGGTTCGTGGGGCGCCGTCGCCGCACTGGTGCCAGCCGATGCCGACAACAACCGCGCCAGCGGTGAGGCGATCTTCATCGACAGCCACAACAACTTCGTGCAGAGCGAAGGTCGCCTCGTGGCGACTGTAGGTGTGGATAACCTGATCGTGGTCGACACCGCCGATGCCGTGCTGGTGGCCCACGCCGACCGTGCACAAGACGTGCGCCGGGTGGCCAAGCAACTCAAGGACAAATCCCACGAAGCCTATCGCCTGCACCGTACGGTCAGCCGACCGTGGGGCACCTACACCGTTCTCGAAGAAGGTCCGCGCTTCAAGATCAAACGCATCGTGGTCAAACCCGGCGGCAAGCTGTCACTGCAAATGCACCACCACCGCAACGAGCACTGGGTGGTGGTCGAAGGCATGGCCAAGGTCACCAACAACGGCACCGGCACGCACCTGGTGGCGAAGAACGAATCGACGTTCATTGCCGCCGGCCACAAGCATCGCCTGGAAAACCCCGGCGTGATCGATCTGGTGATCATCGAAGTGCAAAGCGGCGAATACCTGGGAGAGGACGATATCGTCCGCTTCGAAGATCATTACGGCAGGACGGTTTGAATGCTGCTTTCCCTGTATCGCTCGCTGCGCAGCTACCGTGGATTCATCCTCGGTAGCGTGCAACGAGAGTTCCAAGCGCGTTATCGCAATTCGCTGTTCGGTGCCCTGTGGCCGATCTTCAACCCGCTGTCGATGATCATCGTGTACACGGTGATTTTCTCGCACATCATGCGTGCGCGCCTGCCGGGCGTGGACGACAGCATGGCCTACAGCGTTTACCTGTGTGCCGGCCTGCTGGCATGGGGACTGTTCTCCGAGATCACTCTGCGCAGCCAGACCATGTTTCTCGACAACGCGAATCTGCTGAAGAAAATCAGCTTCCCGCGGATTTGTCTGCCGGTGATCGTGCTGATCAATTCCGCGATCAACTTCGCGATCATCATCGCGTTGTTTTTGGGGTTCCTGCTGGTGACCGGGCGCTGGCCGGGCATGGTGTTGCTGGCGCTATTGCCGCTGATGGCGCTGCAAATGATGTTTTGCGCCGGACTGGGCATGGTCCTCGGCGTGCTGAATGTGTTCTTCCGCGATGTCGGCCAACTTTTCGCGATCTGCCTGCAATTCTGGTTCTGGCTGACACCGATCGTGTACCCGATCACGATCCTGCCGGAATGGGTGCAGCGCCTGTTGCAGCTCAATCCGCTGACCAACCTGTTCAGCAGTTATCAGAACCTGTTCCTCTATGGGCAGTGGCCGGTGTGGAGTTCGCTGCTGCCGATCTTCGTCACCGGGATCGTGTTCTGCCTGATCGGGCTGCGCCTGTTTCGTCAACGCGTCGGCGAAATGGTGGATGAACTCTGATGGGGCATATTCGTGTCACCGGCCTGAGCAAGGCCTACAAGCAATACCCCAACCGCTGGGCCCGTCTGGCCGAGTGGCTGATTCCTTTTTCGCCGATCCGTCATCACCAGCACTGGGTGCTGCGCGATGTCGAATTCGAGATCGCCCCCGGTGAAGCGGTGGGCATCGTCGGCGCCAACGGTGCCGGCAAAAGCACTTTGTTGAAGATGATCACCGGCACCACTCAGCCCACCGCGGGCAAGATCGAACTCGAAGGTCGGGTCGCGGCGCTGCTGGAACTGGGCATGGGTTTTCATGCCGACTTCACCGGCCGCCAGAACGCGATCATGGCCGGTCAGTTGCTGGGCATGCAGCTCGAAGAAATCGAAGCGCTGATGCCCGAAATCGAACACTTCGCGGAAATCGGTGAAGCCATCAATCACCCGGTGCGCACCTATTCCAGCGGCATGCAGATGCGCCTGGCATTCAGCGTGGCCACCGCCCGGCGCCCGGACATTCTGATCGTCGACGAAGCGCTGTCGGTAGGCGATGCCTACTTCCAGCACAAGAGCTTCGAACGCATCCGCAGCTTCCGCAAGGCTGGCACCACGCTGTTGATCGTGTCCCACGACCGCTCGGCGATTCAGTCGATCTGCGATTCGGCGATCCTGCTCAAGGACGGCCGCATGGCCATGTACGGCAAACCCGAAGCCGTGCTCGATTACTACAACGCCCTGATGGCCGAGCGCGAAGGCCAGGTCGTGCGTCAGGAAATGCTCGCCGGTGGCGAAGTGCAAACGGTGTCCGGCACCGGCGAAGCGGCGATCCTCGGCGTGCGCATGCTCGACGAGAACGAGCGCAGCATCGACGCCGCCGAAGTCGGCCAACCCGTGGTCCTGGAAGTCCAGGTTGAAGTGCGCAAGGACATCGAACGGTTGGTGCTGGGCTTCATTCTCAAGGATCGCTTGGGCCAGATGATGTATGGCATCAACACCCACCGCCAGAATAAAGCCCTGACCGATCTGCACGCCGGCGAACGCTTCACCTATCGCTTCGCCTTCATCATGGGCCTGGGCAAAGGCAACTATTCGGTGTCGCTGAGTCTGTCGCGTCTGGACTCGCACCTGGATCGCAACTTCGAGTGGCGCGACTACGGCCTGGTGTTTCACGTCATCAACAACCGTCACGAGGATTTCGTCGGCTGCTCATGGCTCAACGCCCAGACCACGATCACCCGGCAAACCGACGTCGCGCCTGTCGAGCGCACCTCATGACCCGCCTGCTGGTGGAATGCACTCACGTCTTCAAGCACCCGAAGGTCAATTCGGGGATCCAGCGCGTGGTGCGCAATGTCATCCAGCAATTGCCTGCGAGTGCCGACGGCGTCGAGTGCATGCCGGTGATTCTGCTCAACGGCCAACTCTATCGCGTGCAGCGCCTGGCACCGTTGGACACGCCGGTGTTCAACGCCTTGGCGACGTTCGGCGAGCGCCTGCAACGCTTGGCGCATCGGTTCTGGCAATGGCACCAGCGCCTCGACACCAGGATCACCGCGAAACTGGCGCGGCGCATGGTGTATGTCGCCTATCGCCTGACGTCGTTCGGCGTATTCGGTTTACCGCTGCGCGTGATCGGCGCCATCAACCACACCCAACTGCTCAAACGCTGCTCACCGTTGCAGCATCGGCCCGGCGATCAACTGGTGCTGCTGGATTCGTCTTGGCACTCGGATTTTTTTGCCCAGGCCGAACAACTCAAACGTGACGGCGTCGGCCTGATTGCGGTGATCTACGACCTGATTCCGCTGACCCATCCGCAGTTTTACGACACACGGCTGGTGCAGGTTTTCAGTGAATGGTTCGACTGGATCACCCGCACCGCCGACGGTTACATGGCGATTTCCGCCACAGTGCGTGATCAGGTGCGCGAGGAACTGCAGCGGCGTATCGGCCCCGCACAGACTGACAAGCGCTGGTTTGACTTCTTTCACCTCGGCTCCGAACTGGATTTGCACAGCAGCGAAGACAAAGTCGAGCCGCGCCTGGACAAGCTGTTCACCACGCCGGAGCCGGTGTTCCTGATGGTCAGCACCATCGAGCCGCGCAAGAATCACGGCTATCTGCTCGACGCCTTCGAGCGCGCCTGGGCCGCCGGTTCGAACGCGCGGTTGTGCATTGCCGGGCGCATCGGCTGGAAGTGCGACGCCTTGCTCGAGCGCGTGCGCAGCCACCCCGAACTGAATCAACGCTTGTTCATGTTCAATGATCTGAGCGACACCAGCCTCGAACATGCCTATGCCCACGCCAATGCGCTGGTGTTTCCGTCCTTCGTCGAAGGCTTTGGCTTGCCGCTGGTAGAAGCCATGCAACGCGGCTTGCCGGCGATGGGCAGCGACATCGCGGTGTTCCGCGAAATCGGCGGTGAGTTCATGGCGTACTTCGATTTGCAGGATCCTCAGAGCCTTGCTGATCTGGTCAGCGCTTTCGAAAACACTGGCCAGTTCCCCGCCGCCCGCGATGTGGCTGACTGGGCCTGGATCGGCTGGCGCGAGGCCAGTGAGCAATTGGCTGAGCGCAGCGTGCGCCATGTTGTGCAAGCGCCAGCGGCGCAAGCGAGGCAGCATGCGCATTGCCCTTAACGCCCGAATCCTGCAGGCGCCGCGCACCGGCATCGGCCATTACGTCGCCGAACTGGTGAACGCGTTGCGCAGCGAGACCGATGTCGAAGTCACGCTGTTTCACGGCTGGGGCTGGAGTTCGGCGCTGCCGGAAGCGGCGATGCCCGGTTATTCGCGCCTGACCCCGCTGCTGCGGCAGATTCCCGGGGCCTATCAGGCACGACGTTGGCTGGAGCAAAGGCGTTTCGATCAGGGCAGCGCACAGGGTATCGACCTCTATCACGAGCCGAGCCTGTGGCCGCTGGCCTTCAACGGCCCGACCGTAATCACCCTGCACGACCTGACCCACCTGCATTTCCCCGACACCCAGCCGCCCGCGCGGCTCAAGGAAATCGAGCGGCGTCTGGCCATTGGCGTAGAGCAGGCACGGCTGATCCTGACTGACTCGCAAGCCATTGCCGACGAGGCGCAAGCCTGGTTCGGCTTGCCCGCCGAGCGTTTTGTCGTCGCCCCGTTAGGCGTGGCGGAGCGCTTCCATCCGCGCGAACCGCACAGCATCGACGCCGTGCTCAAGGCGCATGCCGTGGAGTTCCGGGAATACTTTCTGTGTGTCGGCACCCTCGAGCCGCGCAAAAACCTCGGCTTGGCCCTGCGAGCACACGCCTTGCTGCCAGACGCCGTGCGCCAGCGTTTTCCATTGTTGATCGTCGGCATGGCGGGCTGGGAGCGCGAACAATTCAGCGAACCGCTGCGCCAGGCGTTGGCGAGCGGGCATGTGTGCCTGCTCGGTTATCTGCCGGACGAACAAGTGGCGCAACTGCTGGCCGGTGCCCGCGGGCTGATTTTCCCCTCGCTGTACGAAGGTTTTGGTCTGCCGGTGCTGGAGGCGATGGCCAGCGGCACGCCGGTGGTCATCACCCGTTCTTCAGCCATGCCGGAGGTGGCAGGGCCAGCGGGCAACTATATTGAAGCTGACGATGCGGACGGCTTGCGCGATGCAATGAACCGACTGATCGACGATCAAGCACATTGGCAGGCATGCCGAGAAGCCGGATTGCAGCAGGCACGGCTTTTTTCCTGGGAGCGTTGTGCGCAGGCTACGGCCAGTGCCTACCGCCAGGCTATGGGAGGTTGAATGCGCGTACTTCATTTTTTCAAGACTTACCTGCCTGACTCGGTCGGCGGCATCGAACAAGTGATCTTCCAGCTGTGCGAGAGCGGCGCCCAGCACGGTATCGACGGCCAGGTCCTGACCCTCAGTGCCGATCCGACGCCGCCCGTGGTGCAACTCGGTCACCACGAAGTGCACCGCGCCAAACTCGACATTCAGTTCGCCTCCACCGGATTTTCCTGGAGCGTGTTCAAGCAGTTTCGCGAAATGGCCGCTGAAGCCGACGTGATCAACTATCACTTCCCGTGGCCATTCATGGATCTGGTGCATTTCGCCAGCGCCATGCAAAAACCGAGCGTGGTCACTTATCACTCGGACATCATTCGCCAGAAGCACTTGCTCAAACTCTATCGGCCCTTGATGAACCGTTTCCTCGCCAGCGCCGACCGTATCGTTGCGGCGTCGCCGAACTACCTGCACACCAGCGATGTGCTACAGCAGTTTCAGGACAAGACCCGGGTGATTCCGTATGGCTTGAACAAAGCAGGTTATCCACAAGCCGATGCCGAACGCATGAATCGTTGGCGCCGTCAGCTTGGGGATAAGTTTTTCCTGTTTGTCGGGGTGATGCGTTATTACAAAGGCCTGCACATTCTGCTCGAGGCGCTGAAGGACGTGGATTACCCGGTGGTGATCGTCGGCGCCGGCCCGCTCGAGCAAGAACTTCATGCCCAAGCGGCAGCGCTGGGACTGCGAAATATTCACTTCCTCGGGCGACTGGGCGATGAAGACAAAGTCGCGCTGCTGCAACTGAGTTACGCGATCGTCTTCCCCTCGCACCTGCGGTCGGAAGCGTTCGGCATTTCCCTGCTCGAAGGCGCGATGTACGGCAAACCGATGATCTCCAGCGAAATCGGTACCGGCACCAGCTACATCAATATCCACAATGAGACCGGACTGGTCGTGCCGCCGAGTCATCCACAGGCGTTTCGCGAAGCGATGCGTACGCTTTGGGAAGATCCGGTGCGGGCTGCGGCGATGGGCGTGAAGGCTGAGGCGCGCTATCGGCAGTTATTCACCGCCGACGAAATGGGCCGCAAGTGGACGGAGTTGTATCAGGAGTTGCTGGAGGAAAAATCCCTGTCCTACGCCTGACCTCAAGCCAAACCACATTGCCAATGTGGGAGCGAGCCTGCTCGCGAAAGCGTCGGGTCAGCCAACATCATCGTTGCTGACAGAGCGCATTCGCGAGCAGGCTCGCTCCTACAGGTTGTTTTCGATTACAGATCGAGCACCAGTGGCTGACTGCTCTGCGCCGGCACCGCGCAACAAATCAGCACATGCCCCGCTTCCGGGATATCCGCCGGCACCTGTGGATAATTCACCGCGCCACTGACCAGTCGGGTCTTGCACGTGCCGCACGAGCCACCGCGGCAACTGAACTCCGGACGTAAGCCACGGCTTTCCGCCAACTCCAGCAAACTGCCGCCGTCCGGCTGCCAGCGCGCTTCCTTAGCCGAGCGTTCGAACACTACGGGAACCGAAGTCGTCGCTGCGGGCGGTTGTTCGATGACGATGGCGTCCGGATCGGCCTGACGCTTCAGCGTCGACGGGCCAAAGGTTTCCGCATGAATCTGCGCATCGCGCACATCCAGCTCGCGCAAGATGTCGTACAGGCCTTGAGTAAAACCACCGGGGCCGCAAAGCACGAAGTCGAGCTGATCGAAATCCTCGGCATCCAGCAGGTTTCTCAGCACCGTGCCGTCAATTCGGCCCGGCAGATCAAAATCCTCGCCCTCCTGCAGATCGGCTTCCGGTTGGCTGAGCAAACGCAGGACGCGGACTGAGTCGCCTGACGTTTCGAGCAAACGGTCCAGCTCCTTGCGAAACGGTTGATCCGCGAGGCTGCGCGAACTCTGCAGCAACAATGTCGGACGAATCCCTCGCGTCCGTAGGCCTTGGTACACCACCTCGCGCAGCATCGACAGCAACGGTGTGATTCCCACACCGGCCGCCAACAAAACCAACGGTCGTTGCTCCAGCGGTACGACGGTGAAATGCCCTTGTGGCGCCCGCGCTTCGAGCACATCGCCAACGCGAATCTGCTCATGCAGATGCGATGAAATCAGGCCTTCGTGCTTGACGCTGATCCGGTAGAAACCATCCGATGGCGCACTCGACAGGCTGTAAGTGCGGATATGTACCTCGCCATCGATCGTGAAGCGCAGAGGTAAATGCTGCCCAGCCAGAAATACCGGCAGACCGGCGCCATCGGCGGGCTCCAGATAGATCGAACGGATGCTGCGACTTTCTTCCTCGATCTTCGCCACCCGCAGTGGCCGCCATTGATTGCCCAGCGCTTGCGCTTGTAACCGAGCATCTGCCTCGGCCCAATTACCGGTCAACAGGCTGGTCGGCGACATGCCGTCGAAGCGCCAGCGCAACGCCAAGGCTGCCGGCCGTCGCACCAGTTTTTCCACTTCGAATGTCCACAGGCGCTCAGCCCCTTGAAACGCTTCGATCTGCGGGTCATCAAGCAGAATCTCGGTACGCCCGCTGAGTTGCAGCACATCGCCTGTGGAAAAGTCGATGAACAGCAAGCCAGCCTTGGGGTTGAGCAGCAGATTGCCCAAGGTGTTGAAATGCAGGTTGCCGGCAAAGTCAGGGATCGTCAGACGATTGCCTTCCACCCGTACGAAACCGGCCTGACCACCGCGATGGGAAACATCCACCGCGCGCTGGCCATCGGCATCGACATAACTGGCGACGAAGAAAGTATCGGCGCCAGTAATCAGCGCAGTGGCTGCCTCGTCGAGCGTATTCAGATGTTCAGCCGGGCGCGTCTGCGGATCCGTCAGCGGCACTCGTTGAAACTGCCGCAACTGGATGTATTGCGGGCAGTTGCCGAAGGCCTGATCCACCCTTACGTCGAAACCCTGCGCGGTCAGATTGCCGACCTGGCCATTGAGGCGATTGCGCCGGCGGGTGTGCAGTTCGATGCCGAGCAAACCGATTGGCTCGCCATTGCGCAGTTGCGCCGGATCATCGGCAGCGACCTGGCTGGCGAAGTGCAGATGTTCGGGATCGGGCGAATGGGCAAACCCCGGGGCGCCTTCGAGCAGACTGGCCCAAGGCCGCCCGTCCGCATCGACGGCGCCGTACAGCAGGAAAGGCAATTGCTGATAGAACTCACGGTGCTGATCCGGCATCCAGCTGCGAATCACCTTGCGCCCGACGGCTTCCATGCGTTCGGCAACGCCGACATGGGCCTGTAATTGTTGCTCGCCAGCGTGCCACGGTGAACGTTCCATCACGACCTCTCCCCTGCGCCGGCGGCACAGTGTGGATTGCGAAAATCAGGCAGTGGTTTGCAGACCGGCGACGGTGCGCGGCATGCCGACAAAACCAGGCAAGGCTTCGACCCGGGCCAGCCAGGCGCGAACGTTGCCATACTCTTCCAGCGACACATTGCCTTCCGGCGCGTGAGCGATGTAACTGTAGGCGGAAACGTCGGCAATGCTCGGTTCGTCGCCGGCCAGATACGCGGTTTTGCCCAACTCGACGTCCATCACTTTGAGCAGGTTGTGTGCACGGCTAATCGCCTCTTCAGCATTCAGCTGTGCGCCAAATACGGTGACCAAACGCGCGGCAGCGGGACCGAACGCAATCGGCCCGGCGGCGGCGGACAGCCAGCGCTGCACATGCGCGGCACCGACCGGGTCGGCAGGCAACCAACGACCGTTGCCGTATTTCTGCGCCAGGTACACCAGGATCGCGTTGGAATCGGCCAGCACCACGCCGCCGTCATCAATCGCCGGCACCTGTCCGAAGCTATTGATGGCCAGATAGGCTGGCTGCTTGTGCTCACCTTTGGCCAGATCGACGAAGATCAGCTCGGTCGGCAATTGCAGCAGGGAGAGCATCAACTCGACGCGATGGGCATGGCCGGAACGCGGGAAGTTGTAGAGTTTGATCGCTTGCATGGTCGACTCCGCTGAACAGGGGCGCCACTGCGGGGGTGAGAGCGCCGATGCAGGCCATCATCCCCTCACTGCGAAAAGAACAGAATCACCACCAAACGAAATCGATTATTTCATCTCGTGCAATAACGCGGCATTTTTCAACGCCGGATGGACGCGCAACGCCTCTACGGTGAAATCCACGAAACTGCGAATCCGCGCCGGGGCCTTGCGCCCGCCTTGATACACCACGTGGATCGGCAGCGGCGGCAATTCGAATTCAGCGAGGACGATTTCCAGCTCACCGGTGGTGATTTTGCTGGCGACTTGATAGGACAGCACCCGAGTCAAACCGAGGCCCATGCAGGCTGCGGTGATTGCTGCTTGGTTGGCGGTGACGATGAGTCGCGGCTCGGGACGCACGCTGAGCGGCTCGCCCGCGTCGAGAAACGGCCATGTGCGTTGCTGACCGATCGCAGAGGTGGCCACCACGGGCGCTCCGGCCAATGCCAGCGGATGAAGCGGCCGACCGTACTTGGCGAAGTAGCCCGGCGAACCGCAGATGACGCGACGTACCTCTCCCACTCGGATCGCGTGCTGATTGCTGTCGGGCAGATCACCGATGCGCACCGCGACATCGATGCCCTCTTCAACCATGTTGACGATGCGATCGACCAGCACCGCATTGATCGTGACATCCGGATACTGCGCCAGATAACCCGCCATCACCGGCGTCACAAACAAATCACCGAACAATACCGGCGCCGTTACCGTCAATTGCCCACGCGGCTGAGCATGACTGCCTGCAGCGGAATCCTCGGCTTCCTGCACCTCCGCGAGAATCCTCCGACAATCCTCCAGATACCGCTGCCCCGCTTCGCTCAAATGCACACTGCGCGTGGTACGAATCAGCAACTGCGTGCCAATCCGTAACTCCAGCGCCGCGACCGCTCGGGTGACGCTCGCCGCAGACAGCCCCAGACGCCGAGCGGCGGCGGAGAAGCCTTGCTCTTGGGCGACGGTGGTGAAGATGTGCATTTCCTGGAAGCGGTCCATGAAGGCCCTCAGTCAGATACAAAAATCGCAGCCGGGGCTGCGATTTTGTTGTGTCCATGTCAGCTGTGGATAACTTATTCCACCGTCACCGACTTCGCCAAATTACGCGGCTGATCCACGTCCGTGCCCTTCAGCACCGCGACGTAATACGACAGCAACTGCAGCGGGATCGTATAGAGGATCGGCGAGAGGATGTCGTGAATGTGCGGCATCTGCACCACGTGGGTGCCTTCGCCGTTGGTCATCCCGGCTTTTTCGTCGGCGAACACGATCAGTTCGCCGCCGCGTGCGCGGACTTCCTGCAGATTGGATTTGAGCTTTTCCAGCAGCTCGTTGTTTGGCGCAACGGTGACCACCGGCATGTCGTTATCCACCAGCGCCAGCGGGCCGTGTTTCAGCTCACCAGCCGGGTAGGCTTCGGCGTGGATGTAGGAGATTTCCTTGAGCTTCAAGGCACCTTCCATCGCCACCGGGAATTGCGCGCCGCGACCGAGGAACAATGTGTGGTTCTTTTCGGCGAACAGTTCGGCGATTTTTTCCACGGTGCTGTCCATGGCCAGTGCTTCGCCAAGGCGGGTTGGCAGACGACGCAGTTCTTCGACCAGCGTGGCTTCGATGCCTTTGTCCAGCGTGCCGCGCACTTGGCCCAGGGACAAAGTCAGCAGTAGCAGGCCAACCAGTTGCGTAGTGAAGGCTTTGGTCGAGGCCACGCCAATTTCGCGGCCGGCCTGGGTGAGCAGGGTCAGGTCGGATTCACGCACCAGCGAGCTGATGCTGACGTTGCAGATCGCCAGGCTGGCGAGGAAACCCAGTTCCTTGGCGTTGCGTAGCGCCGCCAGGGTGTCGGCGGTTTCGCCGGACTGCGAGATGGTCACGAACAGGGTGTCCGGCTGCACCACCACTTTGCGATAACGGAATTCGCTGGCAACTTCGATCTGGCACGGAATGCCGGCCAGTTCTTCCAGCCAGTAACGCGCGACCATACCGGCGTGGTAGCTGGTGCCACAGGCGACGATCTGTACGTTGCGCACTTTGGCGAACAACTCGGCAGCCTGTGGACCGAAGGCCTGTACCAGCACTTGGTTATTGCTCAGGCGACCTTCGAGGGTGCGCTGGACAACGGCCGGTTGCTCATGGATTTCCTTGAGCATGTAGTGGCGGAATTCACCTTTGTCGGCGGCTTCGGCACCGTCGGTGTACTGCACGGTCTGGCGCTCGACGGCTTTGCCATCGACATCCCAGATCTGCACGTTATCGCGGCGAATTTCGGCGATATCGCCTTCTTCCAGGTACATGAAGCGGTCGGTGACCTGACGCAGGGCCAACTGGTCTGACGCGAGGAAGTTCTCGCCGAGACCCAGACCGATCACCAGCGGGCTGCCACTGCGGGCGGCAACCAGACGATCCGGTTGGTTGGCGTTGATCACCGCCAGACCGTAAGCACCGTGCAGTTCCTTGACGGTCGCCTTAAGGGCGACGGTCAGGTCAGGCTGATCCTTGAGTTTGTGGTTGAGCAGGTGAGCGATGACTTCGGTGTCGGTATCCGAGCTGAACACGTAACCCAGCGCTTTCAGTTGTTCGCGCAGCGCTTCGTGGTTCTCGATGATGCCGTTGTGCACGACAGCGATATCGCCGGAGAAATGCGGGTGGGCGTTGCGCTCGCACGGCGCGCCGTGGGTAGCCCAACGGGTGTGGGCGATACCGAGACGACCGACCAGCGGGTGTTCGGCCAGCGCTGCTTCGAGTTCGCTGACTTTGCCCGGACGGCGCATGCGCTCGAGGCTTTCGTCGTTGGTGTAAACCGCCACACCAGCGCTGTCGTAGCCGCGGTATTCGAGGCGCTTGAGGCCTTCGAGCAGGATGGCGGTGATGTTACGTTCTGCAACTGCGCCGACAATTCCACACATGCTTATTTCTCCTGACTGACAGCCGCGCAAATCACGGTGATACCGCGGGCCTGAATCTGATCGCGTGCATCATTGGGCAGGCGATCATCGGTAATGAGGGTATGGACGCTGCTCCACGGCAGCTCCAGATTGGGAATCTTGCGGCCGATCTTGTCGGCCTCGACCATGACGATGACTTCCCGCGCCACGTCAGCCATGACCCGGCTCAAACCGAGCAGCTCATTGAAGGTCGTGGTGCCACGCACCAGATCGATGCCATCGGCGCCGATGAACAATTGGTCGAAGTCGTAAGAGCGTAGTACTTGCTCGGCGACCTGACCCTGAAAGGACTCCGAATGCGGATCCCAGGTGCCGCCGGTCATCAACAGCACCGGTTCGTGTTCGAGTTCGCTCAGGGCGTTGGCGACGTGCAGGGAATTGGTCATCACCACCAGACCGGGCTGCTGGCCGAGTTCGGGGATCATCGCGGCGGTGGTGCTGCCGCTGTCGATGATGATCCGCGCGTGTTCGCGGATACGCTTCACCGCCGCGCGGGCAATCGCCTGCTTGTATTTCGAGACGCTCTGGGCGGTTTCCGCGACCAGCTCCTGCGGCATGGTGATCGCCCCGCCGTAACGGCGCAGCAACAGACCGTGGCTCTCCAGCGCCGCCAGATCCTTGCGGATCGTTACTTCGGAGGTTTCGAAGCGCTTGGCCAACTCATCCACACTGACTTCACCCTGCACATTAAGCAAGGCAAGGATGTTGTGGCGACGTTGGGGTGTATTGCGTTTCGACATGGCGTCTTAAGTTTCGATTCGAAAGATAACGGAAGCAATCAAAACCTATCGGCCACAAATCGTCAAGCGCCAGTCAGACTTTTTTGAACACGACACAAACAAAAATGTGGGAGCGAGCTTGCTCGCGAAGGCGACGTGTCAGTCAACATGCATGTTGAATGATCTACCGCATTCGCGAGCAAGCTCGCTCCCACATCGATTTCGTCACTAAAACGAATTGTGGATAACTCAGCTCTTCTTGATCTTCTCCGGCCGCTTCCAGCCATCGATATTCTTCTGTCGCGCACGGCCAACTGCCAACTGCGCGTTATCCACATTCTGCGTGATAGTCGACCCTGCCGCGGTGGTGGCACCGTTGGAGATATCCACAGGCGCGACCAACGAGTTGTTAGAGCCGATGAACACGTCCGCACCCAACACGGTTTTCCACTTGTTGGCGCCATCGTAATTGCAGGTGATGGTGCCGGCGCCGATGTTGGTGCGCGCACCTATTTCGGCGTCGCCCAGATACGTCAGGTGACCGGCCTTGGCGCCCTCGCCCATGTGCGCGTTCTTCAACTCGACAAAGTTACCCACATGCGCGCGCGCTTCGAGCACGGTGCCGGGACGCAAGCGTGCGAACGGGCCGGCATCGCTGCCCTCGCCCAGAACCGCGCCTTCGATATGACTGTTGGCCTTGATCACCACACCTTTGCGCAGGGTGCTGTCCTTGATCACGCAGTTCGGGCCGATCACCACGTCGTCTTCGATCACCACGTTGCCTTCGAGGATCACGTTGATGTCGATCAGCACATCGCGACCCACGGTGACTTCGCCACGCACATCGAAACGCGCCGGGTCACGCAAGGTCACGCCTTGGGCCATCAAACGACGGCCAGCGCGCAACTGGTAGTGACGCTCCAACTCGGACAGCTGCTTGCGATCGTTGGCGCCCTGCACTTCCATCGCGTCGTGCGGTTGTTCGGTGGCCACGACCAAACCATCGTTGACCGCCATTTCAATCACGTCAGTCAGGTAGTACTCGCCCTGAGCATTATTGTTCGACAGGCGACTCATCCAGTCGGCCAAACGATTGGCCGGCACGGCGAGAATGCCGGTGTTGCCTTCGGTGATGGCGCGCTGCGCTTCGCTGGCGTCTTTGTGTTCTACGATGGCCGCGACCTTGCCGTCGGCATCACGAACGATGCGGCCGTAGCCGGTTGGGTCGTCCAGTTCGACGGTGAGCAAGCCCATTTGCCCCGGAACGACTTGTTTGAGCAAGCGTTGCAGGGTTTCGACTTCGATCAACGGTACGTCACCGTAGAGGATCAACACGGTGTCGGCGGTAATGAACGGCACAGCTTGGGCGGTGGCGTGACCGGTGCCGAGTTGTTTGTCCTGCAGGACGAAATTCAGGTCATCGGCTGCCAGTCGCTCACGTACTACGTCGGCGCCATGGCCAATGACCACGTGGATGCGTTGTGGATCGAGTTGGCGGGCGCTGTGGATAACATGGCCCAGCATGGAATTGCCGGCAATCGGGTGCAGCACCTTCGGCAGGGCCGAACGCATACGAGTGCCTTGACCGGCCGCGAGGATAACGATTTCAAGAGACATGACTGGCTACCAATCCTGGGTGGTCAGCAACTGCGACCGGGGTTTGAATTCGGAAAAGAAAAAAGGGTAGCCGAGGCTACCCTTTTTTATCAATCGCACAACAAGCGGCTGACGGATTAACCGCCAAACTTCTTGCGGATCTGCTGGACGGTGCGCAGCTGAGCTGCAGCCTCGGCCAGACGTGCGGACGCAGCTCCGTAGTCGAAATCTGCGCTCTTCTCGTGCAGAGCAGCCTCGGCAGCCTTGAGAGCTGCTTGAGCCTGAGCTTCATCCAGGTCGGCGGCACGTTGCACGGTATCGGCAAGCACCTTGACCATGTTCGGCTGAACCTCGAGGAAACCACCGGAGATGTAGAACACCTCGGCTTCCCCGCCTTGCTTGATCAGGCGGATCGGACCTGGCTTCAGATTAGTGATCAGCGGCGCGTGACCCAGAGCGATACCAAGATCACCCAGTGCACCGTGCGCAATCACCATCTCGACCAGGCCGGAAAAGATTTCCCCTTCCGCGCTGACGATATCGCAATGGACTGTCATAGCCATCTGATTGCCTCAACCTAAATTAGCGCCCGTTGCCGGGCGCCGGGATTACAGTTTCTTGGCTTTCTCGATCGCTTCTTCGATGCCGCCAACCATGTAGAACGCTTGTTCTGGCAGGTGGTCGTAGTCACCGTTGAGGATGCCTTTGAAGCCAGCAATGGTGTCTTTCAGGGAAACGTATTTACCCGAAGCACCGGTGAAGACTTCAGCCACGAAGAACGGCTGCGACAAGAAGCGCTGGATCTTACGAGCACGGTTTACCAACTGCTTGTCGGCTTCCGACAGCTCGTCCATACCCAGGATCGCGATGATGTCCTTCAGCTCTTTGTAACGTTGCAGAACGTACTGAACGCCGCGAGCGGTGTCGTAGTGGTCCTGGCCGATTACGTTCGGGTCCAGCTGGCGCGAAGTCGAATCCAGTGGATCTACTGCCGGGTAGATACCCAGGGAAGCGATGTCACGGGACAGAACGACGGTGGCGTCCAAGTGGGCGAAGGTGGTCGCTGGCGACGGGTCGGTCAAGTCATCCGCAGGTACGTATACCGCTTGGATCGAAGTGATCGAACCTTCCTTGGTCGAAGTGATACGTTCTTGCAGAACGCCCATCTCTTCAGCCAGGGTCGGCTGGTAACCTACTGCCGAAGGCATACGGCCCAGCAGTGCGGATACTTCAGTACCGGCCAGGGTGTAACGATAGATGTTGTCCACGAACAGCAGAACGTCGTTACCTTCGTCACGGAACTTCTCGGCCATGGTCAGGCCAGTCAGTGCTACGCGCAGACGGTTGCCCGGCGGCTCGTTCATCTGACCGTAAACCAGTGCCACTTTGTCCAGAACGTTGGAGTCCTTCATCTCGTGGTAGAAGTCGTTACCCTCACGAGTACGCTCCCCCACACCGGCGAACACGGAATAACCGCTGTGCTCGATGGCGATGTTACGGATCAGTTCCATCATGTTTACGGTTTTGCCTACACCGGCACCACCGAACAGACCGACTTTACCGCCTTTGGCAAACGGGCAAACCAGGTCGATAACCTTGATGCCGGTTTCCAGCAGGTCGTTGCCGCCTGCTTGCTCAGCGAACGAAGGTGCTGGGCGGTGAATGCCCCAACGCTCTTCGGTGTCGATCGGGCCAGCTTCGTCGATCGGGTTACCGAGGACGTCCATGATCCGGCCCAGGGTCGCTTTACCGACCGGTACGGAGATGGCTGCGCCAGAGTCGGTAACTTCCAGACCGCGCTTCAAGCCCTCGGTGGAACCCATCGCAATGGTGCGAACCACGCCGTCGCCCAGCTGTTGCTGAACTTCCAGAGTGGTTTCAGCCGCGCTCACTACTTTCAGCGCGTTGTAGATGCTCGGTACGCTGTCGCGTGGAAATTCCACGTCGATAACGGCGCCGATGATTTGAACGATACGTCCGCTACTCATAGCTGGATCCTCTGAATATTTGAACCGTTAAACCGCGGCAGCGCCGCCGACGATTTCCGAGATCTCTTGGGTGATCGCAGCCTGACGCGCCTTGTTGTAGATCAGCTGCAAATCGCTGATCAAATCACCGGCGTTGTCGGTAGCGTTCTTCATCGCGATCATCCGCGCAGCTTGTTCAGCCGCGTTGTTCTCGACCACCGCCTGGTAGACCTGCGACTCAACGTAGCGGACCATCAAGCCGTCAAGCAGCTCTTTGGCATCCGGTTCGTAGAGATAGTCCCAGTGGTGCTTGAGATCCTGATCCGGGGTGGCCACCAGTGGAATCAACTGCTCCACGGTAGGCTGTTGCGTCATGGTGTTGATGAACTTGTTGGACACCACGGACAGGCGGTCAATACGGCCGTCCAGGTAGGCATCCAGCATCACCTTGACGCTGCCGATCAGATCATTGATCGACGGCTCTTCACCCAGGTGGCTGATAGCTGCAACGACGTTACCGCCGAAGTTGCGGAAAAAGGCCGCACCCTTGCTACCAACGACACACAGATCAATCTCGACGCCGTTTTCGCGGTTTACCGCCATGTCCTTGACCAGGGCCTTGAACAGGTTGGTATTCAAGCCGCCGCACAAACCACGGTCACTGCTCACCACGACATAACCCACACGCTTGATAGCGCGCTCGATCATGAACGGGTGGCGGTATTCCGGGTTGGCGTTGGCCAGATGCCCAATAACCTGGCGGATACGCTCCGCATAAGGACGGCTAGCAGCCATGCGCATTTGTGCCTTGCGCATTTTGCTGACCGCCACTTTTTCCATGGCGCTGGTAATCTTTTGCGTGCTTTTGATGCTCGCAATCTTACTGCGAATCTCTTTTGCGCCTGCCATGTAACACCTATCAGGTTAGCAAGCGGGAGCCTCGCGGCTCCCGCTGCGGCTTACCAGGTTTGGGTGGCCTTGAACTTCTCGATACCGGCTTTCATGCCAGCGTCGATTTCGTCATTGAAGTCACCTTTAACGTTGATCTTGGCCATCAAATCGGCGTGATCGCGGTTGAAGAAAGCAATCAGCGCTTGTTCGAAGCTGCCGATCTTGGCGATTTCAATGTCAGTCAGGAACCCACGCTCAGCGGCATACAGCGACAGCGCCATGTCAGCGATCGACATTGGTGCGTATTGCTTCTGCTTCATCAGCTCGGTAACGCGCTGACCATGCTCAAGTTGCTTACGGGTCGCTTCGTCCAGGTCAGAAGCGAACTGGGCGAATGCCGCCAGTTCACGGTACTGAGCCAGAGCGGTACGGATACCACCGGACAGCTTCTTGATGATCTTGGTCTGAGCGGCACCACCCACACGGGATACCGAAACACCGGCGTTCACTGCAGGACGGATGCCCGAGTTGAACATGGCCGACTCCAGGAAGATCTGACCGTCGGTGATGGAAATCACGTTGGTCGGAACGAACGCGGAAACGTCGCCAGCCTGGGTTTCGATGATCGGCAGTGCGGTCAGGGAACCGGTTTTGCCGGTCACTGCGCCGTTGGTGAACTTCTCTACGTATTCTTCCGAAACGCGGGATGCGCGCTCCAGCAGACGGGAGTGGAGATAGAACACGTCGCCTGGGTAAGCTTCACGGCCTGGTGGACGGCGCAGCAGCAGGGAAATCTGGCGGTAAGCCACTGCTTGCTTGGACAGATCGTCATAAACGATCAGCGCGTCTTCACCGCGGTCGCGGAAGAATTCACCCATGGTGCAACCGGAGTACGGTGCCAGGAATTGCAGCGCAGGAGATTCCGAAGCACTGGCAGCCACGATGATCGTGTTGGCCAGAGCGCCGTTTTCTTCCAGCTTGCGAACCACGTTAGCGATGGTCGATTGTTTCTGACCGATCGCTACGTAGACGCAGAAAATGCCGCTGTCTTTCTGGTTGATGATCGCGTCGATCGCCAGAGCGGTTTTACCGATCTGACGGTCACCGATGATCAGCTCACGCTGGCCACGGCCGACAGGGATCATGGCATCGACAGCCTTGTAGCCAGTCTGTACAGGCTGGTCTACCGACTTACGCCAGATCACGCCCGGAGCAACTTTCTCGACCGCGTCGGTCTCGGTGTTGCCCAGTGGACCTTTGCCGTCAACAGGGTTACCCAGTGCGTCGACTACGCGACCCAGCAGTTCCTTACCAACCGGAACTTCGAGGATGCGGCCGGTGCACTTGGCGCTCATGCCTTCAGCCAGAGACTGGTAAGCGCCCAATACAACGGCACCTACGGAGTCTTGCTCCAGGTTGAGGGCCATACCGTAGACGCCGCCCGGAAACTCGATCATCTCGCCGTACATTACGTCGGCCAGACCGTGAATCCGCACGATGCCGTCAGATACGCTGACGACAGTGCCTTCGTTACGGGCTTGGGAGGTCACATCGAGCTTGTCGATGCGGCCCTTGATAATTTCACTTATTTCGGAAGGATTGAGTTGCTGCATTGCTCTGCTGCCCCTTCAAACTCAAGATTTCAATGCTTCGGCAAGTTTCGCGATTTTTCCGCGAATCGAGCCATCGATAACCAGGTCGCCGGCGCGGATCACGACACCACCAATCAAGGCAGCGTCCTCCGCAACTTGCAGGCGCACTTCCCGGTTGAGTCGTGCACTGAGAACCTTGGCGAGTTTGTCTTGCTGTTCTTGGTTCAATGCAAAAGCACTGGTCACTTCAACGTCTACCGATTTCTCTTGTTCGGCCTTGTACAGGTCGAAAAGAGCGGCAATCTCCGGCAGAAGCGGGAGACGGTCGTTTTCGGCAACGACATTGATGAAGTTCTGTGCCTTGGCATCAAACTTGTCGCCGCACACGTCAATAAACGTGGCGGCCTTTTCTGCGCTCGTCAGTCGCGGGGCCTTGAGCACGCGCTGCATGGTGTCATCTTGTGACACCGCTGCAGCCAGGCCGAGCATGGCTGACCAATTGGCCAGTTGCTGGTGGGCCTGAGCGTGCTCGAAGGCCGCCTTAGCGTAAGGTCGGGCCAACGTGGTCAGTTCTGCCATGATCGCCCTCGCTTAGATTTCAGCAGCCAGTTGGTTAACCAGCTCTGCGTGCGCGTTTTGATCGATTGTGGCACCCAGGATCTTCTCGGCGCCGCCGACAGCCAGCAAACCCACTTGGGCGCGCAGCTTGTCTTTGACACTGTTCAGTTCCTGTTCGATCTCGGCTTGAGCCTGAACCTTCACACGGTCAGCGTCGACACGGGCCTTTTCAACGGCCTCTTCGACAATCTGGTTACCGCGTTTCTTGGCTTGCTCGATGATTTCAGCTGCCTGAGCTTTCGCTTCGCGCAGTTGCTGACCCGCTTTTTCTTGGGCCAACTCCAGGTCGCGAGCTGCACGGCTGGCAGCGTCCAGACCATCAGCGATCTTCTTTTGACGTTCGTGCAGAGCAGCGATGACCGGAGGCCATACATACTTCATGCAGAACAATACAAAAATCAGGAACGCAACGGACTGGCCAATCAGGGTCGCATTAATGTTCACGCCAACACCTCGCAGTTACGTTGTCCATCACACCAAATTACCCGGAATATCCGAGTAATTAGCCAGCGATCTGACCAACGAACGGGTTCGCGAAGGTGAAGAACAGCGCGATACCAACACCGATCATGGTTACGGCGTCGAGCAGACCGGCAACGATGAACATTTTAACTTGCAGCATTGGAACCATTTCTGGCTGACGCGCTGCGCCTTCCAGGAACTTGCCGCCCAGCAGGCCGAAACCAATTGCGGTACCCAGTGCGCCCAGGCCGATCAACAGTGCAACAGCGATAGCGGTTAGACCAACTACAGTTTCCATCTTTCCTCCCGACTTTTACGTCGTATGGTTTAGGTTTTTTAGATTAAAGCGGTAAAACAAATCGTTTCAGGTGCCCTGTGAAGAGCCCCTTCCCGTTTGACCGGGAAGGACATCAGACTAGTCGAGACTGGTCTTAATGGTTTTCTTCGTGCGCCATCGACAGGTAGACGATGGTCAGCATCATGAAGATGAACGCCTGCAGGGTGATGATCAGGATGTGGAACACAGCCCACGCCCACTGCAGAACAACGCCCAGGCCGCTCAGCCAGAGCAGGCCGCTGCCGAACATCACAGCGATCAGAATGAACACCAGCTCACCGGCATACATGTTGCCGAACAGACGCAGAGCCAGAGAGATCGGTTTGGCGATCAGGGTCACGAATTCCAGCAGGAAGTTCACCGGGATCAGCAGGGCTTGAACGAAGATGTTCTTGCTGCCGAACGGGTGCAGGGTCAGTTCGCCGATGAAGCCGCCGATGCCCTTGACCTTGATGCTGTAGAAAATGATCAGCGCGAAAACCGACAACGCCATGCCCAGTGTCGCGTTCGGGTCGGTGGTCGACACGGCGCGGAACGGGATGTGGTGATCACCGGTGATCAGGATGGCCAGCTGAGGAATCCAGTCGACCGGGATCAGGTCGACGGCGTTCATCAGGAACACCCAGACGAAGATGGTCAGTGCCAGCGGTGCAATCACCGGGCTACGGCCATGGAAGCTGTCTTTCACGCTGCCATCGACGAATTCGACCAATACTTCAACGAAGTTCTGCAAAGCACCCGGCTGACCCGAGGTCGCTTTCTTTGCCGCCATGCGGAAAAGAAAAACGAAGATCAGACCCAACGCGACCGACCAGCCGAGGGTATCGACGTGGAAAGCCCAGAAGCCCATTTCTTTGGCTTCTGCTGCGGTATGGGCAAAGCCCCAGCCGCCGTTAGGTAGCTGACCGAAGGTCAGGTTCTGCAAGTGGTGCTGGATATAGCCCGAAGCGGTTGTTTCTGCCATGGTTGCCTCAAACGCCCTAAGGTCTCGAAAGTCTTGTTCTCATCAGCAGGGGAGCGAACCAGCTGACCGACTGAGTCAGCACGAACACGCCGAATACAGCAATCGGCGCCAATGGCTTCACACCTGCAAACACCAGCGCAAAAAGCACTGCTGTCAAAATCAGTTTGCCTGCCTCGCCGGCATAAAATGACCGGACGATGGACTGGGCTGCTCGGGCGCCGGAAAACCGAAATGCCTTGTGAGCGAAATAAACATTGGGCAGCAAGGCTATCAGGCCTCCGCAAAGTCCCGAGTATCCGGCAACGACTCCATGCCATTGCCAGAGCGCCAAAGCGGCAATGAGCAAAATGACAAATTGAGCCATTAACACCGGAAAAACTGCCAGGCGATGGAACGGCAGGCGGTTTGGCTTGCGGGTTTCCATCACTATTGCTCTCCAATGGTCGGCTGCCAGAATTCAATAACTTGGCATAATTTGTGCCGACAAAATGCGCGCAGAGTATAGGGGCGGTTCTGCCCCTATTCAACTGTCAGGTAGTGATTTCCGACTGCGCGCTACATGAGGAAATGTTTCAGCGGATGTGTGCGAGCACACCTTGGAGCTCATCGAGAGAGTTGTAACCGATCACCAACTGACCCTTTCCCTTCTTGCCATGGCGAATCTGCACCGCAGAGCCTAGGCGCTCGGCCAGACGCTGTTCGAGGCGGGCGATATCCGGGTCGGGGTTGGTCGCTTCAACTGGCTCCGGTTTGCCACTCAACCACTGGCGAACCAGTGCCTCAGTTTGGCGCACGGTGAGGCCGCGTGCGACAACATGTCGCGCCCCTTCCACCTGCTGATTGTCCGGCAGACCGAGCAAAGCACGGGCATGACCCATCTCCAGGTCGCCGTGGGACAGCATGGTCTTGATGACTTCAGGCAACGCAATCAGACGCAACAGGTTGGCCACAGTGACGCGGGACTTGCCCACAGCCTCGGCAACCTGTTGCTGAGTCAGCTGGAATTCCTGCTGCAAACGCTGCAGGGCCACCGCTTCTTCGATCGGATTGAGGTCTTCACGCTGGATGTTCTCGATCAGTGCAATGGCGATCGCGGTTTCATCCGGCACATCGCGGACCATCGCCGGGATGGTTTCCTGCCCGGCCTGCTGGCTTGCGCGCCAGCGGCGTTCACCGGCGATGATCTCGAAGCGGCCACCACCAATCGGGCGCACCACGATCGGTTGCATCACGCCTTGCGCCTTGATCGACGCGGCCAGTTCTTCCAGCGCCTGCGGATCCATGTCCCGGCGCGGCTGGTATTTACCGCGCTGCAGCAGGTCCAGCGGCAAGTGTTGCAATTCACGGGTGTCAGCTTGCGCGGCTTGTTCTTCCAGCGCGCTGACGGTCGGACCACTCAGCAGTGCATCCAGTCCACGTCCGAGACCTCGTTTCTTGACGGCCATGGGGATTCCTTAAGTTGCCTGAGCGGCGGCGATGCGTGAATTTTTGCGCTGACGGCGAACCATCTCGCCGGCCAGGGCCAGATAAGCCAAGGCGCCGCGCGATTGCTTGTCGTAGGCCAGCGCCGGCATGCCGTAGCTCGGCGCTTCGGCCAGACGGATGTTGCGCGGGATCACCGTATCGTAAAGCTGATCGCCGAAGTGCTCCTTGAGCTGCGCCGATACATCGTTCATCAGGCTCAGGCGCGGGTCGTACATGGTCCGCAGCAGGCCTTCGACTTTCAGGTTCGGGTTCAGCAGTTCAGCGATGCGCTTGATGTTATCCACAAGGTCGCTCAAGCCTTCGAGCGCAAAGTACTCGCACTGCATGGGGATAATCACCCCATCAGCGGCGACCAGTGCGTTCAGCGTGAGCATCGACAACGACGGCGGGCAGTCGATCAAAATGTAATCGTAGTTTTCACGGATCGGCGCCAGCGCGCTGCGCAGACGGCTTTCCTTCATCTGCATTTCCAGCAGCACCACTTCGGCCGCGGTCAAATCGCGGTTGGCCGGCAGCAGTTGATAACCGCCGTGCTCCGAATAGTGCATGGCCTCGGCCAGATCGCATTCGCCGATCAGCAGGTCGTAGACCGAGTTTTCCAGGCCGTGTTTATCCACACCGCTACCCATGGTGGCGTTGCCCTGTGGATCGAGATCGATCAACAGCACCCGGCGCTTGGTCGCGACCAGCGATGCTGCGAGGTTGATGCAGGTGGTGGTCTTGCCCACACCACCCTTTTGGTTCGCTATCGCGAATACCTTAGCCATTCTTGCTTGTGTTCCCAATCATGCCGTGCGGCGCAGTATCAGCAGATGGCGTTGGCCTTGGCAACCGGGTACGGCCAGGGCGTGTTCGCTATCGAGTTTGAAGTCTGCCGGCAATGCTACCAGCTCATCGGCCGGATGAACGCCCTTCATTGCCAGCCAGCGTGTATCGGCATCGCCGAGGTGGCGAGTCCAATTGGTGAAGTTTTCCATGCTGCTGAACGCCCGGGAAATGATCCCGTTGAACGGCTGCGCAGGCTGGAACGCTTCGACACGACTGTGGATAACTTGCAGGTTATCCAGTTTGAGTTCGAGTTTGACCTGAGTCAGGAAGCGGGTTTTCTTGCCGTTGCTGTCCAGACAGGTCACTTGCGAGTCCGGGAACAGGATCGCCAACGGGATCCCCGGCATGCCGCCGCCGCTGCCGACGTCGAGCCAGCGACCGTTTTCGATGAACGACATCACGCTCAAACTATCGAGCAAGTGGCGAGAAACCATTTCGTCCGGATCGCGCACGGCAGTCAGGTTGTAGGCCTGGTTCCATTTGATCAACAGGGCCAGATAGCCCAGCAGCAATTCGTGCTGGGCTTCAGTGAGATTGACACCGAGCTCGCGGGCTCCTGTGGATAACTCTTCGGCGTGTTGCGAAGTGACCTTAGAACTCAAGCGCTTTGCTCCAACTGACGGCCCGCGCCGCGTTTTTTCAAATGAATCATCAACAGCGAAATCGCTGCCGGGGTCACGCCCGGAATCCGCGAAGCCTGGCCCAGCGTCTCTGGTCGAGTCGCGCCGAGCTTGCTCTGGATCTCCTTGGAGAGACCGGAAATATTGGTGTAATCGATATCCACAGGCAATTTCGTGTCTTCACTGGCGCGCAGACGGGCGATTTCGTCCTGTTGACGGTCGATGTAACCGGCGTATTTGGTCTTGATTTCAACCTGCTCGGCGACCTGTGGATCTTCGGCGCCGTTGCCGGTCACTTCGACCAGACCAGCGTAGTCGATTTCCGGACGACTCAAGAGGTTGAGCAAGTTGTATTCGTGGGTCAGCGGCGTGCCGAATTTTTCGGCAATCGCATCGCCCTGCTGCGTGTTCGGGCGAACCCAGGTGCTTTTCAGGCGCTGCTCTTCCAGCTCGATACTTTCGCGCTTCTTGCAGAAGGCCGCCCAACGCGCGTCATCGACCAGACCGAGCTCGCGACCTTTTTCGGTCAGACGCAGGTCGGCGTTGTCCTCGCGCAGAATCAGGCGGTACTCGGCACGGGACGTGAACATGCGGTACGGCTCTTGGGTACCGAGGGTGATCAGGTCATCGACCAATACACCGATGTACGCTTCATCGCGACGCGGGCACCAGGCTTCTTTGCCCTTGGCGCGCAATGCGGCGTTAGCGCCAGCGAGCAAACCTTGAGCGCCGGCTTCTTCGTAACCGGTGGTGCCGTTGATTTGCCCGGCGAAGAACAGACCGCCAATGACTTTGGTTTCCAGGCTGTACTTCAGGTCGCGCGGATCAAAGTAGTCGTACTCGATTGCATAACCCGGACGCACGATGTGCGCGTTTTCCATGCCGCGAATCGATTGCACGATCTGCAATTGCACGTCGAACGGCAAGCTTGTGGATATCCCGTTCGGGTACAGCTCATGGGTGGTCAAACCTTCCGGTTCGATAAACACCTGATGGCTTTCCTTGTCGGCAAAGCGGTGGATCTTGTCTTCGATCGACGGGCAATAACGCGGGCCGATGCCCTCGATTTCACCGGCAGCGGAATACATCGGCGAACGATCGAGGTTCGCGGCAATGATTTCGTGGGTGCGGGCGTTCGTGTGAGTAATCCAGCAGCTGACCTGGCGTGGATGCTGTTCCTTGTTGCCCATGAACGACATCACCGGGATCGGCGTATCGCCCGGTTGCTCGGTCATCACCGAGAAATCCACAGACTTGCCATCGATACGCGGCGGTGTGCCGGTTTTCAGGCGACCGACACGCAGTGGCATTTCACGCAGACGGTGAGCCAGGGCAATTGACGGCGGATCACCGGCGCGACCGCCGGAAAAATTCTGCAAACCGATGTGGATAAGTCCGCCGAGGAACGTACCGGTGGTCAACACCACGGAATCAGCGAAGAAACGCAGACCCATTTGCGTGACAACACCACGGACTTGTTCCTGCTCAACGATCAGGTCATCAGCGGCCTGTTGAAATATCCACAGGTTCGGCTGGTTTTCCAGAATTTCGCGGACAGCGGCTTTGTACAGAATGCGGTCGGCCTGAGCGCGAGTTGCACGTACGGCAGGGCCTTTACGGCTGTTCAACACGCGGAACTGGATGCCGCCCAGATCTGTGGCCGTGGCCATCGCGCCGCCGAGGGCATCGATTTCCTTGACCAGATGGCTTTTGCCGATGCCACCGATCGCCGGGTTGCAACTCATGGCACCGAGGGTTTCCACGTTATGCGTCAGCAACAGGGTTTTTGCCCCCATACGTGCTGAGGCCAGTGCTGCCTCGGTACCGGCATGACCGCCGCCGATGACGATCACTTCAAAACGGGAAGGGAAATCCACCACGCACCTCGTGCCTGCTTAAGTAGGTAATTCAGGAATAGTTTGAGATCAGGTTTTTTAACCTGGTCGACAAGTATAGGGACTTCGCCCTTCCTAAAGAACCCTCTGCACAAAATTTAACCAGCTGTGGAGAACTCGAGGTTAAAAGAATAAAAAAGAGAGAAATTTATAAAACCTTTGTTTTTATGTTTATTTCTACTGAGGCGACTTTCTGTGGATAGATCGCTACAGGCCTTTATATTCAATATGTACAGAGATCCAAAACCCTGTGACCATGTGCCAATGAGCGCCTTGGATAACCGGTTTAAGCCTGTGGATTAAAGGGGTGGTTATCCACAGAGGGGGTTATGTCCAGTTTTCAGGCCCTGTTATCAACTGCCCTTAGTGGCAGTTATTCACAGGGCTTAATCCACAGAAAATCGATAAAACGGCGTTTTCGAGGCGCAAAAAAAATGGCCAACAAGAGTTCGCTGGCGACAGAGAAGGCGATGGAGGGGAGTGCGAGGCTATTGTGAGAGAACGTAACAGGGGCTAATAATAGGCATTATCATTAACTCGCCCACTTTTCCTATGTCCCTACCCGCTCACACTGCTGCGATTGAGCAAATCTACGAGCAACACCATTCGTGGCTCTATGGATGGCTGAAAGGGAAGCTGCATGACGCCTGCGATGCAGCCGATGTGGCGCATGACACGTTTGTGCGGATTCTGGCGGCGCGTAATGCCGCACAGATTCGTGAGCCACGGGATTACCTGGCAACCATTGCACGCGGTCTTGTCATCGATCGTTATAAAAGGCAGGCCATCGAAGTTGCCTATTTGCAGACCTTGGCGGCGCGACCGGAAGCCACCGCCATCAGCGAGGAAGACAAGGCGCTGATCATCGAAACCCTGGTCGCTGTGGATAAAGCCTTGGCCGGTCTCGGTGCCAGGAGCCAACAGATTTTCAAGCTGTCGCAGATCGATGGCCTGACTTATCAACAGATTGCTTCGCAGTTAAAGGTTTCACTGACCACCGTGAAGAAGCACATGATCCGCGCCCTGACGGAATGTGCCCTGACCATGGCGCAACGTTGATGGCCATCGCCCCCAATCGCCAGATTTTCGAAACCGCCGCCAGTTGGTACGTGCAGTTTCAGGCTGAGCCGCCGACTCTCGCCGAACAGAAAGCCTGGCAGCTGTGGATAGATAGCGATCCAGCGAATCTGGCGGCCTGGAATCAGATGGAACAATTGCAGCGCCACCTCGGCACGCTGCCGCAAGATCTGAAACGTCGCGCGTTGAATAACGGTCAGCAACGTCGCCAAGTGCTGAAATTGTTGCTGCTCGCTGCGGGGACAGGGTTTGTAGGTTGGAATGTTCAGCAACACACTTCCTTGGGAAATATCTTGGCCGACTATAAAACCGGCGTTGGCCAGCGTCGCAACATCACATTGGCGGATGGCAGCCAGATTCAACTCAACACCGACACTGCCATTGATGTGTCTTTCGACCCGGCACAGCGGCTGATTCGCCTGCGCTCGGGCGAGATCCTGATTAAAACCGGCAAGCTTGGCGATCAACGGCCCTTTTTTGTCGAAACCCGGGATGGCCGGATACAAGCGTTGGGCACCCGTTTCTCCGTCCACCAGCTATCGGACTCTACCCGTGTTGGAGTGCTGGAGGACCGGGTCAGTGTTCAGCCCGGTGATACTTCAACGGCCGCAACAATCTTGCAGGCAGGCGAAGGTGCTGATTTTGATCGTCAGCACATAGGCCTCATTCATCCGTTCAAACCCTCGGAAGTGGCGTGGATCAACGGCCAATTGATCGTTCTCGATGCACGCTTGGGCGATGTGATTGAAGAATTGGGCCGTTATCGCAGCGGCGTTTTGCATTGCGACGCGCGAGCCCGGGAGCTTCGGGTCTCCGGGACATTCCGCCTCAACTCCACCGATGCAGTCCTGGCCAATCTTCAGGCATCGCTGCCGATCAACGTGCGTTATTTCACCCGTTACTGGGTCTCGATCAGCCACAACGCTTGAACGAAATTTCACCTGGGGAAAATAAATCGACAATCGGGTTATCTTTTTTTGCCCTGACCCGGCCCTACAGGTAATCGCGATATACGCGGCTCTTTGCCACCTTCAGGGCTTATCCACACATGCGTCTTCCCACGTTTCGTCAGCGTTTTTCCTATCACTGCGTTGCTTACAGCCTACTGATGACCAGCGCTGCTTCCTGCTTGGTTCTGACCCAAAGCGCCTTTGCCGCGACGGCGGCCCAGCGCTACGCCATCGCGGCCGGCCCGCTGGACAATGCACTCAGCCAGTTCGCCGCTGCCGCTAACGTGATTCTGTCCTTCTCGCCGCAACAGACCAGCCGTTTACGCAGCGTCGGGTTGAACGGCAACTTCACCGTCGACCAGGGATTCGCCCAACTGCTGCAAGGCTCGGGTTTGCAAGCCGTACCGCAGGCGCCGGGCAGTTACATTCTGCAGGCAGTACCCAACGGCGATTCACTGGAACTGGCCCCGACCAACATCAACGGTCAATTGGCCAACCCGATGAACCTGGATTACGCCGCCGACGTCGGGTACAAGGCGCAGAACAGCCGGATCGGTACGAAAACCAGTACACCGTTGTCGGAAACGCCGCGTTCCGTGTCAGTCGTCACCGCCCAGCGCATGAAAGATCAGAAATCTCAGACTCTCACCGAGGTGCTCGGCTACGTGCCGGGGATCTTTGCCCCACCGTTTGCTGCTGGCGACAGCCTCGCCGGCGACCTGTTCTACATTCGCGGTTTCAATGCCACCGATTACGGCTACGGTCTATTGCGCGATGGACTACGCGTACAGGGCAACCGCTATGACACTAGCACCGAGCCCTACGGACTGGAGCGCGTCGAGATTTTCCGCGGCCCGTCTTCTCTGCTGTATGGGGAAAACGCACCCGGCGGTCTGGTCAATCTGGTCAGCAAACGCCCGACTGCCGCACCGCAAGGCGAAGTGCAATTGGGTTATGGCTCAAACAATCGTCGGCAGATCGGCGTTGATGTCTCTGGACCACTCAATGACAGCGGCAATGTCCTTGGACGAGTGGTGATGCTTGGGCGCCAGTCGGACACCCAGACCGATCACGTCCCGGACGACCGAATCTACATCGCGCCATCGCTGACTCTGAATTTCGACGATTTCAACACGCTGACCCTGCTGGCTAACTACCAGAAGGATCACACCAACATGGAACTTGGCCTGCCGGCCGCCGGAACATTGCTGAGCAATCCCAACGGCAAGTTATCCAAAGGCACTATGCTCGGTGACCCTGACTGGAACACATTCGAACGGGAAACCTGGAGCACCGGTTACGAGTTCAGCCACGCGTTCAACGACGATTGGCAGTTCCGGCAGAACTCGCGCTACATGCAGTCGCGCATTAACCGCCACGAGACCTGGCCGGGCAACCTCAACAACGCAGGGTTTGGCACACGCCTGAACATGACGGCGTACGATCGCTTCAACAAATCGATGGTGTATTCGCTGGATAACCAACTGGAAGGCAAATTCCAGGTCGGTGGTCTGGAGAACACGGTGTTGTTCGGCGCCAGCTACGACCGCACCTCCTTTAATCAGGACTGGAACGCCGGCATCGTCGGGCCGATCGATGTGTATAACCCGGTGTACCTGCGCGACCCGACCACACCGATTGCGGTGCAAAACACCTTGCTTGAACAACAGATGAAAGGGGTTTATGCACAGATCCAGAGCAAGTACGACCAATGGTTGTTCTTGCTCGGTGGCCGACAGGACTGGGTCGACAGTGATTTCCGCGACAAAGTGGCCCAGTCCAGTGACATCAGCTCCGAGGACAAGAAATTCACCTATCAGGGCGGGGTGATGTACCAGTTCGACAACGGCATGACGCCGTATGTCAGTTACTCCACCTCGTTCGTGCCGGTGCAGCAGATTTCCAACGCCGGCGCGCCACTCGATCCGATCACCAGCAGCCAATATGAAGTGGGCCTGAAGTACGAACCGATCGGCTGGGACACCGCGTTTACGGCGTCGGTGTATGACCTGCGCAAAAAGGACGACACCTACTTCGACGCCACCACATCGAGCTATCGCCAGGTTGGAGAGAGCCGCTCCAAGGGTGTGGAACTGGAGCTCAACAGCAACCTGACGCAGAACCTCAACGTCACGGCGGCCTACACCTACACCGATGCGCGCATTACCAAGGATGCCGCAACGTCATTGGTCAAAGGCCATCAAATGACCGGCGTGCCGCGTAATCAGGCTTCGGTCTGGGCGAAATATCGTTTCCTCGATGGCGACTTGAAAGGTTTGTATGTGGGTGGCGGTGTGCGTTATTTCGACAGTGCCTTCGCTTACACCTCGCCTTCTCTCTACGGAAAGCTAGATGCCGGCGATGTCACCTTGGTGGATGCGGCTATCGGTTATCAGATCGATACGCACTGGAGCATCGACCTGAATGCAAAGAACCTGTTCGACAAGGAATATGTGTCGGGTTGCAACGACGCGGGTCGTTGCTATTGGGGTGAAGATCGCACCCTGCTCGGTACGGTTTCCTACAACTGGTAAAACGAAAAAGGGGCTGTGGATAAATTGTCCACAGCCCCATCTGTCATTTGCCGATACAGAAACTTGAGAAGATCCGTCCGAGCAGGTCATCAGAGCTGAAGGCCCCGGTGATTTCGCCAAGAGAATGCTGGGCCTGGCGCAAATCCTCAGCCAGTAACTCGCCAGCGCCAGCCAAGGTCAGCTGGGCGCGGCCGTGTTCCAGTGCCGCACTGGCGTGGCGCAAAGCCTCCAGATGTCGGCGTCGTGCACTGAAACTGCTTTCCGAGGTTTGCTCGTAACCCATGCACGCCTTGAGATGGTCGCGCAGTAAGTCCAGACCTTCACCGGCTGACTTAGCGCTGAGGCTGATCGTCACGTGCCCGTCTTCGCTGGTTTCCAGAACAATGGCTTCGCCCGTCAGATCGGCCTTATTGCGAATGAGCGTAACTTTCGCCGGGTCCGGTCGGGTTTCGAGGAATTCTGGCCACAGGGCAAACGGATCGAGCGCTTCCGGCGCAGTGGCGTCCACTACCAGCAACACCCGATCAGCCTCGCCAATGGCTTTCAATGCCCGTTCAACGCCGATCTTTTCCACATGATCATCGGTATCGCGCAGACCGGCCGTATCGACAACGTGCAGCGGCATGCCGTCGATGTGGATATGTTCGCGCAGGATGTCGCGAGTGGTGCCGGCAATTTCGGTAACGATGGCGGCTTCACGACCGGCCAACGCATTCAGCAGGCTGGACTTGCCGGCATTCGGCCGACCGGCAATCACCACCGTCATGCCATCGCGCAACAACGCTCCCTGCCCAGCTTCGCGCAGCACTGTGGATAATTCATCACGCACTTTGTCGAGCATGCTCAGCACATGGCCATCGGCGAGGAAGTCGATTTCTTCTTCCGGGAAGTCGATAGCGGCTTCGACGTAGATGCGCAGAGCGATCAACTGTTCGGTCAGGTTATGCACACGCTGGGAAAACGCGCCTTGCAGAGAACGCAGCGCATTGCGCGCAGCCTGTGCAGAACTGGCTTCGATCAAATCGGCAATCGCCTCGGCCTGGGCCAGGTCGAGTTTGTCATTGAGGAAGGCGCGTTCGCTGAATTCGCCCGGGCGCGCCAAGCGGCAGCCGAGTTCCAGGCAGCGTTTGAGCAACATGTCCAGAACGATCGGGCCGCCGTGGCCTTGCAGTTCCAGCACGTCTTCACCGGTGAACGAGTTCGGTCCCGGGAAATACAGCGCCAGACCTTCGTCGAGCACCTGATTGTCGTCGGTGAAAAACGGGCCGTAATGGGCGTAACGCGGTTTCAGTTCGCGGCCGCTGATGGCTTTCGCCGCAACACTGGCTAACGGCCCGGAAATACGGACGATGCCCACACCCCCACGGCCTTGAGCAGTGGCGACGGCGGCGATGGTTTCACGAGGTACGCTCATTAACCGGAATCCAGACAAAAATGACAGATAGCAAAACGCCCCACTAGGGGGCGTTTTGAGTGGTTATCCACAGTGTAAATCAAGCGGCTGCTTTGGTAGCCCGTTCGATCTTACGTGTGATGTACCACTGTTGGGTGATGGACAGGCAGTTGTTCACAACCCAGTACAGCACCAGACCAGCCGGGAACCACAGGAAGAAGAAGGTGAAGATGATTGGCATCATTTTCATGACCTTCGCCTGCATCGGATCCGGCGGAGTCGGGTTCAGCTGCTGCTGGATGAACATGGTTGCGCCCATGATGATCGGCAGAATGAAGAACGGATCCTTGATCGACAGGTCAGTGATCCACAGCATGAACGGCGCTTGGCGCATTTCCACGCTTTCCAGCAGAACCCAGTACAGCGAAAGGAAAACCGGCATCTGCACGAGGATCGGCAAGCAGCCGCCCAGCGGATTGATCTTCTCTTTCTTGTACAGCTCCATCATGGCTTGCGACATTTTCTGCCGGTCATCGCCATGTTGTTCTTTCAGTGCAGCCAGTTTCGGCGCAACGGCACGCATGCGCGCCATCGATTTGTAGCTGGCGGCCGACAGAGGGAAGAAAAGACCCTTGATCAGCATGGTCAGGAAGATGATCGACCAGCCCCAGTTACCAACGATCGCGTGGATATGTTGCAGCAACCAGAAGATTGGCTGGGCAATGAACCACAAGATGCCGTAGTCGACGGTCAGTTCCAGACCTGGGGACAACTCTTTCAGCACAGCCTGGCTTTTCGGACCGGCGTACAGCACAGCGCTAGTTTCAACCTTGGCACCCGGGGCAGCGGTCAATGTAGGACCGGTGTAACCGATGATGTAGTTGCCTTTGCTGTCTTTACGGGTCTGGACGACGTTGTTTTCGCCCTTGGCCGGGATCCACGCGGTCACGAAGTAGTGTTGCAGCCAGGCTACCCAACCACCGGTGACGGTTTCTTTCAGCTGTGCCTTGTCCATGTCCTTCATGGACACTTTCTTGTACGGCTCCGAACTTGTCCACAGGGCGGCGCCCAGGTAAGTCGCGGTGCCAGTAGCAGTGGTGGACGAAGGATCAGCGCTGTTATCACGCTTCAACTGAGCAAACATGGCGCCGTTCCAGGGCTGAGCGCTCTGGTTATCCACAATGTAGGAAACAGCTACGTCATACAGGCCGCGTTTCAGGGTGAAACGCTTGATGTAATTGACGCCGTCCTTGCTGAACTTCAGGTCTACGACCAGTTGGTCCTGACCGTCAGCCAGTTGATAAGTCTTCTTCTCCGCAGAGTAGACCGGACGACCGGCCGGATTTGCATCCGGGCCATTGGTGCCGATCAGACCGCTTTGGGCCAGATAAACACGTTCGCCGCCGTTATCGAACAGCTGGAACGGAACATCAGGACGATCCTGACGACGTGGATACAAAGGCAAGGTCAGTTGAGCAACATCACCACCTTGTGGATCGATCGCGAGATCGAGCACATCGGTTTTGATCTGGATCAGATCCTTGCTGGCGGCTACCGGCGTTTCGGCAGGTGCGCTGGTATCGCTAGCGGCGCGCGGAATATCGTCACTGGCGGCAGCATTATTGCCAGTGGCGGTGTCCGGCAAACCGGATGTAGTCGTACTGGAAGCAACATTCTGAGTCGGCAGGGCAGCCTGACCGTAGTCCTGGTTCCATTTAAGGACCATAACGTAGGCCACGATTGCCAGGGCGACGATCAGGATCGTGCGTTTGATATCCATGATTACTCGGCCATCGAAGAAGAACGGGAGGTAGGGATAGGTGGAACCGGGTCATAACCACCGGGATTCCACGGATGACAGCGACCTAAACGACGAAAGGTCAGCCAGCCACCGCGCAGAAGGCCATGATTTTCAATGGCTTCATACGCGTAGCAGGAACAACTGGGGTAGAAACGACAGTGGCTGGCCATCAAAGGACTAATGGCATAGCGATAAAACTGGATCGGAACGAGGGCCAGTTTACGCATCAGTACTGTCTACCCCTACAGTTTCGGTTTTGACTTCTGGAACTGGCTTGCTGCGTGCCAGACGCTTCCAGAGCTTGCCGAAATGCTGAATCAATTCGGGGTTTTCTACATCGCCCAGACCTTTGCGCGCGACGATAACGATATCCCAACCGACCAGTGAATCCTGGTGCAGACGGAATGATTCGCGCATCAAACGTTTGAGGCGATTGCGCTCAACGGAGAGCTTTACGCTCTTCTTCCCGATCACCAGCCCGAGACGGGGGTGATCAAGATCGTTGTTGCGTGCAAGGAGCAGGAGATTTTTCCCCGGAACCTTGCCGGTAGGGGAGTCAAAGACTGCCTTGAAATGCCGGGGGGTAAGCAGACGCTTTTCCCGACTGAAGTCCTGACTCACCTCCAGTACCGGATTATCAAACTGCCAGACGCGCACGACCTTTGGCGCGACGACGCGACAGGACTGCGCGACCGTTCTTGGTAGCCATGCGAGCACGGAAACCGTGGGTACGAGCGCGTTTGATAGTGCTTGGTTGGAAAGTACGTTTCATGTCGTGTTACCTGGTTCGTCCACAACGGGCCGGAATGGCCCCCGTTTTAAGAGACCGGGGATTCTAGAGAAAGCAAGCGTTCAGGTCAATTTCCAACCAGCGTTTCCTTATAAATAGATCTCAAGGTGTTCGTCGACTGATCACCCGCTCGCCATACATAAAAATAAAGAAGGGAATTATTTAAAGCTTTTTTGTAAAGCTTGTTAAAGCTAGGAGCGGCCCTGTCTGTGGATAAGTCGTCTCACGCCATATTTCACAGGGTGTACAGAGAATGACAACTACAGTGGAAAACCGTGGTCAGCCTGTGCTGCGCTGTCGGATAACCTGTGAGTGGAATGGCCGGTTATCCACAGGCTGGTTATCCACCGAGATCAACCCCCAGTTGTCCAATGCCCTTAGAGGGGGTTATCCACAGAGCTTATTCACACACCGTTGGTCGCTTTCTTGGTGGTTAAGGCATTGATAAATCATGTTCCACGAGCAACCTGCATGTGGATAAGTGGACGGCTCGCCGCTACAATGGCCGCTTGTTTTTGCCTCACCGGCTTTCAACTTAGGGGATATCCGTGTCAGTGGAACTTTGGCAGCAGTGCGTTGAGCTTTTGCGCGAAGAGCTGCCAGCCCAACAATTCAACACCTGGATCCGTCCACTACAGGTCGAAGCCGAAGGCGACGAGTTGCGCGTCTACGCACCGAACCGTTTTGTGCTGGACTGGGTCAACGAAAAGTACCTGGGACGTGTCCTTGAACTGCTGGATGAGCACGGCAACGGCATGGCGCCTGCGCTTTCCTTATTAATAGGCAGCAAACGCAGCTCGGCACCGCGTGCCGCACCCAATGCGCCACTGGCGGCAGCGCAAGCTTCCCAGGCGCAGGCCAATGCTGCTCCGGCAAACGCCTCGGCACCTGCGCAGACGCCCGCACCGGCAGCCAAGCGCTCGACGCAGAAAAGTCCGGAAGTCAGCGATGAACCGTCTCGCGACAGTTTCGATCCGATGTCCGGCGCCGCTTCGCAGCAGGCCCCGGTGCGGGCCGAGCAACGTACCGTGCAGGTAGAAGGTGCGCTCAAGCACACCAGCTACCTGAACCGTACCTTCACCTTCGAGAATTTCGTCGAAGGTAAATCCAACCAGCTCGCCCGCGCGGCGGCCTGGCAGGTGGCGGACAACCCGAAGCACGGCTACAACCCACTTTTCCTTTATGGTGGGGTTGGCCTGGGTAAAACTCACTTGATGCATGCGGTGGGTAACCACCTATTAAAGAAGAACCCGAATGCCAAGGTCGTGTACCTGCATTCCGAGCGTTTCGTGGCCGACATGGTCAAGGCGCTGCAGCTGAATGCGATCAACGAGTTCAAGCGTTTCTATCGTTCGGTAGATGCGCTGCTCATCGATGACATTCAGTTCTTCGCCCGTAAAGAGCGTTCGCAGGAAGAGTTTTTCCACACCTTCAACGCCCTGCTTGAAGGTGGCCAGCAGGTCATTCTCACCAGTGACCGCTACCCGAAAGAAATCGAAGGCCTCGAAGAACGCCTCAAATCTCGCTTCGGCTGGGGCCTGACGGTTGCCGTCGAGCCGCCGGAACTGGAAACCCGCGTGGCGATCTTGATGAAGAAGGCCGACCAGGCCAAAGTCGACTTGCCGCACGACGCCGCGTTCTTCATCGCCCAACGTATTCGCTCCAACGTCCGTGAGCTGGAAGGTGCGCTGAAACGCGTGATCGCCCACTCGCACTTCATGGGTCGCGACATCACCATCGAGTTGATTCGCGAATCCCTGAAAGACCTGTTGGCGTTGCAGGACAAACTGGTCTCTGTGGATAACATTCAGCGCACCGTCGCCGAGTACTACAAGATCAAGATCTCCGACTTGCTGTCCAAGCGTCGTTCGCGCTCGGTCGCACGTCCGCGTCAGGTGGCCATGGCGTTGTCCAAGGAACTGACCAACCACAGCCTGCCGGAAATTGGCGATGTGTTTGGCGGCCGTGACCACACCACCGTTTTGCACGCCTGCCGCAAGATCAACGAACTTAAGGAATCCGACGCGGACATCCGCGAGGACTACAAGAACCTGCTGCGTACACTGACCACTTGATGAACACCAGCGCAGCTTATTAAGGCAAGGGACTAGACCATGCATTTCACCATTCAACGCGAAGCCCTGTTGAAACCCCTGCAACTGGTCGCAGGCGTCGTCGAGCGTCGACAGACCTTGCCGGTACTGTCCAACGTGCTGTTGGTAGTCGAAGGCCAGCAACTGTCGCTGACCGGTACCGACCTGGAAGTCGAGCTGGTCGGTCGTGTGCAACTTGAGGAGCCGGCTGAAACAGGTTCCATCACCGTGCCTGCGCGCAAGCTGATGGACATCTGCAAAAGCCTGCCCAACGATGCGCTGATCGACATCAAGGTTGATGAGCAGAAGCTGGTGGTTAAGGCCGGCCGTAGCCGTTTCACCCTGTCGACCCTGCCTGCCAACGACTTCCCAACGGTTGAAGAAGGCCCGGGTTCGCTGACCTGCAGCCTCGAGCAAAGCAAACTGCGTCGTTTGATCGAACGCACCAGCTTCGCCATGGCCCAGCAGGACGTGCGTTATTACCTCAACGGCATGCTGCTGGAAGTGTCCGAAGGCATCATCCGCGCCGTGGCCACCGACGGTCACCGTCTGGCCATGTGCTCGATGAAAGCCGATATCGGCCAGCCGGATCGCCACCAAGTGATCGTCCCGCGCAAAGGTATCCTTGAACTGGCGCGTCTGCTCACTGAGCCGGATGGCAATGTCAGCATCGTCCTGGGTCAGCATCACATCCGCGCGACCACCGGCGAATTCACCTTCACCTCGAAACTGGTCGACGGCAAGTTCCCGGACTACGAGCGCGTTCTGCCCAAGGGCGGCGACAAGCTGGTACTGGGCGATCGCCAAGCGTTGCGTGAAGCGTTCAGCCGTACCGCGATTCTATCCAACGAGAAGTACCGTGGTATTCGTCTGCAACTGGCCAACGGTCAACTGAAAATCCAGGCGAACAACCCGGAGCAGGAGGAAGCGGAAGAAGAAGTGGGCGTTGAATACAACGGCGGTTCGCTGGAAATCGGCTTCAACGTGAGCTACTTGCTCGACGTGCTGGGCGTGATGACCACCGAGCAGGTTCGTCTGATCCTGTCCGACTCCAACAGTAGTGCGCTGGTGCAGGAGTCCGACAATGACGATTCGGCTTACGTTGTCATGCCGATGCGTCTGTAATCAGCTGACTCTGGATGTCCTTAAGTCGTGTTTCGGTCACCGCGGTGCGCAATCTGCACCCGGTGACCTTCTCCCCCTCCCCCCGCATCAACATTCTTTACGGCGCCAACGGCAGCGGCAAAACCAGTGTTCTGGAAGCCATTCATCTGCTGGGGCTTGCCCGTTCGTTTCGTAGCACGCGGCTTTTGCCGGTCATCCAGTACGAACAGCTGGCCTGCACCGTGTTTGGTCAGGTCGAATTGGCCGAGGGTGGCCATAGCGCTTTGGGCATCTCCCGCGATCGTCAAGGCGAGTTCCAGATCCGCATCGACGGCCAGAACGCCCGCAGCGCTGCGCAACTCGCGGAGATCCTGCCGCTACAGCTGATCAACCCTGATAGCTTCCGTTTGCTCGAAGGCGCACCGAAGATACGCCGGCAGTTTCTCGACTGGGGCGTGTTCCACGTCGAGCCGCGGTTCATGGCCACTTGGCAGCGTTTGCAGAAGGCCTTGCGCCAGAGAAACTCATGGCTGCGGCATGGTACACTTGACGCCGTTTCACAAGCGGTTTGGGACAGGGAACTGTGCCAGGCCAGCGCTGAAATCGATGAATACCGCCGCGCTTACATCAAAGCCTTGAAACCAGTCTTTGAACAAACCTTGAGTGAACTGGTTGAGCTCGAAGGTTTGACGCTCAGCTATTACCGAGGCTGGGACAAAGACCGGGAATTGAGCGCCGTATTGGCCGGTTCCGTGCAACGGGACCAGCAAATGGGTCATACCCAGGCCGGACCGCAACGGGCTGATTTGCGTCTTAGATTGGGCGCACACAATGCCGCGGACATCTTGTCCCGGGGTCAGCAGAAGTTAGTGGTCTGTGCACTGCGGATTGCCCAAGGGCATCTGGTCAGCCAGGCCCGCCGCGGTCAGTGTATTTATCTGGTGGATGACCTGCCGTCCGAACTGGACGAGGGCCACCGTCGCGCGCTGTGTCGCTTGCTGGAAGACTTACGCTGCCAGGTGTTCATCACCTGTGTAGATCACGAATTATTGAGGGAAGGCTGGCAGACGGAAACGCCAGTCGCTCTGTTCCACGTGGAACAGGGCCGTATCACCCAGACCCACGACCATCGGGAGTGAAGGCATTGAGCGAAGAAAACACGTACGACTCAACGAGCATTAAAGTGCTGAAAGGCCTGGATGCCGTACGCAAACGTCCCGGTATGTACATTGGCGACACCGACGATGGCAGCGGTCTGCACCACATGGTCTTCGAGGTGGTCGACAACTCGATCGACGAAGCCCTCGCCGGCCATTGTGACGACATCAGCATCATCATCCACCCGGATGAGTCCATCACCGTTAAAGACAACGGCCGTGGCATCCCTGTAGACGTGCACAAAGAGGAAGGCGTTTCCGCCGCCGAGGTCATCATGACCGTCCTCCACGCTGGCGGTAAGTTCGACGACAACTCCTACAAAGTATCCGGCGGCCTGCACGGTGTAGGTGTGTCGGTGGTGAACGCACTGTCCGAAGAATTGGTTCTGACCGTTCGCCGTAGCGGCAAGATCTGGGAACAGACCTACGTCCACGGCGTACCTCAGGCGCCGATGGCGATCGTTGGCGACAGCGAAACCACCGGTACCCAGATCCACTTCAAGCCTTCGGCTGAAACTTTCAAGAATATCCACTTCAGCTGGGACATCCTGGCCAAGCGTATTCGTGAACTGTCCTTCCTCAACTCCGGTGTCGGCATCGTCCTCAAGGACGAGCGCAGTGGTAAGGAAGAGCTGTTCAAGTACGAGGGCGGTCTGCGTGCGTTCGTTGAATACCTGAACACCAACAAGACTGCGGTCAACCAGGTGTTCCACTTCAACATTCAGCGTGAAGACGGCATCGGCGTGGAAATCGCCCTGCAGTGGAACGACAGCTTCAACGAGAACCTGTTGTGCTTCACCAACAACATTCCGCAGCGCGACGGCGGTACTCACCTGGTGGGCTTCCGTTCGGCACTGACGCGTAACCTGAACAACTACATCGAGCAGGAAGGTCTGGCGAAGAAGCACAAAGTCGCCACCACCGGTGACGATGCCCGTGAAGGCCTGACTGCGATCATCTCGGTGAAAGTGCCGGATCCGAAGTTCAGCTCGCAGACCAAAGACAAGCTGGTCTCTTCCGAAGTGAAGACCGCGGTCGAACAGGAAATGGGCAAGTACTTCTCCGACTTCCTTCTGGAAAACCCGAACGAAGCCAAGCTGGTCGTTGGCAAGATGATCGACGCTGCGCGTGCCCGTGAAGCCGCGCGCAAGGCCCGTGAGATGACCCGCCGCAAAGGCGCGCTGGACATCGCCGGCCTGCCGGGCAAGCTCGCTGACTGCCAGGAAAAAGACCCGGCCCTGTCCGAACTGTACCTCGTGGAAGGTGACTCCGCGGGCGGCTCTGCCAAGCAGGGACGTAACCGCAAGACCCAGGCGATCCTGCCGTTGAAGGGCAAGATCCTCAACGTCGAGAAAGCCCGTTTCGACAAGATGATCTCGTCCCAGGAAGTGGGCACCCTGATCACCGCACTGGGCTGCGGTATCGGTCGCGACGAGTACAACATCGACAAGCTGCGCTATCACAACATCATCATCATGACCGATGCTGACGTCGACGGTTCGCACATCCGTACCCTGCTGCTGACCTTCTTCTTCCGTCAGCTGCCGGAGCTGATCGAGCGTGGCTACATCTACATCGCCCAGCCGCCGTTGTACAAGGTCAAGAAAGGCAAGCAAGAGCAATACATCAAGGACGACGACGCCATGGAAGAGTACATGACGCAGTCGGCCCTGGAAGATGCGAGCCTGCACCTGAACGAAGAAGCCCCGGGCATTTCCGGTGAAGCGCTTGAGCGTCTGGTGAACGATTTCCGCATGGTGATGAAGACCCTCAAACGTCTGTCGCGCCTGTACCCGCAGGAACTGACCGAGCACTTCATCTACCTGCCGGCCGTGAGCCTGGAAAAGCTCGGCGACCACGCCGCGATGCAAGAGTGGCTGGCCCAGTACGAAGCGCGTCTGCGTACCGTCGAGAAATCCGGTCTGGTCTACAAGGCCAGCCTGCGTGAAGATCGTGAACGTGGTGTATGGCTGCCAGAGGTCGAACTGATCTCCCACGGCCTGTCGAACTACGTCACCTTCAACCGCGACTTCTTCGGCAGCAACGACTACAAAACCGTCGTCACCCTCGGCGCTCAACTGAGCACCCTGCTCGACGAAGGCGCGTACATCCAGCGTGGCGAACGCAAGAAAGCGGTCACCGAGTTCAAGGAAGCACTGGACTGGCTGATGGCCGAAAGCACCAAGCGTCACACCATTCAGCGATACAAAGGTCTGGGCGAAATGAACCCGGATCAGCTGTGGGAAACCACCATGGACCCAAGCGTGCGCCGCATGCTGAAAGTCACCATCGAAGACGCCATCGGCGCAGACCAGATCTTCAACACCCTGATGGGTGATGCGGTCGAACCTCGCCGTGACTTCATCGAGAGCAATGCGTTGGCGGTTTCTAACCTGGATTTCTGATCCTCGTTTGCGACAAACAAAAAGGCCAACGCATTGCGTTGGCCTTTTTATTGGCGGATCAAAAGATCGCGGCCTGCGGCAGCTCCTACATCGATCTCTGTAGGAGCTGCCGCAGGCTGCGATCTTTTGATCTTTTATTCAGAGGCAGCAGACACGCTCTCCAACCGATACCCATACCCATAAATCGTCAACAGCTGCCAACCCCGATCCGCTGTCAGCCCGAGCTTGTTCCGCAGTCGATAGATATGCGTATCCAGTGGTCGCGACGACGCAATCTCCTCATGTGGCCAAAACCGCTCATAAAGATAATCCCGAGACAGCGGCCGGCCCAGATTGCTGAACAGACACCGCGCCAGTCGATACTCGCGCTCGGTCATGACAATCGGTTTGCCTTCGCGGGTGACAGTCAGTTCGGCGTCATCAAACGTCAGATCATTAAAGCTCAGCACTTCCGTCGCCGCCGCACGTTGCTGGCTGTGACGACGCAATACCGCAGCCACCCGCGCCTTCAATTCATTCGGCCGGAATGGCTTGCTGACGTAATCATCAGCCCCTGCATTCAACGCCTGAACGATATCGCTCTCGCCATCGCGACTGGTCAGCATGATCGCCGCCGGCGGCGCTTCCATGTGTTCGCGGGTCCAGCGCAGCAGGGCCAGGCCGGTGAGGTCGGGCAATTGCCAGTCGAGGATCAGCAGGTCGAAGGTTTCCCGGCGCAATTGCCGGAGGAGGTCTTCACCGCGCTCGAAGCTGTGCAGTGACCACGGCTGCTCGCCGGCATCGGCCATTTGCTGCAGGGTTTGCTCGACCCGGCGCAGTTCGGCGGGTTCGTCGTCCAATATCGCAACGCGCATTCGCGGTGGTTCCTTGTCGCTGGGGCAGTTGGTGGACAACGATAGTCGCACGCCCTTCGCTGTGAAAGTATGCGGCCCGCCGTTGGTCGACGTCCGCTATGATTCTCCGGGTCTACGTCTCAGACCTGTGGCCCATGAAACCATTCACCCTGCCCTGCCGTTTTTCCACATGAACCATAATCGTCGGCGCGAAAGCCGCGAACCGAGCCAGGTGCAGCGACTGTTTCGACAGTTAGTGCGCGAGTGGTTGTGGATAAGTCTAGTGCTGTTGCCGCTGACTGCGGTGCTGTCCTATCGCGCGCAAATCAATCTGCACGATACGACGCCGGCGATGGGCGCATTGTTGTCGGTCACTCTGGTGGCCGGCAGTCTCGGGTTGCTGTTATGGCGACCGCGTTGGGCGCTCTGGGTGACGCTGGTCGGCATGGCGTGCGCACTGCTGGCCAGTGCGGGTCTGGCAGAGATGCGTCGCTGGTGGTCGCCAACGCCAGCGGTGCTGGGCATGTTGTTCGGCTATTTGATCTGGAACTGGCGCCGGCTAAGCGTGGTGCTGACTTATTTCGGTTGGGAACTGGCAAGGCTCGATAGCGAACCCAAGGTCTTTCCCGAACGCCGTCGCTCGCAATTTACCGGCGCTGATCGCCTACAAGGCCAGATCATGGCGCTTGAACAGGCCATGAGCCGTACCCGCGATACGCGGCGATTCATCGCCGATGGCCTGGAATACCTGCCCGTCGCCACGCTGATCAGCGATCCCAAAGGGCAGATCCTGTTGGGTAACCGTAAGGCTCGCGCATTATTCGACGATCCTTTGGTGGGCGACGATGTTCTCGACCAGCTCGCCCGCCTTGGCTATCCGGAATTATCCACAGCGCAGCGCCCACTACTGTCTGCGTTGCCGCTCTTGGAATTTCGCGATCACAAAGAACGCAGTCTGCGTCTGGAACGCGCCGCCCTGCTGCCGGTGGACGGTGACACACCGATCGGCTGGCTGCTGAGCCTCACCGATCTGAGTGCCGAGCGCGCTGCGGAAGAACAACGCGGAGTGTTGCTGCGCTTCCTTTCCCACGATCTGCGCGCCCCTCATTCGGCGATCCTCGCTTTGCTCGACGTCCACCGTCATCAAGCGGGGGCTGATGCGCCGTTGTTCGATCAGATTGAGCGGCAGGTGCGTCGGGCGCTGGACCTGACCGACGGGTTTGTTCTGCTGGCGCGTGCGGAATCCGAGGCCTATCAATTTCAGCCGACGCTGTTCGCGATGCTGGTACTCGACGTGATGGATCAAGCGTTGCCCATCGCTCAGCAAAAACGCATCGAGCTGCTGCATGACATGGATGAGCATTCCCAGGAACGCCTGATCAGCGCTGACCAGGGTCTGCTGACCCGCGCCCTGTTCAATCTGCTGGAAAACGCGATCAAGTACAGCCCGGCCGCCACTACGATCACGCTAAACGTACGTTGCGACGAAGAATGGCTTCACTGTGAACTGACTGACCAAGGCAAAGGCATCGCTGCCGAAGAGTTGCCTGATCTGTTCACCCAGTACCGGCGCTTCTCCTCCGCTCAAGGCATTGATGGCGTAGGCCTGGGTCTGTCGATGGTCAAAGCGGTGGTCGATCATCATGGCGGCATCATCGAATGCCGCAGCGTGGTCGATCAGGGCACTACGTTTGAGCTCGAACTACCGCTGATCCCAGAGTGAACAGGCACAAAAAAACCGGCTATATCAGCCGGTTTTTTAACATCCGAAAAAAACTTATGCACGTTTTACGGTGTTTTATGAGTTTGAGAAATATATAAGTAAATCAGTCACTTAAAATGAATATTCAAGCCTTTTCAACAAAACCGTACACAGGTTATCCACAAAATCTCAGACAGCGATCTGATCATTTGACGCTGGCGCTTGTGGGGCCGGTGGCAGCGAGCCCATTTCGCGTTGAGTCTTCTCGTTCCAGGCTTGCACCCGATCGTTCAACTCGGCAATGGCGCGAGGCCCAGTCCCTTCGGCGTACATCGGTTCACCGATGACTACGGTGATCACTCCGGACTTTTTGCCCCAGCCAACTTTCGGCCAGAACTTGCCGGCATTGTGTGCAATCGGCAGTACCGGAAGCGCCGCATTCACCGCCAAAGCGCTGCCACTGCGGGAGAACTTGCCGACAGTGCCGAAAGGAACGCGTGTGCCCTCCGGGAAGATCAGCACCCAGACATTGTCCTTGAGCAGTTCGTCACCCTTGGCCGCGACTTGTTTCAGCGCCGCTTTCGGGTTGTCGCGATCGATCGCGATCGGCCGCAGCATGGCCATGGCCCAGCCGAAGAACGGCACGAACAACAATTCACGCTTGAGCACCTGGCTCAAAGGCGAGAAATAAGCGGAGAGAAAGAACGTCTCCCAAGTGCTCTGGTGGTTCGATTGAATCACGCAGGGCCGGTCAGGCACGTTTTCCGCGCCTTTGATTTCGTAACGGATACCGAGGAACACCTTGGTCAACCACAAGGCGCAACGGCACCAGTACACGTTGATGAAACGATAACGCGCCTTGAACGGCAGAAACGGCGCGATAAAAAAACTCAAGCTGCACCACAGCAGGGAAGTGGTGCCCAGCAGCAGGTAAAAGAGAAAAATTCTGATGGCCCGCAGTATCGACATAGTGACGTTTACCGTGACGGGGCAATGCCCGAGTGTTCAAGCGCACTCCCGATCAATCCCTGGTCAGGAATTCAGAAGTACTCTAGTTGTGGATAAGTTCTGCGGCAATCGCCGCCAGATCGTCAAAAATCAGAGTGCCAACCGGCAGGGTTTTGCCCTGAGTCTTTGCGCCTTTTCCGGTCTTTACCAAAACTGGCTGTGAATCGACGGCTTTGGCGGCCTCCAGGTCACCAAGGCTGTCGCCGACGAACCAGACATTGTTAAGTTCGACGTCGTAATGCGCCGCGATGGTTTTCAACATCCCCGGTTTCGGCTTGCGGCACTCGCAACCCTCGTCCGGCCCATGCGGGCAATACACGATCAGCCCGACTTCACCGCCCTGCTCCGCCACCAGTTCGCGCAGGCGCGCGTGCATGGCGTCGAGGGTGGCGAGGTCGTAATAGCCGCGAGCAATGCCCGACTGGTTGGTGGCCACCGCCACCGTCCAGCCGGCCTTGCTCAACTGCGCAATCGCTTCGATCGAGCCGGGTAACGGAACCCACTCCGCCACTGACTTGATGTAAGCGTCGGAGTCGTAATTGATCACTCCGTCCCGATCGAGAATCAGCAGTTTCAACAGCAATCCCTCAACCCAGCAGCGAAATGTCGGCAACACCGAGGAACAGGCCACGCAGACGCGCCAGCAGCGCGTAACGGTTGGCCCGCACATTGGCATCGTCGGCATTGACCATCACCGCGTCGAAGAACGCATCCACCGGCTCACGCAATGCAGCCAAGCGTGCCAGCGATTCGTTGTACTGACGCGCCGCAGCCATCGGCTGTACAGCCTGATCCGCTTGCTGGATCGCCGAGTACAGCGAGAATTCGTTGGCGTTGTCGAAGTACTTGGCTTGCACCTCGGTCGGCACCGAACCTTCGACTTTGCTCAACAGGTTCGACACGCGCTTGTTCACCGCCGCCAGCGCTGCCGCTTCCGGCAGTTTGCGGAAGGCCTGAACCGCTTGCACACGCTGATCGAAGTCCAGCGCCGAACCCGGCTTCAGGGCACGTACCGACAGGTAAGTGGCCACTTCAACGCCTTCGTCTTCGTAACGCGCACGCAGACGGTCGAAGATGAATTCCAGCACCGCTTCGTTGAGGCCGGCAGCCTTGACCTTGGCACCGAACGCGTTCACCGCGAAAGCCACGGCGTCGTTCAGGTCCAGATCGAGTTTTTTCTCGATCAGGATGCGCAGCACACCGAGTGCCGCACGGCGCAGGGCATACGGGTCTTTGCTACCGGTTGGCAGCATGCCGATACCGAAGATACCGACCAGGGTGTCGAGCTTGTCAGCGATCGCAACGGCGGCACCGGTCAGGGTCGCCGGCAGTTCTGCACCGGCACCGCGTGGCATGTACTGCTCGTTCAGCGCCAGCGCGACGTCTTCCGGCTCACCGTCATTGAGGGCGTAGTAGTAACCGGCGACACCTTGCATCTCCGGGAACTCGCCGACCATTTCGGTGGCCAGGTCGCACTTCGACAGCAGGCCTGCACGGGCAGCCCACGAGGCATTGCCGCCAATGCGTGCGGCAATGTACGCAGCCAGTTTCGATACGCGTTCGGCCTTGTCGTAGACGCTGCCGAGTTTTTCCTGGAACACCACGTTCTGCAGGCGCAGGTTGAAGTCTTCGAGTTTCTGCTTCTTGTCTTGCTTGAAGAAGAACTCGGCGTCGGTCAGGCGTGGGCGAACCACTTTCTCGTTACCGGCGATGATCTGCTGCGGGTCTTTGCTTTCGATGTTGGCCACAGTGATGAACCGTGGCAGCAACTTGCCGTCGGCATCCAGCAGGCAGAAGTACTTCTGGTTGTCCTGCATGGTGGTGATCAGCGCTTCTTGCGGCACGTCGAGGAAGCGTTCCTCGAACGAGCACACCAGCGGCACCGGCCATTCAACCAGCGCAGTCACTTCGTCGAGAAGCGCCGGCGGCACGATGGCCGTGCCTTCCTGACGGGTGGCCAGCTCCTCGGTGCGCTTGCTGATGATCTCGCGACGTTCGTTGGCATCGGCCAATACATAAGCGGCACGCAGGTCAGCCAGGTAGCTCGACGGCGAACCGATGCGCACGCTTTGCGGGTGATGGAAGCGGTGACCACGGGAATCACGGCCAGCCTTCTGCGCGAGGATGGTGCAGTCGATGACCTGGTCACCGAGCAGCATCACCAGCCACTGGGTCGGACGCACGAACTCTTCCTTGCGCGCACCCCAACGCATGCGTTTCGGGATTGGCAGGTCGTTCAGCGAATCTTCGACGATGGTCGGCAGCAGGCTCGCGGTCGGCTTGCCGGCGATGCTCTGGCTGTAGCGCAGTTTCGGGCCGCTCTGATCGATTTCGCTTATATCGACGCCGCACTTCTTGGCAAAGCCCAGAGCTGCTTGCGTAGGATTGCCTTCAGCGTCGAACGCCGCCTGACGTGGCGGGCCGTCGAGGTTGATGCTGCGATCCGGTTGCTGGGTGGCCAGCGCGGTGATCAGCACAGCCAGACGACGCGGCGCGGCGTAGACGGTTTTAGTCTCGTAGCTCAAGCCAGCGGCTTGCAGGCCCTTGTCGATACCGGCGAGGAACGCCTCAGCCAAGGTGTTCAGGGCTTTCGGTGGCAGTTCTTCGGTGCCCAGTTCAACCAGAAAATCTTGCGCACTCATTGTGCAGCCTCCAGCTTGGCCAGTACTTCGTCACGCAGGTCCGGGGTCGCCATCGGGAAGCCCAGCTTGGCGCGCGCCAGCAGGTAGGCTTGCGCAACGGAACGCGCCAAGGTGCGTACGCGCAAAATGTATTGCTGACGCGCGGTCACCGAGATCGCCCGGCGCGCATCCAGCAGGTTGAAGGTGTGCGACGCCTTCAGCACCATTTCGTAGCTCGGCAACGGCAGCGGCTGGTCGAGTTCGATCAGGCGCTTGGCTTCGCTTTCATAGAAGTCGAACAATTCGAACAGTTTGTCGACGTTGGCGTGTTCGAAGTTGTAAGTGGACTGCTCCACTTCGTTCTGGTGGAACACGTCGCCGTAGGTGACTTTGCCCATCGGGCCGTCAGCCCAGACCAGGTCGTAGACCGAGTCCACGCCTTGCAGGTACATGGCCAGACGCTCAAGACCGTAAGTGATCTCGCCGGTCACCGGGTAGCATTCGATGCCGCCCGCCTGCTGGAAGTAAGTGAACTGGGTCACTTCCATACCGTTCAGCCAGACTTCCCAGCCCAGACCCCAGGCGCCGAGGGTCGGCGATTCCCAGTTGTCTTCGACGAAGCGGATGTCGTGGACCAGCGGGTCCAGGCCGACATGCTTGAGCGAGCCCAGGTACAGTTCCTGGAAGTTGTCCGGGTTCGGCTTGAGCACGACCTGGAACTGATAGTAGTGCTGCAGACGGTTCGGGTTTTCGCCGTAACGGCCGTCAGTCGGACGGCGGCTTGGCTGCACGTAAGCGGCGTTCCAGGTTTCCGGGCCGATGGCACGGAGGAAGGTCGCGGTGTGGAAAGTGCCGGCGCCTACTTCCATATCGTAGGGCTGAAGTACCACGCAACCTTGCTCGGCCCAGTATTGCTGGAGCGCGAGGATCAAGTCTTGGAAGGTACGCACGGCTGGCGTAGGCTGGCTCACGAAATTCACCTGTTTCTTGGGCTGCGATTTAAAGAGCGGGAGTATACCCGATTCATTGCTGCGCACGCCCCCTGGAGCCTTATGCCACGCTGCTTTTGGTGTACCGAAGATCCGCTGTACATGGCTTATCACGACCAGGAGTGGGGCACGCCGCTACGCGATGCGCAGGGTTTGTTCGAGTTGCTTTTGCTCGAAGGGTTCCAGGCCGGGCTGTCCTGGATCACCGTGCTGCGCAAACGCGAGCGTTATCGCGAGGTGTTGTTCGGCTTTGACGTACAGCGCGTGGCGCAGATGAGCGACGCCGAAATCGACGAATTGATGCTCGATCCGGGGATCATCCGCAACCGCCTTAAACTCAACGCCGCCCGCCGCAATGCCCAGGCCTGGCTGGCGCTGGAGGATCCGGTGGCGTTCCTCTGGTCGTTCGTCAACGACCAACCGATCATCAATCATTTCAAGGATCGCAGCGAAGTCCCGGCGATCACCCCCGAAGCGCTGGCGATGAGCAAAGCCCTGAAAAAGGCCGGGTTCACGTTCGTCGGACCGACCATCTGCTACGCGCTGATGCAGGCCTCGGGCATGGTCATGGACCACACCCAGGACTGCGACCGCTACGCGCAGCTCGTCAACGGCGGTTAGAATGGCCGCCTCGCGCACCGCACAAGATCAGGAGTGACCTGTGGAAAAGTTTAAAGGCGCCTTGCTGGTAGGCGCTCTGCGGCTGTTTGCCTTGCTGCCATGGCGGGCCGTGCAGGCCGTGGGTTCGGCGATCGGCTGGATCATGTGGAAAACCCCTAACCGCTCCCGCGACGTGGTGCGGATCAACCTCGCCAAATGTTTTCCACAGATGGATCCGGCCGAGCGTGAGCGTCTGGTCGGGCAGAGCCTGAAAGACATCGGCAAGTCGCTGACCGAAAGCGCCTGCGCGTGGATCTGGCCGGCGCAGCGTTCGATCGATCTGGTGCGCGAAGTCGAAGGCCTCGACGTGCTGAAAGACGCTTTGGCCTCGGGCAAAGGCGTGGTCGGCATCACCAGCCACCTCGGCAACTGGGAAGTGCTCAACCACTTCTATTGCAGCCAGTGCAAACCGATCATTTTCTATCGCCCGCCAAAGCTTAAAGCTGTGGACGAATTGCTGCGCAAACAGCGCGTGCAACTGGGCAACAAGGTCGCCGCCTCCACCAAGGAAGGCATCCTCAGCGTGATCAAGGAAGTGCGCAAAGGTGGTGCAGTGGGCATTCCCGCTGACCCGGAACCGGCCGAATCCGCCGGGATCTTCGTGCCGTTCTTTGCCACTCAAGCGCTGACCAGCAAATTCGTGCCGAACATGCTCGCCGGCGGCAAAGCCGTCGGCGTGTTCCTGCATGCGCTGCGCCTGCCCGACGGTTCTGGCTACAAAGTCATCCTCGAAGCGGCACCCGAAGCCATGTACAGCACCGATACTGCCGAATCCTGCGCAGCGATGAGCAAAGTCGTCGAGCGTTATGTCGCGGCGTATCCGAGCCAATACATGTGGAGCATGAAACGCTTCAAAAAGCGTCCGCCGGGCGAAGAGCGCTGGTATTGAGCTGATTGGCATGATCTGTGGATAACCTCATTGGCGAGGTTATCCACAACCGTTCATCAAAGGGCGCAAGAAGATGTCCGAACAACGCAAATCCTTCCGCATCAAGATCACCCACGACAGCTTTGGCGAATGCCTGGGGCAGACGCGTAATCTGTCGCCCACCGGGGTTTTTGTGCAGCATCCGGTTTTGGCTTCTTTGCACAAAGGCGCAGTGGTTTACGGCCAAGTGCAGGATTTACCCACAGGCGCGCCGCGGGTACGGATGGAAGTGGTGACGGTGGATGCCGAAGGTATTGGCCTGAGGTATTTGTGAACCGTTACGGCGCCTGACGATCGAGCTTCTTCAAGAACACCGTCATTTCTTTCTCGGCCTGCTTGTCGCCATGGGCGCGGGCGGCTTCCAGACCCTGTTCCCAGGCTTGACGCGCGGCAGCATGATCGCCCAGCGCCAGATGCGCCTTGCCCAAGAGTTTCCACGCTGCTGAATACTTTGGATCGAAACCGACACAGCGCTGGAAGTGTTCGGCGGCTATGGCGTTTTCGCCAAGATCCAGATAGCCCTTGCCCAGGCCGAAGCGCAGCAATGAGTTATCCACACCCTTGGCGAGCATTTTTTCCAGGGATTCGAGCATTTTTTGCACCCTCGCTTCAGTCTGATCGTTCCCACGCTCTGCGTGGGAATGCCTCAATGGACGCTCTGCGTCCGCTCTTGGGACGCGGAGCGTCCCGGGCTGCATTCCCACGCGGAGCGTGGGAACGATCAACCTCAGAAAAAGCTCAACCCCACATGAAACAGCTTCTCCACATCGCGAATATGCTTTTTATCCACAAGGAACAGAATCACATGGTCGCCCGCTTCGATCACCGTGTGGTCGTGGGCGATGATCACTTGTTCGTTGCGGATCACCGCGCCAATGGTGGTACCCGGCGGCAAGCCGATTTTCTCGATCGGTTTGCCGATGACCTTGCTCGACTTCGCATCACCGTGGGCAATCGCCTCGATGGCCTCCGCCGCACCGCGCCGCAGTGAGTGCACGCTGACGATATCGCCACGGCGCACGTGGGCCAGCAGCGTACCGATGGTCGCCAGTTGCGGGCTGATGGCGATGTCGATGTCACCGCCTTGGATCAAGTCCACGTAGGCCGGGTTGTTGATGATCGTCATGACTTTCTTCGCACCCAGCCGTTTCGCCAGCAGCGACGACATGATATTGGCTTCGTCATCGTTGGTCAGGGCGAGGAAAATGTCGGCGTCGGCGATGTTCTCTTCCAGCAGCAGATCACGGTCGGACGCACTGCCCTGCAACACCACGGTGCTGTCGAGGGTGTCGGAGAGATAGCGGCAACGCGCCGGATTCATCTCGATGATCTTCACCTGATAACGGCTTTCGATGGCCTCGGCCAGTCGCTCGCCGATTTGCCCGCCGCCCGCAATGACGATGCGCTTGTAGGTTTCGTCGAGACGGCGCATTTCGCTCATCACCGCGCGAATATTCTCACGGGCGGCGATGAAGAAGACTTCGTCGTCGGCCTCGATCACCGTGTCGCCCTGGGGCAGGATCGGCCGGTCGCGGCGAAAAATCGCGGCCACGCGGGTTTCGACATTCGGCATGTGTTCGCGCAACTGACGCAGTTGCTGACCGACCAACGGCCCACCGTAATAGGCGCGCACCGCCACCAGTTGCGCCGCGCCTTCGGCGAAGTCGATCACCTGCAACGCGCCCGGATGCTGGATCAGGCGCTTGATGTAGTTGGTCACCACTTGCTCGGGGCTGATCAGCACGTCGACCGGAATCGCTTCGTTCTGGAACAGTTGCTCCTCGCGATGGAGGTAGGACGCTTCGCGCACCCGGGCGATCTTGGTAGGGGTGTGGAACAGCGTGTGGGCGACCTGGCAGGCGACCATGTTGGTCTCGTCGCTGTTGGTCACCGCGACGAGCATATCGGCGTCGTCGGCGCCGGCCTGACGCAGCACCGACGGCAGCGAGCCACGGCCCTGCACGGTGCGGATGTCGAGACGGTCGCCGAGGTCACGCAGGCGTTCGCCGTCGGTGTCGACCACCGTGATGTCGTTGGCCTCGCTGGCCAAATGCTCGGCCAGCGAACCGCCGACCTGTCCCGCACCGAGGATGATGATTTTCATCCAGTCACTCCGTTGAATCCGTTTAGCCGCGCGCGGCAGCGATCTTGATCAGCTTGGCGTAGTAGAACCCGTCATGCCCGCCCTGCTGGGCCAGCAATTGGCGACCATGGGGCTGTTTGATCCCGGCACTGGTCGCCAGATCCAGCTCGCGGGCACCGGGGGTGCGCTCAAGGAACGCGGCGATGACTTCGGTGTTCTCGGTCGGCAGGGTCGAGCAGGTCGCGTACAGCAGGATGCCGCCGACTTCGAGGGTTTTCCACATCGCGTCGAGCAGCTCGCCTTGCAGTTGCGCGAGGGCGACGATGTCGTCCGGCTGACGGGTCAGTTTGATGTCCGGATGGCGACGGATCACCCCGGTGGCCGAGCACGGTGCGTCGAGGAGGATGCGCTGGAACGATTTGCCGTCCCACCATTTCTCGATATCGCGACCATCAGCGGCGATCAGTTCAGCGTCGAGCCCGAGGCGCTCAAGGTTTTCCTTAACGCGCACCAGTCGTTTGGCTTCCAGATCCACCGCTACTACGCCGGCCAGCGCCGGTTCGGCTTCGAGGATGTGGCAAGTCTTGCCGCCGGGGGCGCAGCAGGCGTCGAGCACGCGTTGGCCCGGCGCCAGATCGAGCAAGTCGGCGGCCAGTTGCGCGGCTTCGTCCTGCACGCTGATCCAGCCTTCGGCAAAACCCGGCAGGCTGCGCACGTCGGCGGCGGCCTCAAGAATGATGCCGTCGCGGCTGTACACGCACGGCGTCGCGGCAATCTCGGCCTCAGTCAGCAAGCCGAGGTAGGCGTCGCGGCTGTGATGGCGGCGGTTGACCCGCAGAATCATCGGCGGATGCGCGTTGTTCGCCTCGCAGATGGCTTCCCACTGCTCCGGCCAGAACGCCTTCAGGGATTTTTGCAGCCAGCGCGGGTGAGCGGTGCGCACCACCGGGTCACGTTCCAGCTCGGCGAAAATCGTTTCGCTCTCACGCTGGGCATTACGCAGCACCGCGTTGAGCAAACCTTTGGCCCAAGGCTTTTTCAGCTTGTCGGCGCAACCGACGGTTTCGCCGATGGCGGCGTGGGCCGGCACGCGGGTGTAGAGCAATTGGTAGAGACCGACCAGCAGCAGCGCTTCAACATCGGCGTCGGCAGCCTTGAACGGTTTCTGCAGCAGCTTTTCAGCCAGCGCCGAAAGACGTGGCTGCCAGCGCGCGGTGCCGAACGCCAGGTCCTGAGTGAAACCGCGATCGCGATCCTCGACCTTGTCCAGTTGCGTCGGCAGGGAGCTGTTCAGCGAGGCTTTGCCGCTGAGCACGGCGGCGAGTGCCTTGGCGGCGGCCAGACGCGGATTCATTGCGCGTCCACCGCTGCGCCAAGCACCGTGCCGACGGCGAATTTCTCGCGACGGCTGTTGAACAGATCGCTGAAGTTCAGCGCTTTGCCGCCGGGCAGTTGCAGGCGAGTCAGGCACAGCGCTTGTTCGCCGCACGCGACGACCAGGCCGTCCTTGCTGGCGCTGAGGATCGTGCCCGGCGCGCCGTGGCCTTCGGCGAGTGTCGCGGCCAGCACTTTCAGCGCTTCACCGTTAAGGGTGCTGTGGGTGATCGGCCATGGATTGAAGGCGCGCACCAGACGCTCCAGTTCAACCGCCGGACGGCTCCAGTCGATGCGTGCTTCGTCTTTGTTCAGTTTGTGCGCGTAAGTGGCGAGCTCGTCGTTCTGCACTTCGCCTTCCAGCGTGCCAGCGGCCAGACCGGCAATCGCTTGCACCACGGCTGGCGGGCCCATTTCGGCGAGGCGATCGTGCAGGCTGCCGCCGGTGTCTTCAGCGCTGATCGGGGTGACGACTTTGAGCAGCATCGGTCCGGTGTCGAGGCCGGCTTCCATGCGCATCACGGTCACGCCGCTTTCCGCGTCACCGTGTTCCACGGCGCGTTGAATTGGCGCCGCTCCGCGCCAGCGTGGCAGCAACGAGGCGTGGCTGTTGATGCAGCCCAGACGCGGAATATCCAGCACCACTTGCGGCAGGATCAGGCCATAGGCGACCACCACCAGCAAATCCGGCTTCAGAGCGGCCAGTTCAGCTTGCGCGTCAGGGTTGCGCAACGTCGGCGGCTGCAACACCTGGATATTATTTTCCAACGCTAACTGTTTGACCGGGCTCGGCATCAGTTTTTGCCCGCGACCGGCCGGACGATCCGGTTGGGTGTAGACCGCAACGATCTCGTAAGGGCTGCTCAACAGGGCCTTGAGGTGTTCGGCGGCGAATTCCGGGGTGCCGGCAAAAACGATGCGCAGTGGCTCAGTCATGAAGGGAGTCTCATAAAAAGAAAAAGGCTTGCCGCAGCAAGCCTTTGAAGAGGGGCATCAAGCGTTCTGGCGGTGCTGCTTTTCCAGTTTCTTCTTGATCCGGTCGCGTTTGAGCGTGGACAGGTAATCGACGAACAATTTGCCGTTGAGGTGGTCGCATTCGTGCTGGATGCACACCGCGAGCAGGCCTTCGGCGATCAGCTCATAGGGCTTGCCGTCGCGGTCCAGCGCTTTGATCTTGACCTTCTGCGGGCGGTCGACGTTTTCGTAGAAACCCGGTACCGACAGGCAGCCTTCCTGGTATTGATCCATTTCGTCGGTCAGCGATTCGAACTCAGGGTTGATGAACACCCGTGGCTCGGTGCGGTCTTCGGAAAGGTCCATCACGACGATACGTTTGTGCACGTTGACCTGGGTCGCGGCAAGGCCGATGCCCGGCGCTTCATACATTGTTTCAAACATGTCATCGACCAACTGACGCACTTCGTCGTCCACTACAGCCACAGGCTTGGCGATAGTGCGCAGACGCGGGTCCGGGAATTCGAGGATGTTTAAAATGGCCATAGGCTTTGATTGCTGCACACGTTGAGTAAAGTCGGGCGATGGCCTGGCAGGTCCGAAGATGCAGGCTACCGTTGTGAAGCGTAGCTTGTGCATTTTGCACAAGCGAGCCACGGGGGCTCTGACGGTTCACGCGAATGCACATGATAAAGGGATTCACTGCATGAGGAAAACACTACTCGCCCTGCTGCTGTTGGCTTCGGCTGGCGTGGCGCAAGGGCAAGTGCAACTCAGGGACGATTTTCCACAGCAATACACGGTGGTTTCGGGGGACACACTCTGGGACATATCCGGCAAATACCTGCGCGAGCCCTGGCAGTGGCCGCAACTGTGGCGGGCCAATCCGCAGATCGAAAACCCCAATCTGATCTACCCCGGCGACACGCTGACCCTCAGCTACGTCAACGGCCAGCCCCAACTGATGCTCAATCGCGGCGCGTCGCGGGGCACCATCAAGCTCTCGCCACGGATCCGCACCAGCCCGGTGGCCGAGGCGATTCCGAGCATTCCGCTGAAATCGATCAACAGTTTTCTGCTGAGCAACCGCATCGTCGACAAGGCCGAAGACTTCGACAAGGCGCCGTATATCGTCGCCGGCGATGCCGAGCGCGTCCTCAGCGGCACCGGTGACCGCATCTTCGCGCGCGGCCATTTCGACCCGAATCAACCGGTCTACGGCATCTTCCGTCAGGGCAAGGTTTACACCGATCCGGAGACCAAGGAGTTTCTCGGGATCAACGCCGACGACATCGGCGGCGGTGAAATTGTCGCGACCGAAGGCGACGTCGCCACCCTCGCCCTGCAACGCACCACCCAGGAAGTGCGCCTCGGCGATCGCTTGTTCAGTGGCGAAGAGCGTTCGATCAACTCGACCTTCATGCCCAGCGCACCGACCAGCAAGATCAACGGCGTGATCATCGACGTGCCGCGCGGTGTCACGCAGATTGGGGTGATGGACGTGGTCACCTTGAACAAGGGCAAACGCGATGGTCTGGCTGAAGGCAACGTGCTGGTGGTGATGAAAACCGGCGAAACCGTGCGCGACCGCGTCACCGGCCAGCCATTGAAGATTCCCGATGAACGCGCCGGTTTGCTGATGGTGTTCCGCACCTACGACAAACTCAGTTACGGCCTCGTTCTTAACGCCTCACGCTCGCTGGCGGTGCTCGACAAGGTGCGAAATCCGTAAGCAAGCTTCACAAGTTACCAACAGAGTTATCCACAGCTTGTTCCGAATGGTTCGGGGCTTATAACGGTCAAGGATGATCCATGATGATGTCTGCCTGTACGCCGGTATCCCCGGCAGAACTGGAAGCGCGCCTGCGCCTGCACCGCCTGCCAGAAATCGGCCCGAAACGTTTTACCAAATTGCTCGAAGCCTTTGGCTCGGCGTCAAAAGCCATCAGCGCGCCGGCCAGTGCCTGGCGTTCGCTGGGGATTCCAGCGTCGAGTGCCGACGCGCGCCGATGCCCTGAAGTGCGCGATGGCGCCAGCCACGCAATGCGCTGGCTAGAGCGTCCGGATCAACATTTGCTGATGTGGGATCAGCCGGATTACCCGGCACTGCTGGCGCAGATTCCCGATCCGCCGCCGTTGCTGTTTGTCGCTGGCGATCCGCTGATTCTGGAAAATCCACAACTGGCGATGGTCGGTAGCCGCCGTGCATCGCGTCCGGGCATGGACACGGCGAGCGCGTTTTCCCGCAGCCTGGCCGGAGCGGGTTTTGTGATTAACAGTGGTTTGGCGCTGGGCATTGATGCCGCCGCGCATCAAGCCGCGCTGGACGTTGGCGGCTTGACTGTCGGTGTGCTGGGCACCGGGCTGGAAAACTTTTATCCACAGCGCAATCGGCGCTTGGCAGACGCGATGATCGCGTCGGGCAGCGCGGTGGTTTCAGAGTTTCCGCTGGATGCCGGGCCGACGCCGAGCAACTTCCCCCGGCGCAACCGGATCATCAGCGGTTTGTCTCTCGGCGTGCTGGTGGTCGAGGCCAGTGTCGCCAGTGGTTCATTGATTACCGCACGGCTGGCGGCGGAACAGGGGCGCGAGGTTTACGCGATTCCTGGCTCGATCCATCATCCCGGCGCGCGCGGTTGTCATCAGTTGATTCGCGACGGCGCGGTGTTGGTAGAAACCATCGAACACATCCTCGAAGCGCTGCGCGGCTGGCAGCATTTACCTTTTTCCACAGACACGGCAAAAACCGATCATCCCTTGCTGGCCCTGCTCCACGCCGCGCCGCATAGCAGCGAAGGCTTGGCCGACAGCAGCGGTTGGGCGTTGCCAAAAGTATTGGCCGCCCTGACCGAACTGGAAATGGACGGCCGGGCGGTGTGCGAAAACGGTCGCTGGTTGGCCAGGACGCGCTAGGTTTTACAAGGAAGATCGGTAAACTGCGCGAAACCTGTTTGTGGAGAGTTTTTTCATGGTCAACAGTTGGCGTGTGCAACAAGCCGCACGAGAAATTCGCGCCGGAGCGGTGATTGCCTATCCAACCGAAGCCGTCTGGGGGCTGGGTTGCGACCCGTGGAACGAAGAAGCGGTTGATCGACTGCTGGCGATCAAGAATCGCTCGGTGGTCAAAGGGCTGATTCTGGTCGCCGACAATATTCGCCAGTTCGACTTCCTGTTCGAAGACTTCCCGCAAGAGTGGCTCGACCGCATGGCCAGCACCTGGCCGGGGCCGAACACCTGGCTGGTGCCGCATCAGGGCTTGTTGCCGGAATGGGTCACTGGCATGCACGACACCGTGGCGCTGCGCGTCAGCGATCATCCGCAGGTGCGTGATCTGTGCTCGATGGTCGGGCCGCTGATTTCGACCTCGGCCAACCCGCAAGGACGTCCGGCAGCACGCACGCGGTTGCGCGTCGAGCAGTATTTCCGCGGGCAGATTGATCTGGTGCTGGGCGGGGAATTGGGTGGGCGCAAAAATCCTAGCCTGATTCGTGATTTGGCTACCGGAAATGTCGTGCGCCCGGCTTAGAACCGAGTTGCTCCCATCGCGAGCAGGCTCACTCCTACATTTGGAATGCGTTCCCTTGTAGGAGTGAGCCTGCTCGCGATGGGGCCGGTCAAGGCAACAGAATGGTCGAACCTGTGGTGCGTCGCGCCGACAACTCGGTCTGCGCCTTCGCCGCCTCAGCCAACGAATAGCGCTGGCTGATATCCACCTTCAACTTGCCGCTGATGATCATCTCGAACAGCTCATCGGCCATCCGCTGCAGGTTCTCGGCATTGTTGGCATAAGTCGCCAGGGTCGGCCGGGTGACGTACAGCGAGCCTTTCGCCGAGAGAATCCCCAGATTCACCCCGTCCACCGCGCCTGACGCGTTACCAAAACTCACCACCAGACCGCGCGGCGAAACGCTGTCCAGCGACGTCAGCCACGTGTCTTTACCAACACCGTCGTAAACCACGGGGACTTTCTTGCCGTCAGTCAGCGCCAGTACACGCTCGGCAACGTTTTCGTGGCTGTAATCGATGGTCGCCCAAGCGCCGTTGGCCTTGGCCAGTTCAGCCTTCTCTTTCGAGCTGACGGTGCCGATCAACTTCACGCCCAAGGCCTTGGCCCATTGGCAGGCCAGCGACCCGACGCCACCGGCCGCGGCGTGGAACAGAATGGTTTCGCCACCTTTCAGCTCATAGGTCTGGCGCAGCAGGTACTGCACGGTGAGGCCCTTGAGCATCACGCCGGCAGCGGTTTCGAAACTGATTTCATCCGGCAGGTGCACCAGATTCGCCTCGGGCAGCACATGCTGTTCGCTGTAAGCGCCCAAAGGGCCGCTGCCGTAGGCCACGCGATCACCGACCTTGAAGCGGGTCACGCCGCTGCCGACTGCATCGACCACGCCGGCACCTTCGGCACCGAGGCCGGATGGCAGGGCCGGCGGCGCGTACAGACCGCTGCGGAAATAGGTGTCGATGAAGTTCAGGCCGATCGCCTTGTTGGCCACGCGCACTTGATTGGGGCCCGGCGCGGCGGGTTCGTAGTCAACATATTCGAGCACTTCGGGGCCGCCGTGGGCGCGGAACTGGATACGCTTTGCCATCTGCCTGCTCTCCTTGGGTCTTTCGTGAGCCCCCTATCCAACTCCCATGCTTGATCTTCGTCAACTGCGGCGCGTTAGTCTGCGGTGGTATGCTACGCGCCCATTTGCGTCGCCCGCCTGCGGGGCGCCGCCCGATTCAAGGTGAAGCCATGACGACCCGCACCGACGCCGTAAAGGCCTATCTGCTCGACCTGCAAGACCGCATCTGCGCCGTACTCGAACTCGAAGACGGCGGCACGCGCTTCGTCGAAGACGCCTGGACCCGGCCGGCGGGCGGTGGCGGTCGCACCCGCGTGATCGAGAACGGCACGCTGATCGAAAAGGGTGGCGTCAACTTCTCCCACGTCTTCGGCAGTGGACTGCCACCGTCGGCCAGCGCCCATCGCCCGGAATTGACCGGTCGCGGTTTCGAGGCCCTCGGCGTGTCGCTGGTGATCCATCCGCACAACCCGCATGTGCCAACGTCCCACGCCAACGTGCGTTTTTTCATCGCGGAGAAAGAAGGTGAAGAGCCGGTCTGGTGGTTCGGCGGTGGCTTCGACCTGACCCCGTATTACGGCAACGAAGAAGACTGCATCCATTGGCACCGCGTCGCCGAACAGGCCTGCGCGCCGTTCGGGCCGGATATCTATCCGCGCTACAAAGCCTGGTGCGACACCTACTTCCACATCAAGCATCGCCACGAGCCGCGCGGCATCGGCGGCCTGTTCTTCGATGACCTGAACGAGTGGGACTTCGACACCAGCTTCGCCTTCATGCGCGCCATCGGCGACGCCTACATCGATGCGTATCTGCCGATCGTGCAGCGCCGCAAGAACGATGCGTTCACCGCGCAGCAGCGTGAATTCCAGGAATTCCGCCGTGGCCGCTACGTCGAATTCAACCTGGTCTATGACCGTGGCACGCTGTTCGGCCTGCAATCGGGCGGGCGTACCGAATCGATTCTGATGTCGCTGCCGCCGCAAGTGCGCTGGGGCTACGACTGGAAAGCCGAGCCGGGTAGCGAAGAAGCGCGCCTGACCGAGTACTTCCTGCAAGACCGCGACTGGCTGGCCGAGGCCTGAGGATTTCTGATGGATCGTTACGTCGTTTTCGGTAACCCGATTGGCCATAGCAAGTCGCCGATGATTCACAAACTGTTCGCTGAGCAGACCGGTCAGAGCCTCGACTACAGCACCCTGCTGGCGCCGCTCGACGATTTTTCCGGCTGCGCCACGGCGTTTTTCCAGGAAGGTCGCGGCGCCAACGTCACCGTGCCGTTCAAGGAAGACGCCTATCGATTGGCCAACAGCCTGACTGCCCGCGCAGAACGCGCCGGCGCGGTGAACACCTTGAGCAAATTGGCCGACGGCTCGCTGCTCGGTGACAACACCGACGGCGCCGGGCTAGTGCGGGATCTGACGGTGAACGCCGGGTTCAGCCTGACCGGCAAACGCATCCTGCTGCTGGGTGCTGGCGGTGCAGTGCGTGGGGCGCTCGAACCGTTGTTGGCGGAGAACCCGGCGTCGGTGATCATCGCCAATCGCACGGTGGACAAGGCTGAGTTACTGGCCGAATTGTTCTGCGATCTGGGGCCGGTGTCGGCCAGTGGTTTCGACTGGTTACGCGAGCCGGTGGACGTGATCATCAATGCCACGTCGGCGAGCCTCACCGGCGACGTACCGCCGATTGCGCCGAGCCTGATCGAGCCGGGTAAAACACTTTGCTACGACATGATGTATGGCAAGGAACCGACCGCGTTCTGCCGCTGGGCCAGCGAGCATGGCGCGGCGGTGTCGATGGATGGGTTGGGAATGCTGGCTGAGCAAGCGGCCGAGGCGTTTTATCTGTGGCGCGGGGTGCGTCCCGATACTGCGCCAGTGCTCGCCGAACTTCGGCGCCAGCTGGCCCAATAAATAACCCTGTGGGAGCGAGCCTGCTCGCGAGTGCGGTCTGTATGACACATTAATGTTGGATGTGCCGCAGTCTTCGCGAGCAGGCTCGCTCCCACAGAATTACCTCGATCCTGGATCAATCCTCAAACCGGATCGGACATTTCTCCGGCCCCTCAAGCTTCCTCAATTCCTCCACCACCTGCGGCCGCGCCCCGCGCAGCGTCAAACTGCGATCCTGACTCAACAACCGCCGCGCCTCCTGATGCAGCATCTCCACCCCCGAATAATCGATGAAGTTGATCTGCTGCGCCTCGATCACCACCCGCGCGCCGTGCATCCGTTGCAGGCGCACTTGCAGGTAATGGCTGGCGCCGAAAAAGATCGAACCGCCGACCCGTAAAACATCGTCCTCACCGTCGCGCCAATGTTGCACGCGCGGTTGCGAGGTGCGCTTGAGGTAGAAGAACAGCGACGCCAGCACCCCGGCATAAATTGCCGTCTGCAATTCCAGCAACAACGTCGCGAGGCACGTCAGCGCCATCACCACGAACTCGGCGCGGCTGACCCGCAGCAATGAGCGAATGCCGCGATGATCGACCAAGCCCCAGGCGATCAACAGAATGCTGCCGGCCATGGAGGGAATCGGAATATGCGAAATCAGCCCGGCGCCGAAAATCGCAAACAACGCCACCCAGATCGCCGAAAAAATCCCGGCCAATGGCGAGCAAGCACCCGCCTCGTAACTTAGACCGGAACGAGTAAACGATCCCGCTGACAACGACCCGGAAAAGAATGCCCCGACAATATTCGACAAGCCTTGCGCGCGGACTTCCTGATTGGCATCGAGCAACTGCTGCGAGCGCGCCGAAATCGAGCGCGCAATCGACAGGCTGGTGACCAGCCCGAGCATGCCCACCGCCACGGCGCTCGGCAGCAGGCGCAGGATCAAATCCAGGTCCAGCGGCAACGCACTGAACGGCGGCAAGCGTCCGACGAATGCGCTGACCAGATGCACATGGCCGAACATCGCCGGCCACAGCCACACCAGCAAGCTTGCCAGCATCAACGTGATCAACAGCGTCGGCCAGCGCGGCAGCAGTTGTTTCAGCACCACGCCGACCACCACTGTGGCCACGCCAAGCACCAACGAGGGTTTATCCACAGCCCGCAGGTGTTGCAAAAGATCCATCAGACTCGCCAGCGCCGTGGCTTGCGCCGGTAGCTCCAACCCGAGCAGATTCGGCAATTGCCCGATGGCAATCACCACCGCCGCGCCGAGCGTGAACCCCAGCACCACCGAGTGCGAGACGAAATTCACCAGCGCGCCGAAGCGCAGCAGTCCAAGCAGCCACTGGAAAATCCCGGCGAGGAAGGTCAGTAACAGGATCAGCGTGATGTAATCCTGCGACGCCGGCACGGCCAACGGACTTACGCTGGCATAGAGCACGATCGAAATCGCCGCCGTCGGGCCGCAGATCAAATGCCACGATGAACCCCACAGACAGGCGATCAACACCGGAATGATTGCGGCATAGAGGCCGTATTCAGGTGGGAGACCGGCGATCAGCGCGTAGGCAATCGACTGGGGTAACGCGAGAATCGCACCGCTGAAGCCGACGATCAGATCCCGTCCGACGCTGGCGCGGGTTTGCCGCGGTAGCCAGGTGAGGAAGGGTAAGAGTGAGCGGCGACTGGGGAAGGCCATGGGTCCTCGCGGTTGAAATTTTTAGCTAGGGTATCAGCCCGTTACGCTGATCGTTCCCACGCTCCGCGTGGGAATGCAGCCCGGGACGCTCCGCGTCCCATTCAAAGCCGAACGCGGAGCGTCCGTTGAGGCATTCCCACGCGGAGCGTGGGAACGATCGGTGCGCGCTAAATCAAAGCTTCGCTTTTACTGCCGCCAACGCATCCTTCCCGTCAGCCGTCTTCACCCCATCCAGCCACTTATCCAGCACCGCCGGATTGGCCTTGATCCACGCCTTGGCTGCCTCGGCATTGGTGACCTTCTTGTTCACCACCTCAGCCATGATGCTGTTCTCCATCTCCTGGGTGAACGAAAGATTGGTCAGCAATTTACCCACATTCGGACACGCCTCGGCGTAGCCCTTGCGCGTCAGCGTGAACACGCTGCCGGTGTCGCCGAAGTATTTCTCGCCGCCCTTGAGGTAATGCATCTTCAGTTGCACATTCATTGGGTGCGGGGTCCAGCCGAGGAAGGTGACGAATTTCTGTTTCTTCACCGCGCGCGACACTTCGGCGAGCATCGCCTGTTCGCTGGACTCGATCAGCTTCCACTGGCCCATGTCGAAATCGTTCTTCTTGATGATTTCCTGCAGCGAGATATTCGCCGGCGCGCCCGAACCGATGCCGTAGATCTTCTTGTCGAATTTGTCGGCGAATTTGTTCAGGTCGGCGAAGTTATGCACACCCGCGTCCCACACGTAATCCGGCACGGCGAGGGTGAATTCGGTGCCGTCGAGGTTCTTCGCCAGTTGCGTGACATCGCCGGTGGCGACGAACTTGTCGTAGAAGCCCTGCTGCGCCGGCATCCAGTTGCCCAGGAACACATCCACCTGGCCATCCTTCAAGCCGCCAAACGTGATCGGCACCGCGAGGGTGTCGACCTTGGCTTTGTAGCCCATGCCATTCAGCAGAAACCCGGTGATGGCGTTGGTCGCGGCAATGTCGCTCCAGCCCGGGTCGGCCATTTTCACCGTGTCGCAACTTTGCTCGGCGAATGCCGACGCGCTGCTCAGGGCGAGCAGGCCAACCGTCACTACTGTGGATAACTTACGCATGGACTTCCCCTTAACATTATTGATTTTGGCAGGGTTGTGGATAACGTGCTTTGCGTTCCAGATCATCGAGGTCGATATGGTTGCGCATGTACTGCTGACTGGCGTCCACCAGCGGCTGGTGATCCCAGCTCTTCAGCTTGCCGATGGTCAGCGCGTCGGCGACAAAACGGCGGCGGCGCTGGCTGGCGAGAACTTCCCGGTGGATTGTCGCAATGTCCCACTTAGCGCGTGCCTCGGCGAGAAAATCGTCGAACAGCTGGCGATGTTGCGGCGATTGACTGAGTTCCTCCAGTTCGCGCGGATCGTTGCTTACATCGAAGAGTAGGCAAGGGTCGCTTTCACTGTAGATAAATTTGTAGGCGCCGCGCCGGATCATCATCAACGGACTGACGGTGCCTTCGGCCATGTATTCGCCGAACACTTCGTCATGCCCGCCCTGCCCTTGCAGATGTGAAACCAGCGAGCGGCCATCCAACGGCAGACCCGGTTCCAGTGAGCCGCCGGCCAGTTCAACGAAAGTCGGCAGCAGATCTGCGGTCGATACGGCAGCGCTGACGCGGCCCGAAGTGAACTGGCCCGGCGCACTGATCAACAGCGGCACACGGGCGGCCATTTCGTACCAGTGCATTTTGTACCAGAGGCCCTTCTCGCCGAGCATGTCGCCGTGGTCACCGGAGAACACGATGATGGTGTCATCGATCAGCCCGGTTTCCTCGAGGGTTTGCAGAAGTTTGCCGACGTTGGCATCGATATAGCTGCACGCGCCGAAATACGCCCGACGCGCGTCACGGATCTTATCCACAGGCAGCGGTTTATCCCACAGGTCATAAACCTTGAGCAGACGCTGCGAATGCGGGTCGAGTTCGTGTTGATCCGGGGTTGTAGGCAAAGGGATATCAGCATCGTCGTACAAATCCCAGAATGCCTTGGGAATGGTGTAAGGGTCGTGCGGGTGAGTCATCGACACCGTCAGGCAGAACGGCTGATCACCGTCCTCGCGGATGTGATCGAACAAGTATTGCTGCGCCTTGAACACCACCTCTTCGTCAAAATCGAGTTGGTTGGTGCGCACACTCGGCCCGGCCTGCAATACCGACGACATGTTGTGATACCAGGTCGGACGCACGTCCGGCTCGTCCCAGTTCACCGCCCACCCGTAATCGGCCGGATAGATGTCACTGGTCAGGCGTTCTTCGTAACCGTGCAGCTGATCCGGGCCGCAGAAATGCATCTTGCCCGACAGCGCAGTTCGGTAGCCGAGACGACGCAGGTAGTGGGCGTAGGTTGGGATATCGGCAGGGAAATCGGCGGCGTTGTCATAGGCGCCGATCTTGCTCGGCAACTGACCGCTGACTAGGGTGAAACGCGACGGCGCGCACAATGGGCTGTTGCAGTAAGCGGCGTCGAACACCACGCCTTGTTCGGCGAGGCGGGAGAGATTGGGCAGTTTGATCGGCGAAGGGCCGTAGAACGGCAACATTGGCGCGGCCATCTGATCGGCCATGATGAAAAGAATATTCTTGCGCTTCATGTGATCGCGGCATTCCATAGTGAATATTTATGCGACATTGCTGCGACCGAGCATGGAGTCCATGCTGTGTCGGGTAAAGCCCGTGTCGGGCAATGACTAGGATAAGCACCGCTTATGTATGAAGCCTTGGGTGATCTGTCCCTCGACCTGTTGCGCGCGTTCGAGGCGGCGGCGCGACATCGCAGTTTTACCGCCGCGTCGGTTGAACTCGGCACCACCCAACCGGCGATCAGTCAGCAGATCAAACGGTTGGAAGAACAACTCGGTACGCGCCTGTTTGATCGCATCTATCGCGGCATTGAACTCACCGAGGTCGGTGCGATCCTTTTCGAGCAAGTTAGCCTCGGTTTGCAGAATATCGACGCAGGATTGAGCGCAATCAGCGCACAGCAGCAACATGAGGTCCTGCAAGTCGCCACTGACTTCGCCTTCGCCGCCTATTGGCTGATGCCACGGCTGCATCGCTTCCACGAAGCCAATCCTCACGTCGACGTCAGCCTCGTCACCAGCGAGCGCAATCACAACATGCTGCGCACCGACATCGACGTGGCGATCCTGTTTGGCGATGGCCGTTTTAAACAGGGTGAAAGCCACTGGTTGTTCAGCGAAGAAGTGTTCCCGGTGTGCAGTCCGCAGTTGCTCAAGGATCGTCCGACGCCCCTGCCCGCTCCCGCGTTACTGGAGTTGCCGCTGCTGCATTTGCGCGGAGAAAACAGCAGTAACTGGTTCGACTGGAGCGGGTTGTTTCGCGAGTTGGGCATCACCACCCCGCCAGCGCCGGGGCAATTGCGTTTCGATAATTACACGCTATTGATTCAAGCGGCGATTGGCGGCCAAGGGGTGGCGATTGGCTGGCGGCACCTTGTGGATAACTTGCTGACCCAAGGTTTGTTGTGTCGTCCGATTGCTGAAACGACGCTGTCGCGGTTGGGCTATTACGTGGTGCTGCCGCAGCGCAAACGGCGCGGGGCGTTGATTCAGCAGTTTGTCGATTGGTTGATGGCGGAACAGGCGAGCAGCGCCGAATCACTCAATGGACTCGCACTGCCCTCCATCGCCGTGTAGAGATTATTCGCTGGCCGCGACAAAATTCACATGTTGTCCCACATGCAAATTCAACCGCAGCTCATCGGCAATCCCCACCGCCACGCGACTCAATCGCTCCAGCGGTTCGGCCAGGCCCGGCTCCAGATTGCCGCCGACCTGGCTGAAATGCTCAATCGTCAGCCCGGCCACGCCGTGCGGCGCATTGACCAGCGTCCACTGCAATGGACTGCTTTGCAGCGCTTCGCGGATTTCCTCAGCGGCGTGACGTTGCAGGCGATCATCCAGGTCCGGCTCGTCGAGTACGGCAAAGTCGCCCACCAGAAACAGCCGCGAAACATTGGCCAGTTGCAGGCCATCGACCAGCGCATCCACCGCCAGCACCTGTTCAACCGGGCCGAGCACGATGGAGCGTTCGACGTGATCGCTGCTGAACGGCAACCCCGGCGCGTCCAGCAGGCAAATCACCGCCGAGCTGCCCGCTACGCTTTGATTGACCCGCTCGACATCGAACAGGTCGCCACTTTTGGTGCGCAAACCCGGTCGCGGCGCGAGCGCCGTCAAATCGTCGAGAATGGCGATGACTTCATGCTGACGGCGCAGCAACTCAGCCATCAACGCACCACCCAGGCTGGCCATGGCACCATAGAGCACCACTTTCACCGTTGGGGTTTCGGCATTTTTCATGGCTGATCCTTTTTGTTATCCCTTGTATGGCGTGTGACATACGGGCAACGCCGAGGGTTCGAACCGATTCAGAGGGTTTCAGATGCAAGCGATCAAGGGCTACCACGCCCACGTCTATTTCGACGCCAGCACCATCAATCAGGCGCGCACGTTGTGTGAGCAAGCCGCGCAATTGTTTCCATTGAAAATGGGCCGCGTCCACGAACGCCCGGTCGGCCCGCACCCGGACTGGAGTTGCCAGTTGGCCTTCGGCCCGGAGCTGATCGCCGACGTACTGCCGTGGCTGGCGCTGAATCGCAAAGGCCTGGTGGTATTTCTGCACCCGGACACGGGGAATGACTTGCTCGACCACACGGAACACGCGATCTGGATGGGCGCGATCCGGCCGCTGAATTTGTCTGGTTTTTGATCACAGCGTTTCTTCGGCTTCACCCGGTAGATGCTCGTCAAGATGCAGCCAGGACAATTGGCTGTCCGTCCAGATATGCCGCTCGGCGGGTGCCAGTTCCGGGTGATCAAGGGTGGCGATGGTCACGTCGATGCTCTCCGGGCTAAGCAACGTCACCAACGCCAGTTGCGCGCCGCACTTCGGGCAGAAGTACCGCGCGCAACTCGGCGACGAGTCATAACGCGACGGCGTCCCGTCCAGCCATTGGAAATTCGCCGCCGGCACGGTGATCCACGTCGTGACAATCCCGCCACTGACCTTGCGGCAGATCGAACAATGGCAGTGGGCGATGTCGTGCAACGGCCCGTTGAACTGATAACGAATGTGTCCGCAATGGCAGCCGCCACTGTGCAATTGGCTCATGTTCAAAGTCCTCCCGCCCGTAATCATTGACTCTAGTTCGCATCCGACGGCCGGTTGACCGTTCATTCAAAGCTTTCTCCAGCGAAAGGTAGCTGAAAGCTTCCGCGATTAGGATCGCCTCACTCCCGGCAACAGACCGGTTGGCCAATGCGTGTGATGCCTCGCACGAATGGCCCAATTAACAACAACAATGGTGATTCTGATGTCCTCTGTAGCCCGCCTCCTCGCTCTGACTCCGCCCGTACGCCTCGTGCTTCCCGTTCTGCGCTGATCCCGCTCGATCCGCTCACTCAACTAGCCGCGCTACGCCTGGAGTATTCCCATGCTGACTTTCCTTGGCTTCGCCATGGTCATCACGTTCATGTTCCTGATCATGACCAAGCGCCTGTCCGCGCTGATCGCCCTGATCATCATCCCGATCGTTTTCGCCCTGTTCGGCGGTTTCGCACCGAAGATCGGCCCGATGATGCTCGAAGGCATCACCAAACTGGCGCCGACCGGCGTGATGCTGATGTTTGCCATTCTCTACTTCGCGTTGATGATCGACTCCGGCCTGTTCGACCCGGCCGTGCGCAAAATCCTCAAACTGGTCAAGGGTGACCCGTTGAAAGTGTCGGTCGGCACCGCCGTTTTGGCGCTGGTGGTTTCCCTCGATGGTGACGGTGCGACCACCTACATGATCTGCGTGGCCGCCATGCTGCCGCTGTACAGCCGCATCGGCATGAGCCCGCGGATCATGGCCGGTCTGATCATCCTCGCCGGCGGCGTGATGAACATGACCCCGTGGGGCGGCCCGACCGCCCGTGCGGCGAGTGCGCTGCATGTCGATCCATCGGACATTTTCGTGCCGATGATCCCGGCGATGGCTGCCGGTGTGGTGGCGATTCTGCTGATTGCCTACTTCTACGGTAAACGTGAGCGTGCGCGTCTCGGTGAGTTGCACCTGGCTGGCGACGAGATCGATCACAGCGAAATCAGCGTCTCGCAATTCCCCGATGCGCGTCGTCCGAAGTTGATCTGGTTCAACGGCGCGTTGACCTTCGGCCTGATGTGCACCCTGATCGCTGGCCTGCTGCCGCTGCCGGTGCTGTTCATGGTGGCGTTCAGTATTGCCATGATCGTCAACTACCCTTGCCTGCAGATGCAGAAGGATCGCGTCGCGGCTCACGCCGGTAGCGTGCTGGCAGTGGTCGGACTGATCTTTGCCGCCGGTATCTTCACCGGTATCCTGTCCGGCACTGGCATGGTCGATGCGATGTCGAAGAGCCTGTTGGCAGTGATTCCGGATTTCCTCGGCCCGTACCTGGCGGTGATCACGGCGCTGGTGAGCATGCCGTTCACCTTCTTCATGTCCAACGACGCGTTCTACTATGGCGTGTTGCCGGTGTTGGCCGAAGCCGCCAGCCACTATGGGATCACCGCAGTGGAAATGGCCCGTGCCTCGATCGTCGGTCAGCCCGTCCACTTGCTGAGCCCGTTGGTGCCATCGACCTATCTGTTGGTGGCGCTGGCCGGTATTGATTTCGGTGACCACCAGCGTTTCACCCTGAAATGGGCGATCCTGGTGTGCATCTGCATCCTGATTGCTGCACTGCTGTTGGGGACTTTCCCGGTGTTCAGCACTCTATAAGCCCAAGACTCACCGTTTCGGGTCCTGGCTTCGCGGTTTGAAGCCCGGACCTTTTTCGGTTTAACAATTGCTCAAAGGAATACACATGGAATGGCTGACCAACCCCGAAATCTGGGTTGCCTTCTTCACCCTGACCGCCCTGGAAATCGTCCTCGGCATCGATAACATCATCATGATTTCGATCCTGGTCAGCCGCATGCCTAAACACATGCAGCAGCGCACCCGGATCTTCGGTCTTGGCCTGGCCATGATCACCCGGATCCTGTTGCTGCTGTCGATCACTTGGGTCATGCGCCTCACTGCCGACCTGTTCGAAGTGTTCGGCCAGGGCATTTCGGGTCGCGACCTGATCCTGTTCTTCGGTGGTCTGTTCCTGCTGTGGAAGAGCTCGCAAGAGATGTACCACGCGCTGGAAGGCGAAGACGAAAGCGACGACACGCCTGGCGGCAAGGGCGGCAACTTCCTCTACACCATCATTCAGATCGCGATCATCGACATCGTCTTCTCGCTGGATTCGGTGATCACCGCTGTCGGCATGGTTTCTCACGTGCCAGTGATGGTCGCGGCGATTGTCGTGGCAGTGCTGGTGATGATGCTGGCCTCGGGCAAGATCAGCGAATTCATCGACAAGCACCCGTCGCTGAAGATGCTCGCGCTGTCGTTCCTGCTGGTGGTCGGTACCGTGCTGATTGCCGAGTCGTTCGACGTGCATGTGCCGAAGGGCTACGTCTACTTCGCCATGGCGTTCTCGCTGGCGGTTGAGGCGATCAACATCAAACTGCGCGGCGCAATGGCCAAGAAGAAACAGCAGCAAGACCCGGTGAAACTGCGCAAGGACATCCCGGGCCAATAACCCGGTAGTCCATCGCAAGCGATACCCCCTGTGGGAGCGAGCCTGCTCGCGAAGACGGAGTGTCAGTCGACAACATTGTTGGCTGATCCACCGCTTTCGCGAGCAGGCTCGCTCCCACAGTTGTTTCTGCGTTCAGGCAGGCGGAACGAGATTATCCAGCACCCGATTCACCGCCAACTCACCCAGCATGATCACCTGCGCAATCCCCAGCAATGAACGGCGCTGCGGCCCGTCGATAAACCCGGCCAGATCACTGGCCATGATGCCCGCCGACGCTAGCGATTCGCAGGCGTGCACCAACAGGGTTTCGTTATCCACGGCGGGATCGATGAGGAAGATGTTGCTCGGTCTGCGCGTTGCGGCGGGGTCTTGTTTGAGGCCGGGACAGAGATAGAAATCGAGGGCGCGGTCGGCGGCTTCTTTCATTCGTTGAGCTTCGACGGCGGGGTCGTGCTGGGAGGGGTCGGTGTTTGGTGGATCTGGCGTTATCTTCGACATGGGCTCAAACCTCTAAAGGTGAGGCTGCAACCAACTCGCTGCTAAACGATGAGGGTGGCAGCTGTACGCAGGTTAGCAGACCGATGAGCCACGCAATCGGCGCACCCGAAGGTGCCCTGCGCACAGCCACCATCAAGTGCAGGAACGGATACCTGACTGATAGAGACTTGTGCGGCGTGGAATCAGCGAGCTGCTAAACCCGACCACTGATGAGCAGTGGCCAGCCAACGATAGAACCCCGCCCCAAGGCGCACAAGCCGGCGGATTCTGGCGTAGCCGTAGGCAACGGCGCAAGGTTTTGTAGCCTTTCGGACGTAACACCGCGTGTGCTTAAACACCCAGCAAAATCCGCGTTTAACCTCTTCAAGATGAGACACATAACCTGTGGGAGCGAGCCTGCTCGCGAAAGCGTCATCACAGTCAAGAACCAGGCTGGCTGACCCACCGCATTCGCGAGCAGGCTCGCTCCCACAGTGACACATCGCAACCGTATGAAACGGGATTCAAAGGTTGACGCCCCCCGCTCCGCTCGTTAGCTTCCCCGCTCGCCTCAAACGACAAACAAGGAGTGTTCATGTCTGGAAAACCCGCCGCGCGCGTCACCGACACCTGCACCTGCGGCCAAGCCCTCAATGGCGCGTTCTCCGCCACGGTGTTCATCAACGGACTCCAGTGATGCAGTTGTCGAAAAAGCGAGTCTGGATAATTCTCGCGGCTGCGTTGGCTGGTGCTGCAATCGCGTATTCCAACTGGAGTACGGATACTTTGCGAATTCATATCGGAAAGACTTACGACGAGACGGTTGCCGACTCAACGTTTGGCGTGCCAGCCCACACTGTGATTTACCCCGGGAATCCTCCCCACCCCAGCTCAGCCTGGATTTCCACACCGGTCATTATTCATTTCGATGACCCCGAGCACGGTTTCACACTGCCTGTTACCAAGTTCGGTGCAATCGGATTTGACGAGGGGAAGGTCTCGCACATGACCACCTCTCCAATGCTCGAAACGTTGCCCTTTGACCAATTGGTGGTCGTGCTCGATCAACTACAGAGCCAATTGAAGAACGCCGGCTGGATAGAGTGGGACCCTGAGACAAATCCTTGGGTGAACACAGCTGATGAGGCCAGTCGAAAGGCGCTTCAGGCCGAGTTGTTTGATCACGTCATGGTGACGGTGCTATTGATCCCCCATAAGTACAGTCTCGCGCTCAACGTCAAATGCTACGCCCGGTGCGACGAACGTGATCCGAAAACGGCGAAATATCTGATCGATGTCAGCGTAGGAAAGGATTACTACAGCGAATGAGGATCCGCTATTGGACTAGTTGGAGCTTTTGGAAGAGACCGCTGTTTTTTGCGCTGCTTCTCTGCATCACATCGTTTCATTATCCGATGGACATCCTGCGTGTTCACATCGGCAAGCATTACCAAAGCGTTCAAAGGGACTCGACCTCCCACCTGGAAAAAAATACTGCGATTTATCCCAGCGAACCTCCCCACCCGAGCTCCACCTGGATAAGCAGCCCCACAGTCGTTGAGTTTGACGATCTTATTCATGGCTTCACCTTGCCTCCTACCAAGTTCGGTGCAGTGACGTACCGCAAAAACCGAGTAGCAACCATCACTACTTCGCCGATGCTTGAAACCCTACCGTTTGACGAGCTGGTGCCTCTTTTGGAAAGGCTTCAGCTTATGCTGAAAGCAAGAGGATGGGCGCCCCGAGATGCCGATAAACATGCTTGGGTGGAAGTACCAAGTGATGTCGAAAAAAGTGCGTTGCAAAGAACGCTGTTCAATCAGGTCGTCATCGTGCTGCTACAAATCCCTTACAAATACACCCTGGCGCTAAACGTCAAATGCTACGTTCGCTGCGACGAGCGCGATCCAAACACCGCAAGGTATTTGATCGATGTCAGTATTGGTTCGGATAACTACAACAGATGATTTCTCGCATCACGGAATGGCGCCGCTACGGGCGTTGGCCGGCACTTGTCCTGCTGTACATTGGCCTGACGTCTTTTCACTATCCGCTGGATTTTCTGGTCGTTCACATCGGCAAGCATTACGAAAGCGTTGTGCATGATTCGACGTTTCCTGTGCCATGGAAAACAGCTGTTTACCCAAGTAACCCACCTCACCCAAGTTCGACTTGGATCAGTACCCCAGTGATCATCACTTTCGATGACGAACAACATGGGTTCACGTTGCCCGTCACAAAATTCGGTGCAATTGGCTGGTCTGACTTCAAAGCGATCACCCTTTCTACGTCACCAATGCTGGAGACGGTGCCGTTCGAGCAAGCAGTGAATCTGCTGGGAGAGCTGCAGCAGATGTTCAAAAAGGCAGGTTGGTCGCCAGATGCTGTTGAAGGGAATGATTGGCTCAAGACTGAAACCCAAGAGGACAAGGTGCGCCTTCAGACCAAGCTTTTTGATCAAATGGACGGTGTCATTCTGTTGATCCCACACAAGTACAGCCTGTTCCTCCACATCAAGTGCTATGCACGGTGCGATGAGCGGAATCCGGAGACGGCGAAATATTTGATTGATGTAGGTTTTGGTGAAGATCATTTCAGTGATTGATCGTTTTAAACCGTCTCGGAGGAAATCAACGACCTTGGCAGGTAAGCATTGGGTGTCAATGTGCGCCGCTACGATTTTGCTGGCTGGTGTTATGGCGTGGCCATTGGGTGCCAAGACCCTATCCGTTCATATCGGCAAACACTACGAACAGGTCATCAAAGACTCAACCTTCCCGGTCGAGGATAAAACGGCAATTTATCCAGGCGATCCTAATGACCCTAAAGATCCCGCGCTTCCAGGCTCTACATGGATTAGCAGCCCGACCATCATTGAGTTTGATGATCCTGTTTATGGCTTCAAACTGCCCCCGACTGTATTCGGTGCTGTGACGTATGTCAGCCAGAAGGTCTCGACACTGACGACCTCGCCAATGACAGAAACCTTGCCGTTCGCAGAAGCTCTGGATCGATTGGTTGCTACGCAAAGCAATCTCAAATCGCGAGGATGGAAGCTTGAACCTTTGGAAAAAAACGACTGGTTCAATCTTGACTCCTTTCCGGAACGTGAGCGGCTACGGGCGAAACTCTTTGATCAAGCTGTTGGCATTGATTTGTACGTACCGGGAAAGTACAGCTTGCTGCTCTTGATCAAGTGCTACGCAAGCTGTGACAAGCAAGATCCGACGACTGCGAAATATCTGATTGATATCAGTGTGGGTCGGGATCGAAGCGGAGCATGAGTAATCGGTACAAGTGGTGCAGTCGATACTGGCGCAGAGCAGCGTTTTTCGCGCTGTATGTATGCCTGACGTCTTTCCACTATCCGATGGATGTTCTGGTCGTTCGCATCGGCAAGCCATATGCCGAAGTCGTCAAAGACTCCAGTTTTCCTGTTGAGCGGAAAACAGCCGTGTACCCAAGTGACCCGCCCAAGGTCGACTCGACCTGGATTAGCAGCCCGGTCGTGATCACTTTTGATGACCCTGAGCATGGCTTCACTTTGCCCAAAACCATCTACGGGGCGGTGGGCTACACCAAAGGGAAAGTAGACGGCATAACAACGTCTCCAATGGTTGAAACACTTCCCTTCGACCAGACGGTGAAACTTTTGAGTGAGCTGCAAGCGATGTTCAGGGACGCCAACTGGATTCCTGAACCCGTTGAGGGAAATGATTGGATCAAAGTGCAAAGCGATGATGAAAAGCGACAGCTACAAGCGAAGCTTTTTGATCAGGCGGATGGGGTCATTCTTCTGGTTCCGCAAAAATACAGCCTGTTGATGCACATCAAGTGCCATGCGCGTTGCGATGAGCGGAATGTGGATACCGCCAGGTACTTAATTGACGTTGGCCTGAGTAGGGATCATTTCAGCGATTGATTCAGCCACGTCCACAAGGATTTGTGGTGATTGTGGAACGGGGTGGATGAAGTGCTTTTCATGACACTTTTGTTTCAATCCGCTCTTTAGCTGTGCAATGCTGGCGCCCAGTCCGTTAGCCAACTACAGCTTAAGTATCAAAAACGTAGAAACCGCGCGGTACCGTCAACTTGCTCCTCTGGGGCGCTGCTAATACAGGGGGTTTGCATGCTCACCCTGCTCAATCTGCTTTCCGCCGTGGCCTTGCTGATCTGGGGCACGCACATCGTTCGAACCGGCATCCTGCGGGTGTACGGCACCAATCTGCGCCATGTAATCGGCCAGAACATGTCCAAGCGCTGGCTCGCGTTCGTTGCCGGCATCGTCGTCACCGCGATGGTGCAGAGCAGCAACGCGACGGCGATGCTCGTCACTTCCTTCGTCGGCCAGGGCCTGATGGCGTTGACCCCGGCGCTGGCGACCATGCTCGGCGCCGACGTGGGTACCGCGCTGATGGCGCGGGTGCTGACGTTCGACTTGTCGTGGCTGTCGCCGCTGCTGATTTTTCTCGGGGTGATTTTCTTTCTGTCGCGCAAACAGACGCGGCTCGGGCAGATGGGCCGGGTGTCGATCGGGCTCGGGCTGATCATTCTGGCGCTGCAATTGATTGTCGAGGCCGCCGCGCCGATCACCCACGCCCAAGGGGTGAAGGTGATTTTCGCCTCGCTGACCGGCGACATCCTCCTCGACGCGTTGGTCGGCGCGTTGTTCGCGATGATTTCCTACTCCAGCCTCGCCGCCGTGCTGCTCACCGCGACCCTCGCCGGCGCCAGTGTGATCAGCCTGCCGGTGGCGATTGGTCTGGTGATCGGCGCCAACATCGGCAGCGGCATTCTTGCGTTCATGAGCACCAGCATGCAGAACGCCGCTGGCCGGCAAGTGGCGCTGGGCAGTCTGTTGTACAAACTGATCGGCCTGCTGTTGATCATTCCGGTGCTCGATCCACTGGTGCACTGGATCGACAGCCTCGATTTCAGCCCGCAGGAAATGGTCATCGGCTTCCACCTGCTCTACAACACCGCACGCTGCCTGATTCTGCTGCCAAGCGTCGGGCCGATGGCGCGCCTGTGCGCGTGGCTGCTGCCGGAACGCCCGGAGGTCAACGGCAGGGCCAAGCCACGGCATCTCGACGCCACCGCGCTGGTCACGCCGAGTCTGGCACTGGCCAACGCCGCGCGGGAAACCCTGCGCATGGGCGATCTGCTGGAGAACATGCTCGACGCGACCCTCGATGTGTTGCGCGGCAAGCAGACCGCCGTCACGCAGGAAATACGCCGGCTGACCGATGACGTCGAAGCGCTGTACAGCGCGATCAAACTGTATCTGGCGCAAATGCCCCGCGAGGATCTCGGCGAGCAGGACAGTCGGCGCTGGGCCGAGATCATCGAACTGGCGATCAACCTGAAACTGGCCGCCGACCTGATCGAACGCATGCTGCGCAAAATCCAGCAGCAGAAGACTTCACAGCGCCGCTCGTTCTCCGAAGAAGGTCTGGAGGATTTGGCCGGATTGCAGCAGCAATTGATTTCCAACCTGCGTTTAGGCCTATCCGTATTCCTGAGCGGCGACCGGGAAAGCGCTCGGCAGTTGCTGCGTGAGAAACGCCGTTTTCGCGCACAGGAGCGGCGTCTGGCCCATGCGCATGTCAGCCGTTTGCAACGCAAGATCGTGCAGAGTATCGAGACCAGTTCGCTGCATCTGGAGTTGATTGCCGACATGAAGCGGCTCAATTCGCTGTTTTGCGGTAGTGCCTATGTGGTGCTGGAAACGGCGGACACCGGCGCGCTGCCGGCGGACGATATTGCCGACATTACGCATTCGCCTTGAACGTTTTACGGCTGGGTTTAGTCAGTTACTTTGATTCAGCCTTCAGGCCGCTATCGCGAGCAGGCTCACTCCTACAGGGGGACGCATTCCAAATGTAGGAGTGAGCCTGCTCGCGATGGCGCCCTGACTGACGACACGGATCTCCAAATCAGCCGTATGGAAGCCTGTTATGCGTTGCCTGTTGTTCGTCTGTCTGTTGCTCGGTTCCCTGCCCGCCTTTGCCCTGGATCGCTTTCAGGTCGAAGGCTATGCGCTGCCCAACGGTTTGCAGCTGATGCTCAAGCCCGGCACCGAACGCGGGCATGTGGCGATCCGGTTGGTGGTCGGCGTCGGCCTCGACGATTTCGATTGCGATGAAAAGGAGCTGCCGCACCTGCTTGAACACTTGTTGTTCAGCGGCGTCGACGCCACCGGTGAAGGTGGTTTAGAGGAGCGCATGCAAGCGCTGGGTGGCGATTGGAACGCGTTCACCAGCAACGCCGACACCACGTTCGTCATCGAAGCCCCGGCGAAGAACCAGCGCAAAGTGCTCGACCTGCTCCTCGACCTGCTCACGCAAACCCGCATCGACGACAACGCAATCAACGCGGCCAAACGCGTGGTCGAGCGCGAGGACGGCGGCCATTACACCCGTCTACAACGCTTCCTTGATCGACAGGATCTCGGTCACACCGCGAGCAATCAACTGGCCGTCGAGCTGGGCCTGAAATGCCCGCAGCGCGCCGAGGTCGGCCATCTGACTCAGGAACAATTGGAGAAGGTGCGCAAGGCCTGGTACGCGCCGAACAACATGACCCTGATCGTCGTCGGCGAACTCGACAAACTGCTGCCGGCCTATCTGGAGCGCACCTGGGGCGCGCTCGAAGCGGTCGATCCGAGCGAACACCGTCCGCTGCCGGACATCCGCACCAGCGCCGCTCATGAGCGCACCCTCACCCGCGGCTTTATCGGCGACAGCGCCAAACTGCACTGGCTGGTGCCGGAACCGGTGATCGATGATCAATACGACCAGACCTTCGACATCCTCAAGGACTATCTCGACTGGGCGCTGTATCGGCAGATCCGCCTCAATCACGGCTTGTCCTACGGGCCGTGGGCGGAACGCGAAGTGTTTGGCGGCGTTGGCTTCATGAGCCTGAATGCCGATCTGGATCGTGATGATGTCGACGAAGCCATTCAGGTGTTGGAAGACCTCAAGGCTGATCTGCTGAAAAACGGCCTCGACCCGTCCACCTTTGCCCGGATCAAACAGGCCGCCATCGCCCATCAGGCCTGGGCGGTACAAGGTAACAGCGCGCTGGCGGATTATTACTGGAGTGCGCTCGGCGATTACCAGGACGGCCGCTTCGCCAACCCGGCCCGGGAGCTGCAAGGCGTGACGCTGGAAGCGGCGAACAAGGCCATGCGTGAGTTGCTGCTGCAGCCGGGGTATTTGCGCATTGAAAAGCCGTTGATCAGTGATGATCAGGTGTTGTGGTTGAGTGCGGGTGGCGTTGGTTTGTTGCTGCTGATCCTGATCGGCTGGCGCTTGCATCACCGCCGAAAACCCGCCGAACACTGACCCCTGTGGGAGCGAGCCTGCTCGCGAAAGCGGTGGGTCATAGAACGGATGTGGTGACTGACCCACCGCATTCGCGAGCGGGCTCGCTCCCACAGGGAAGGTGGTGAATTTACTGACCGGCAGCCTCGCCACAGCGCCCGGCGGGCGCTACTCTGTCGAGGTTTTTTCCTACAGCGTTGTGAACCGCCCACATGCCGAAAATACAACTCCTGATCCAGCGCATTCTCGAGCTGATGAAGCGCTATCCCGGGGTCATTGCGCTCGGCGGTTTCATTTCCGGGGTCGGCAGTTTCATCATGGTCGATCGTCAGCAAGGGCTGGCGAGCTGGATCACCGTGATCATGCTGCTCAGCTGGATCTGGCTGATGCTGGAAAACACCCTCACCGGCCTCTTCACCCGCATCTTCAAACGCGAGATTCCCCAGCCGCTGCTGCGTTACGCGACGCAGATGATCCATCAGGAAAGCCTGTTTTTCGTCCTGCCGTTCTTCTTCATCACCACGACGTGGAACAGCGGCCAGTTGTTTTTCACCGGCCTGCTCAGCGTCGCCGCCCTGATTTCCATCGTCGATCCGCTCTATTACAAATGGCTGGCGCCTCGGCGCTGGGCGTTTCTTGCCTTGCACACGCTGACCCTGTTCGCCGCCCTGCTCACCGCGTTACCGGTGATCATGCACCTGACCACCGCGCAGAGCTTCAAATGGGCGCTGGGCATCGCCGTGCTGTTGTCGTTCCCGAGCCTGGCGTCGATCTTCCCGATCCGCACGCTGCGCAATGCTCTGGCGATCCTGTGCATCACCGTCGGCATTGGCGGCGTCGGTTGGGCGCTGCGTTCGTGGGTGCCGCCGGCGACGCTGTGGATGACCGACGTGGCGATCAGCACGCAACTGCAGGATCGCACCCCCGGTGACAGCCTCGACGAAGTCAGCGCTGAGCAGATCCGCAACGGCGGGCTCTACGCTTACACGGCGATCAACGCGCCGCGCGGCCTCGATGAGCGGATTTATCACGTCTGGCAGTTCAACGGCAAAGAGGTCGACCGCATCCCCCTCGACATCCACGGCGGGCGCAAGGAAGGTTACCGGGCGTGGACGCACAAGCAGAATTTCCCCGGCAACCCGGCGGGCAACTGGCAGGTGCGAGTGTTGACCGAGGATGGCCAAGTGATCGGCGTGCTGCGCTTCAAGATCACCGACAGCACAGCGATCAAAGAAAAGTAATCCGGTTCGTGCTATTACGTTAGTTCGCATAAAGGCCGAACAAGCACGGAGCTTATGACCAGCAGCTCGATCAGCGGTAACGCCCAACTGGACACGTCCATCAGCCCTGCCCGCCTGCGGGTCACGGGGGACTGGACGCTGGCCCATTACGCCGAGCTCAAGACCCTGAGCGAAAAACTCCGCGGTCAATACGACACCAACACCGCCATCGACCTCAACAGCCTCGGCGCCCTCGACACTGCTGGCGCTTCGTTGCTGGTGGAACTGCTCGGCTCCGAGCGCCTCGGCAAATCCGCTGAACACCCCGATTGCACCCTGACCTCCGCCGACCGCGCGCTGCTGCAGACCGTGTATTGCTCAATGACTGACTTTTGCGTGCCGATCAAGGAAGCGGAAGTCAGTGTCAGCGTGCAGTTGCTGACGCGCATTGGCCGCGCCGTGGACACCGTTTGGCAAGACACCCTGCAATTGCTCGGTTTCGTCGGCCTGATCATGGAAACCATCGCTCGCAACCTGTTCCGGCCCAAGCGCTGGCGGATCACGCCGATGATTGCGCACATCGAGCAGACCGGCCTCGACGCTGCGCCGATCGTGGCGTTGCTGACCTTTCTGGTCGGTGCAGTGGTGGCGTTTCTCGGCGCGACGGTGTTGGCCAGTTTCGGTGCGACGATATTTACCGTGGACCTGGTCGGCTTCTCGTTCCTACGCGAATTCGGCGTGTTGCTCACCGCGATTCTCATGGCCGGGCGCACCGCGAGTGCCTTTACCGCGCAAATCGGCTCGATGAAGGCCAACGAAGAAATCGACGCGATCCGCACCCTTGGCCTCGACCCGATGGAGCTGCTGGTGGTGCCGCGCGTGCTGGCGATGCTGGTGGCGCTGCCGATGCTGACCTTTCTGGCGATGCTCTGCGGGATCATTGGCGGCGGCGTGGTTTGCGCGGTGTCGCTGGATATCTCGCCGGCGATGTTCCTGACGCTGTTGCAGTCGGACATCGGTGTGCAGCATTTTCTGGTCGGGCTGGTAAAAGCGCCGATCTTCGCCTTCATCATTGCCGCGATTGGTTGCCTAGAAGGCTTCAAGGTCAGCGGCAGTGCCGAGTCGGTCGGCGCCCACACCACGTCCGCCGTGGTGCAGTCGATTTTCGTGGTGATCGTGCTCGACGCGGTGGCCGCGCTGTTCTTCATGGAGATGGGCTGGTGAGTCGTCTACCCCGCGCGCCCTCGGAGGCGGTGATCGAAGTCCGTGGCCTGTGCAATCGCTTCGGCAGCCAGAGCGTCCACGAGAACCTCGATCTGGATTTGTACAAAGGCGAAATCCTCGCCGTGGTCGGCGGTTCCGGCAGTGGCAAATCGGTGCTGCTGCGCAGCATTGTCGGGTTGCGTCGGCCCAGCGAAGGCATGGTCAAAGTGTTCGGCAAGAATCTGCCAAGCCTGTCCGAGCATGAGCGCTCGCTGGTCGAACGACGCTTCGGCGTCCTGTTTCAGAAAGGCGCGCTGTTCTCGTCGCTGACGGTGACCGAGAACGTCGCCCTGCCCCTCATCGAACACGCTGGCCTCAGTCGCAACGACGCCGAGCACTTGGCGGCGGTGAAGCTGGCGCTGGCCGGGTTGCCGCTGTCGGCAGCGGACAAATACCCAGCGTCGCTGTCCGGCGGCATGATCAAGCGCGCTGCGTTGGCGCGGGCCTTGGCGCTGGATCCGGACATCCTGTTTCTCGACGAACCCACCGCCGGCCTCGATCCGATTGGTGCGGCGCAGTTCGATCAATTGATCCTGACCCTGCGCGATGCGCTCGGTCTCAGCGTGTTTCTGGTGACCCACGACCTCGACACGCTCTACACCATCACCGACCGCGTGGCGGTCCTGGCGCAGAAGAAAGTGCTGGTCGCCGGCCCGATCGACGTCGTCTCGGAAACCGACGACGCGTGGATTCACGAATACTTCCACGGCCCGCGCGGCCGCTCGGCGCTGGACGCCGCCAAATTGCTCAACGAGGTCTGACATGGAAACCCGAGCGCATCATGTGTTGATCGGCCTGTTCACCGTGATTGTGGTGGCAGGCGCCCTGCTCTTCGGTCTGTTCCTGGCCAAGTCGAGCGTCGACACCGAGTTCAAGGATTACGAAATCGTCTTCAACGAGGCGGTCAGCGGTTTGTCCAAAGGCAGTTCGGTGCAGTACAGCGGGATCAAGGTCGGTGACGTGATCAGTCTGCGCCTCGACCCGCAGGATCCACGGCGGGTGCTGGCGCGGATTCGGCTGGCGGGTGACACGCCGGTCAAGGAAGACACCCAGGCGAAACTGGCGCTGGCCGGGATCACTGGCACGTCGATCATCCAGCTCAGCGGTGGCACGCCGCAGAGCCCGAAACTGCGCGGCCATGACGGTAATCTGCCGCTGATCGTCGCGTCGCCCTCGCCTATTTCGCGCTTGCTCAATGACTCCAACGATTTGATGACCGGCATCAGCGCGCTGCTGCAGAACGCCAATCAGATGTTCTCCCCCGACAACGTCGAACGCGTCAGCAAGACCCTCGCCCATCTGGAGCAAACCACCGGCACCATCAACGACCAACGCGGTGACATCAAGCAAGCCATGCAGCAACTGGCGACGGTCGGCAAACAGGCCGGCAGCATGCTCGAACAGACGTCGCTGCTGATGCGCAACGCCAACGGCTTGATCAACGATCAGGGCAAACAAGCGCTGGGCAGCGCCGAGCAGGCGATGAAGTCGCTGGAGCAAAGCACGACGACGATCAGCACCCTGCTGAACAAAAACGAAAACGCCCTCGACAACGGCATGCAGGGCCTCAATGGTCTGGCCCCGGCGATCCGCGAGCTGCGTGAGACGCTGACCTCGCTGCGCGCCATCTCGCAACGCCTTGAGGCCAACCCCAGCGGATACTTGCTGGGCCGTGACAAGAATAAGGAATTCACGCCATGAAGCTGACTCGCCTCGCCCTCCTCGCTGCCGGCCTTACGTTGCTCAGTGCGTGCTCGATTCTGCCCAAGTCCGAACCGTCGGATGTTTATCGGCTGCCAACCGCCCAGGCGCCCGCCTCGGCCAGTTCGGCGGCAACACAGCATTGGTCGTTGCGACTGAACAAGTTACAGGCCAGTGAGGCTTTGAATAGGCCGACGATTGCGGTGATTCCACAAGGCGATGTGATCAGCAGCTACAAGGCTTCACGCTGGAGCGATCCGGCGCCGGTGCTGGTGCGCAATCGCTTGTTGGACGGGTTTCAGCGCGATGGTCGAGTGACGTTGCTCAGTACCGATGACAGCAACTTTGCCGCGGATTTGGAGTTGGGCGGGAGTTTGCAGGCGTTTCAGACCGAGTATCAGGGCACGCAGGCCAGCGTTGTGGTGCGGGTTGATGCGTTATTGGTGCGCGGCTATGACCAGCGGATTCTGGCCAGTCGGCGCTTTGAAGAGCGCCAGCCGCTGAGTGATGTGCAGGTGCCGGCGGTGGTTGCGGGATTTGGCCAGGCCAGTGATCGCCTGACCGCGAAAGTCGTGGCTTGGGCCGTCGACCAAGGCCAGAAACTCGCGCCCCCAAAACCCTAAGCCCAACACCGTCCCTGTGGGAGCGAGCCTGCTCGCGAAGGCGTCGTGTCAGACACATCAACGTGAATGACACACCGCTTTCGCGAGCAGGCTCGCTCCCACATTGGATTTTTGTTCAGCCGAAGAACCAGTAGCAGACGAAGATCGCGCCCACGACTCCGGCAAATTCCGCCAGCAACGCACACCCCACCGCATGCCGCGCCCGCTGAATCCCCACCGCGCCGAAATACACCGCCAATACATAGAACGTGGTCTCGGTACTGCCCTGAATCGTCGCTGCGACCAATGCCGGGAAACTGTCGACGCCTGAGGTCTTCATCGTTTCGATCAGCATCGCCCGTGCCGCACTGCCGGAGAACGGTTTGACCATCGCCGTCGGCAGCGCATCGACAAACCGCGTGTCCCAACCGGCCCACTCGACCAGATGACGAATGCCGTCGAGCCCGAAGTCCAACGCCCCGGACGCGCGCAATACGCCCACCGCGCAGAGCATCGCCACCAGATACGGCAGCAGATTCTTCGCCACATCGAAGCCTTCTTTGGCGCCTTCCACAAACGCCTCGTAAACCTTGACCTTCTTCAGCGCGCCGATCAGCAAAAACAGCATGATCAGGCCGAACAAGGTGAGATTGCCGAGGATCGACGACAATCCCGCCAAAGCCGTCGCCGAAAGGGTGCCGAGCAGCGCCATGAAGCCACCGAGGATCAGCGCACCGGGAATCAGATACGCCAGTACCACCGGATCCCAGATCCGCAGCCGTTGCATGAACGCCACCGAGAGGAAACCGACGATCGTCGAGCAACTGGTCGCCAGCAGGATCGGCAGGAACACCAGCGTCGGGTCCGGCGCGCCTTGCTGGGCGCGGTACATGAAGATCGTTACCGGCAGCAGCGTCAGGGAGGAGGCGTTGAGCACCAGGAAGAGGATTTGCGCGTTACTGGCGATGGTGGCACTGGGATTGAGCTCCTGCAGCGCCTTCATGGCTTTCAGGCCGATGGGCGTGGCCGCGTTATCCAGACCGAGGCCGTTAGCAGCGAAGTTGAGGGTGATCAGGCCAAGGGCAGGGTGACCGGCCGGGACTTCCGGCATCAGTCGCAGGAACAGCGGGCCGAGCACCTTGGCCAGCCATTCGACGATCCCGGCCTTCTCGGCAATGCGCAGGAAACCCAGCCACAGGGTGAGGGTGCCGAACAGCAGCACCATGACTTCGACCGAGAGCTTGGCCATGGCGAAAATGCTTTCCACCATCGCCGCAAAGATCCCGGCGTTGCCGCCGATCAGCCACTGAGCCAGCGCCGACACGGCTGCCACGATGAAGAAGCCAAGCCACAGGCCATTAAGCATCAGTCAAATCCCCCGAAGAATGCCGCGAATGATAACGGGGTCGCCAGAAACGACAAACCCCGGATTTCTCCGGGGTTTGTGTATGCATCTTTTGTGGCTTGGCTCACATCCCCTGTGGGAGCGAGCCTGCTCGCGAATGCGTCCTGTCAGTCACACCAATGCTTAATGACATACCTTCGCGAGCAGGCTCGCTCCCACAGAAAAGCCAATCTCCACAGGTTTCAGCAATCAGTTCTTGGAGATTTCGCCGGCCGGCAGTTTTTCCTTGCTGCGCCAGTGCGGCAGGGAGTTCCAGTAGCGCTCGCCCTTGGCGTCGTCGTACATGCCTTCCCAGCGCGAGATAACCAGCACGGCCAAGGCGTTACCGATCACGTTCAGTGCGGTACGCGCCATGTCCATGACGCGGTCGACACCGGCGATGAACGCCAGGCCTTCCAGCGGAATACCAACGCTCCCCAGAGTCGCCAGCAGCACCACGAAGGACACGCCCGGTACACCGGCGATACCTTTGGAGGTGACCATCAGGGTCAGCACCAGCAGCAGTTGCTGGCTGATCGACAGGTCGATGCCGTACAGCTGAGCAATGAAGATTGCCGCAATCGACTGGTACAGGGTCGAACCGTCGAGGTTGAACGAGTAACCGGTCGGCACCACGAAGCTGCAGATGGCTTTCGGCGCGCCGTAGGCTTCCATTTTCTCGATCACGCGCGGCAGCACGGTTTCCGAAGAGGCGGTGGAGTAGGCCAGCACCAGCTCATCTTTGAAGATGCGCATCAGCTTGAACACCGAGAAACCGAACATCTTGGCGATCAGGCCCAACACCACGAAGGCGAAGAAGGCGATGGCGAAGTAAACCAGGATCACCAGTTTCGCCAGCGGCAGCAGCGAAGCGAAGCCGAAGTTGGCCACGGTCACCGCGATCAGTGCGAATACGCCGATCGGCGCATAGTTCATGATCATGTGGGTGACTTTGAACATGCTTTCCGAGACGCCCTGGAACATCTTCACCAGCGGCTCGCGCAGGTCCGACTGCAGGCTCGACAGACCGAGACCGAACAGCACGGAGAAGAAGATGATCGGCAGCATTTCGCCACGGGCCATGGCCGCGAAGATGTTCGACGGGATCAGGTTGAGGATGGTCTCGATGAACGCGTGTTCATGTTGTACTTCGGCGGCGGTCGCCTGGTACTTGGAGATATCCACCGTGCCCAGGGTGCTCATGTCGATGCCGGCACCCGGATGAACCAGGTTGGCCAACAGCAGGCCGACGACGATGGCGATGGTGGTGACGATCTCGAAATAGATGATCGTCTTCAGGCCGATACGCCCGAGCTTCTTGGCGTCGCCCACGCCGGCGATGCCGACAATCAGGGAAGAGATGACGATCGGGATCACGATCATCTTGATCAGACGGATAAAGATATCGCCTGCCGGTTGCAGGACATTGCTGATCCACCAGGCTTTTTCGGCACTGAAGTGGTTGAGCAACGCACCAATTGCAATACCCAAAACCAGACCGATGAGGATCTGCCAGGCGAGGCTAATTTTTGCCTTCTTCATTATCTTTACCCTTACTTGCGTTTGACTCAGGCACATGCAGGAACTGGAACGCTTTTTAGCGGAAAAGTCTGTGCATCTGCCTCCGTATAAGGTGCCCCGAAGTGCGTATTTACGGCTCTCCGGCAGGCGAAAAAAGGCGCAACTATTCCGATGCAAGGTTGCGCCGTCTAATGCCGTAAACGCCTACCCTATGCCGAATCGGCATGAGCTTTTTTTATTGAAACTGGCGTCCCAACCGGTTCGATTACGACATTTCAGCCGGCATAAGTGCCGTGAACCGGCCATTTCAGCTTGGGTTGGTTGTTTTTTAAACGAGAAAATTCGATAGAAAATTTAGGAAAAAGCCTACGCAGGAAGACTAGAAGTCCTCTTGTCTTGACGGTTTCTTTCTCGATATACGGTCGCCAGGAAACACCGCGTAATGTTTTCGCGCGCAGTGTCAGCGATAAAAAGGATGAGCTGGACGCTCTGGATCAATGTTTTATCCGATTGAAAGCTCTGCGCAAGTCCGTCGAACCACTGAGGGTCGGCGAACCTGCGACGCAGCTTTTACCCTGACCCGGCCCTCGCGCAGGCACTCCCTGTACCCGTAGGTCACTCCGACCCTGTAACAGTCAGAACGTCCCGGCCCCTTGGTCATGCGCCTGCCTTCCTCAGGTGGGCGCAATGGAAGGCAGCAGGGCTGCTGCCTTCGTGTTCAGATCAGTACCATTTGGGATCTTTCTTCAGGGTTTCCATCAGAAGATCCTGCATGCCCTGGTCGGGTTTGCCGAGGAAGCGGTAGGTGGCATGTCGCGTAGGCGACTTGTCAGCCGGCAGTCCTTCGGGCACATCGACGAGCATGGCGTAAGCATCTTTCTTGTCGAAACTGAAGGCGACGATCAAACGGTGGTTGAGGCACTTGTCTGCAGATTCGCAGAGCGGGCCGACCAGATACTGATCGCCGTCTTCAGTCACGGCATTCATTTGCTGGTCAGGCGTGCCGGACAGGTTCATCACCCATTCCGGCAGGCGCTCTTCCTTCTTCACCACGCCTTCCCAGGTTTCCCGATACTGCGGGTCTGAACTCAAGAGTTCGTTGACCCGCGTCTGGCCATCATTGGCCGCCATCGCCATGGCACTACCGCCCAGAAGCAGGGCGGCTGCCAGTGTCTTGAAGACAGTCATGTCAACCTCGGCCGCGACGGCCAAAGAAGAAGGATGCGATGAACATCACCAGGAACACGACAAAGAGAATCTTGGCGATACCCGTGGCGGTGCCCGCGATACCACCGAAGCCCAGTACTGCAGCGATGATGGCAATGATCAAGAATGTAATTGCCCAGCTCAACATGGTGATTCTCCTTACTTCTCTATTTAGGGGTGTTTCTCTGTTTACAGGTGTTACGTGTTCCGGCGCGCTGCGCCCGAATTCATTCAATCAGTCAGAAAACCCAACGCTCTTCACGTGGCATTTGATCCAGTGGCTGCGCCTGATCAACGTCCATCATGCGCATCGAGGCGTTCTCGGCCTGGCTGCTGCTGACGGCGCTGAAATGCGTTTGCGTGTTGTGCTGGATCGAGATCAGCGGTTCAACGTGCTGGCTGTTTTCCCAGCGCAGGTACTGCTGACAGGCGATCAGGGTGATCAACAGCGCCAATACGCCAAACAGACCTTGCTGGATAAGCAGTGGCGAGATACGCACTTGGGCGGCACGTGGGCGAGTCATCCTGAGTTCCTCACTCTTATTCGGTTGGGGCAGTTCATTTCTGCCCGGGCTGAATGAGGTATTGCAGCCTGCATGCCAGTTTTTTAATTAAAAAAAACATAATAAAATCAATAGCTTGAAAGTGAGGTAAAAAGCGTTGGCGACGCATCCTGCACGATGGGTCATCTGGCATCGTGCGCAATGCACGATTTTTTCGTAGGAGAATTCATTCTTAGGGAATTGAGAGCAGGCCGCAGATGTCAGAAAAGTAGGCAGGCAATGCCCTGCAAATCGGTGATTGTTCAAAAAACCAACAAAACCAACTACTTGGCTGTAATGGCAGGAGAGAGCTACCCTCCTATGGCTGGCATCGTTCAGAATCAACCTTGCAACTTGCCCGATTTTTCCGGGACTAACCTAAGACCAATCACTATGGAGCGTAGGAAAAATGGAATCTGCCACTGAGCATCAAGGCCGCATTCTGCTGGTGGACGACGAATCCGCCATCCTGCGTACCTTCCGTTATTGCCTTGAAGATGAAGGCTATACGGTTGCCACAGCGAACAGCGCGGCCCAGGCCGACGCCTTGCTGCAACGCCAGGTCTTCGACCTGTGCTTTCTTGATTTGCGCCTGGGCGAAGACAACGGCCTCGACGTGCTGGCGCAAATGCGCGTTCAGGCGCCATGGATGCGCGTGGTGATCGTCACCGCGCATTCGGCTGTCGATACCGCCGTTGATGCGATCCAGGCCGGCGCCGCCGATTACCTGGTCAAACCGTGCAGCCCGGATCAATTGCGTCTGGCCACCGCCAAGCAGCTGGAGGTGCGCCAATTGTCGGCACGTCTCGAAGCCCTTGAGGGCGAGATCCGCAAACCGAAGGACGGCCTCGATTCCCACAGCCCGGCGATGAAAGTCGTACTGGAAACTGCCCGCCAAGTGGCGGGCACCGACGCCAACATTCTTATTCTCGGCGAGTCCGGCACCGGTAAAGGTGAACTGGCGCGGGCCATTCACGGTTGGAGCAAGCGCGAGAAGAAATCCTGCGTAACCATCAACTGCCCGTCGCTGACGGCGGAGTTGATGGAAAGTGAGCTGTTCGGTCACAGCCGTGGTGCGTTTACCGGTGCCAGCGAAAGCACGTTGGGTCGTGTTAACCAAGCCGACGGCGGTACGCTGTTTCTCGACGAGATCGGCGATTTTCCTCTGACATTGCAACCCAAGTTGCTACGTTTTATTCAAGACAAGGAATACGAACGGGTAGGGGATCCGGTTACCCGTCGCGCCGATGTGCGAATTTTGGCGGCGACCAACCTCAATCTGGAAGACATGGTTCGCGACGGTCGCTTCCGAGAAGACCTGCTCTATCGCCTCAACGTGATCACCCTGCACCTGCCGCCTCTGCGCGAGCGTGCCGAGGACATTCTCACGCTGGCCGATCGCTTTCTCGCCCGCTTCGTTAAAGAATATGCGCGTCCGGCGCGTGGCTTCAGCGATGAGGCTCGCGAGGCACTGCTCGGCTATCGCTGGCCGGGCAACATTCGTGAACTGCGCAACGTGGTCGAGCGGGCGAGCATCATTTGTCCGCAGGAACGCGTGGAAATCAGCCACCTGGGCATGGCCGAGCAACCGGCCAACAACGCACCAAGAGTCGGCGCGGCGTTGAGCCTCGACGAGTTGGAAAAAGCCCACATCGGCGCGGTGCTCGCCACCGCCGGCACCTTGGACCAAGCGGCAAAAACCTTGGGTATTGACGCCTCGACCCTGTATCGCAAGCGCAAGCAGTACAACCTGTGAGCGCGCCGCGATGAAATTGGCGATGAAGTTGCGAACGCGGTTATTCCTGAGCATTTCCGCTTTGATCACCGTGGCCTTGCTCGGGTTGTTGCTCGGGCTGGTCAGCGTGATGCAAATGGCCGGCTCGCAGGAAACCACGCTGCGTAACAACTTCGTCACCCTCGATCTGGGCCTCAAACTGCGGCAGACCTTGGGCGATCAACTGGTCCTCATGCTCGCCGAAGTACCCGACCCGGTCGCCTTCGAGGCGTCCAAGCAGCAATACCTCAAGTTGCTCGATGACGGTGTCGCCCAAGAACAGGTAGGCGATGGCCGGCATTACGGTTTCAGTCAGGCAAAGGCGGATTACCTGAGTTTTCTTCAGGCCTTCGATGTTTCCCGTGATCCCGGAGCTGCGTTGAGCAGCAACGCTAATCTCAGAGAGCGCTTCAACACACTGCGTAACGGTTTGATCACCGAACACAAGCATGCGCTGGACAACATCAACGCGGTTCAGCATCAAGCGCGCGACCGTGCATTGTTGGTTGCCAGCCTGCTTGGGGTTGTCGGGTTGGCTGTGCTGATCATCGGTTTCATCACGGCCCACGGGATTGCCCGGCGTTTCGGCGCGCCGATCGAGGCGCTGGCGAAAGCGGCGGACAATATCGGCCAAGGCAATTTTGAAGTGACCCTGCCGATTTCCTCGGCGATGGAAATGAATCAGCTGACCAAGCGCTTCGGCATGATGGCTGAGGCGTTGCGCGAGCATCAGGCGACCAACGTCGACGAATTGTTCGCGGGTCAGCAGCGCTTGCAGGCGGTGCTCGACAGTATCGACGACGGCTTGCTGATGATCGACCGCCAAGGGCATCTGGAACACCTTAACCCGGTGGCCCAGCGGCAATTGGGTTGGGAAGATGATCGTCTTGGTCAGGGCCTGGGCACGGCATTGGGGCGGCCGGAACTGGATGCGCAGCTGCAACTGGTGCTGCGCGGTGGCTCGCTTGAGCGTGCCCCGGAAGATTTGAGTATCGAGGTAGACGGCGAATCGCGCCTGCTGACTTACAGCCTGACCCCGGTCAGCCACACGCAGGGGCACATCCTGGGTGCGGTGATGGTGTTGCACGACGTCACCGAACAGCGTGCGTTCGAACGGGTGCGCAGCGAGTTCGTTTTGCGCGCCTCTCACGAGCTGCGCACGCCGGTCACCGGCATGCACATGGCGTTCGGATTGTTCCGTGAGCGGGCGAAGTTTCCAGCGGATTCTCGCGAGGCTGACCTGCTCGACACGGTCAACGAAGAGATGCAGCGCCTGATGCAGTTGATCAATGACTTGCTTAACTTCTCGCGCTACCAGAACGGTCTGCAGAAACTCTCGCTGGCACCATGCTCTATCGAAGATCTGCTGGAACAGGCGCGACTTCGCTTTGCTGATTTTGCGCAGGGCAAAGGCATTGCCCTGAATGTCGAAATCCAAGGACCGTTGCCGCGCTTGCAAGCGGATCAGCCCCAACTCGACCGCGTCCTCGACAACCTCATCGACAACGCCCTGCGGCATACCGCCCGCGATGGCCAGATCCGTTTGCAGGCGCGGCGTCACGGCGAGCGTGTGATCATCAGTGTTGAGGACAACGGTGAAGGCATTGCCTACGGCCAGCAGGGGCGCATCTTCGAGCCGTTCGTGCAGGTCGGGCGCAAGAAGGGCGGTGCCGGGCTTGGCTTGGCGTTGTGCAAGGAAATCGTGCAGTTGCACGGCGGGCGGATGGGCGTTTATTCGCGGCCGGGGCAGGGCACTCAGTTTTATATGGCGCTGTCGGTTTAGCTCACGCTTCGTCGTCCATGCGCCGCCCGGCGAGCCGTCGACCACGGGTGATCAACTCGATGAACTGCACCGCGCTGAGGGCATGGGCGAACAACCAGCCCTGACCAAACTTGACCCCCTCACTGCTGAGCAATTGCGCTTGTGATTCGAGCTCGATGCCTTCGGCAATCACCTTCAGATCCAGTGCCTGCGCCATGTGAATGATGTGCGGGGCGACGCCGCTGCTCGCCGCATCGTGGCCGAGCGCATCAATAAAGGCTTTGTCGATCTTCAAGCAATCCACCGGCAGGGTTTGCAGGTAGGCGAGGCTGCAATAGCCGGTGCCGAAGTCATCGATCAACACTTGATGGCCGACATCGCGGAGGGCCTGCAGGTTTTCCCGCGCCACCACCACATCAATCAAGCCGCGTTCGGTGACCTCGAAGGCGATCTGCCGGGCGGCGACCCGATGCAACGTCAGCAGGCGCGCCATGACCAGGCCGATGCGCGGCACCATCACATCGCACGCGGCGAGGTTCACCGAGATATACAGCTGCGGATTGGCCCGGAGTAATTGGCCCAACTGCTCCAGCAAGCGCTGCAGAACGAAGTCAGTCATCTGGCGAATCTGCCCGGTATTCTCCGCCATCGGAATGAACAGGTCGGGACTGGTCAGCGTGCCGTCCGGACGCCGCCAGCGCAGCAGGGCTTCGGCGCCCACGCAGTTGCGACTGTCGAGGTCGAAGATCGGCTGGTAGAGCACCTGCAACTCGCCACGGCGGATCGCGCCGTGCAATTCGGCATCCAGCGACTGTCGTTGGCGCACCAGCATGAACACCAGGAACCCGACAAGAGCGCCCGCGACCAGGCACGCCGGGATCATCCACCACCAGATCGCTGGAATGTGCATGCCGGTACGCGATGTGATGAGCACGAGTTGGTATTCGGGGTTGTCGGTCGGCATGCGGTAGATCAGCCGCGTTTGCGTGACTTGCAAGGCATCGCGGCTTTTCGGCGGCCAGTGTTCCGAGGGTGGCCAGGTCTGTTCGGTGCCCAGCACCGGGATGGCCCGGGTGCCATGATCGAGCACCACTAACAGGCTACTGCCGGGCGACAGATCAACCATATCGGTCAAGTGCCCGCGCGAAGTTGCGACGCGAAAATTGCCGCGACCCAACATCAGCGCTGCGCGGTTTTCGTCGGGTTCGGTGGTGGTGTTCAGCCAATAGCTGTAAGTCGGGCCTTTGATGTCCGGAGCGCGAACCACCGACAGACCTTCCTGGCGCGGACGGTTGGAGCAGATCCGCGAGGCGTCCATGTAGGCGGCCTCATAAACGAAGCGATAGTTGAAGGTGACTTGCTGCAGGGTGGCGATCATTTCGTCGTCACAACTGCGCAGAGGCTGAGCTTCGAGGTCGTCGAGGCTTTCGCGCAGTTGCCCGAACAATTGTTCGAGGCGAGCGAGGAAACGTTCGCCCTGGGCGTTCATTTCCTGGCTCTCGCTTTGCTCGACCTGACGCATCGCTACGAACATACCGCCGGCGATCAGCAAGCTGGCACTGAGGACAGCCGCGATCATCGCCAAAAACCACGGGCGATAGAACCAGCTACGCAGCGTCTCTCGGGTAGCAACCATCATGGAATATCCGAAGAATTACCAATGAGTTATAGCTGCTGATTGCGATTGCGCCCTGACCGTCGGGCGGGCGTCATTATTTTGTCTGATTCAGTACCAGCAACAGCGCTGCCGTTTGCGCGTCCGGCGTGCCGTCGAAGCGCGAAGGGCGGAAGTGCATCTGGAAGGCAGCGAGGACGTGACGTGTCGCGACATCGAGTTCGCCGGTCTGCGGCGTGTCGTAGCCCAAGTGCGCCAATTGCGCCTGGAACCAGCTGATGCTCGGCAGCTCGCCGCTGTTGAACAGCATTTGCTGGTGCGCAACCGCCGCTTCGTTGGGCCACACGCCCAAGCCTTCAGCGGCAAGACGTTTCCATGGGAACAACGGGCCCGGGTCGAGTTTGCGCAGCGGTGCGATGTCGCTGTGACCGATGATGTGGCGCGGACTGATGCCGTTGCGCTTGCTGATGTCCTTGAGCAGGGCGATCAGCGATTGAATCTGCGCTTCGCTGTACGGGTACCATAGACGCCCGGTCGGGGTGTCCTTGAAGCCCGGATTGACGATTTCGATGCCGATCGAACTGGAATTGAGCCAGGTGCGGCCCTGCCATTGGCTTTCGCCGGCGTGCCAGGCGCGCTGGTTTTCATCCATCAGTTTGTACACCGTGCCGCCCTTGTCGTCGCCGATCAGGTAGTGGCTGCTGACTTCGCCGTGCGTCAGCAACTGCAGCGAGCGCTCGAGCGACGCCGAGGTGTAATGCACGATCACGAACTGGATGCGGCTGTCGTAATTGGCCGAAGGATGACTGGTGTCGTAACGCGGAGCGCTGGCGCAACCGGCTAGAACGAGCAGCGAGGCGAGAAGGGCAAAGAATTTCATGGCAGAAGGCAATACACGCAAGACAATAATGCAACAGTGTAACGTACTGCCTTGCGTCTCGACGGTCAGCGGGCGGATTTAAACAAAATGGAACAATTTGCTCAGCCCAGCTCGACCCGGTTGCGTCCTGCGTTTTTCGCCCGGTACAGCGCCTGATCGGCTCTTTTCAGTACCAGATCGCTGTGTTCTCCAGCCCTGAATGTCGCCAGCCCCATGGAAACGGTGATCGTCACCCGCTCGCCCTTGAAGTGAAACGGGCAGGCCTCGATGGCTGCGCGCAGAGTTTCCAATAGTTTTGCGCCGACCGCTGGCGGAGTGGCCGGCAGTAGCAAAACGAACTCCTCACCGCCGAAACGGGCGATAAAATCGGAGCCGCGCAGGCGTTTGCGCAGCACGGTGGCGATGATTTTCAGCACCTTGTCGCCGGCCAAGTGACCGTAGTTGTCGTTGATCCGTTTGAAGTGATCGAGGTCGAGCATCGCCAGGCTCAAAGTGTTGCCGTGTTGCTGCCACTGCTTGATCTCATGTTCGAGGCGTTCGCTCCACGCGGCGCGGTTGGGCAGGCCGGTGAGCGGGTCGATCATGGCTTTCTGGCGTTGCACTTCAAGGTGTTCACGGAAGCCTTGGGCTTCCTGCTCCATGTGCGCGACGCGCTCGGACAGGCTTTTGAGCCGTGTCGCCACTTCCTGCTCGCGGGCGTCACGCTGCTTCTGGTGCTGATCCATGGTGCCGAGCAGGCCTTCCAGATGGTTCTCCAGGACTTGCTTGAGGTCATCCAGATCCGCCGCTTCCTGAACGCTGGTCTGCAAGCCGTCGACTTGCTCGCGGATCTGCGTGTCCATGGCCCGGGCCGCCGAGCTGTTGTCGGCATGGCCCTCGCTGGCGGCTTGCAGATTGCTTTGAAACGCTTCGAGGCGTTCGTTGAGCTGCTGCAGGTAGGCTTCGAATTCGTGTTGCCCGCTGTCGGTGATCGCCAGCATCAAGGTAGCGAGATCGTCGAGGATCGGGATCAGCTCGTACCAGTTCAAACCGTGTTTGAGGCGGTCGCGCATCGCTTCGGCTTGCGGGCGGTGGCGCTCTGGCAGGGTCAGGTCGTCGAGGAGGCCGATCAGGGTGTCTTCGATGTGCTTGGCCACGGAGCTGTAAGACGGCTCCGGGGTATCAGGCAGGGCGAACAGGATGTCGTGTTCGGATTGCTCCGGATCAATGGCGGCCAACGCCTGCGCGATGGGTTCGGGCAGGGGCAGGCTGTCGAGGATCAGCGATGTCGGGTCGCCGGGGTGGATCAATTCGTCGGGGTTGAAGCTGGAGGCCATCACTGGCGTCGGCGTGACAATGGGTGCAACGACGGCTTCAGATCTGGCCTGTGCAGCTTCCGTCGTGATGGGCGCTGCTTCGCTGGCGACAGGGGGTGGTTCAAACGCAACCACGTCAGGTTCGGGCTGAGGCTCCGAACGCGGCGCAGGTGTTTCAGTCGCGGGCTCGGGTTGTTTGCTCACGGGAGCGGTGATGACCGGCTCTGCATCTGCGGCGGCTTGCACGGGCGCGGATTCTGGCTCGGCTTCGGACGCGACAGGCGCCTGCACCTCACGTGGTGCCGGAGCTGGAGCTTCTGCGCTTGGGGCCTGCGCTTCTTCGCTGTCACGACCACCAAACAACCGCTGCAACAATCCCGGGCGTCCCGTTTCGGCAGGCGTTTCGAGCTGACTCAAGGCCTTGCCCTGCAGTCCACTGAGTTCACTCAGCAGTAAGGGCATTTCCCGCGCCGAACCGACGCGGCCATCCAGCTGTTTGGCGAATTTCTTCAGCGGCTGGGCGACTTCCCGTGGCAGCGGCAGCGCCTGCAACTGGGTGACCAGCGAGGTCAGCGCGGTACTGACTTGATCGATACGGGTTTCGCGACGCTGCTCGGAATCGAGCACGGCTTTTTCCAGGCGCGGCAGGAGGGCGGCGAGGCCGGCGTCCATGTCGTCGGTGCGCACTACATCGCGCATCTCTTTCATGCACTGATCAACGACCTTGTCGGTGCCCTCAGCGGCTAGCGTGCTGCGCACCAGACCACGACGCAGCAAGTCGAGCCGGGCGGCCCAGCGGCGTTCGAGCTTGTCCTGCTGTTCGATGCTTTTGAGGTATTTCTCTTTCCAGCGCTGGGTTTCGTCGCTCATTCAGGGGTTCCGCGAGGGTCAGGACTCAACGCGGGCAATGCATCGGCCGTGAGCGAACCCGGCAGACGAATCTCTACCGCGACCGGCAGGTGATCTGAAATGGGATGCGCCAGCACTTCGACCTTTTCCAGGGTCAGGGTCGGGCTGAGCAAAATATGATCAAGGCAACGCTGAGGACGCCAGCTGGGGAATGTCGCTTCCACCTGCGGGGCCAGCAGGCCGAGATCGCGTAACGGGGAATGTTGTAGCAGATCGCTGGCATGGGTGTTCATGTCACCCATCAACACTTGGTGTTTATAACCACCGATCAGCTCACGAATATAGGCCAGTTGCAGGCTGCGGGTTCGGGCGCCAAGGGCGAGGTGCATCATCACCACTACGAGCGCTTCCGGGCCTTCGCCGAAGCGCAACAGGATCGCGCCGCGACCTTTCGGGCCGGGCAGCGGGTGATCTTCAATCGCCGACGGTTTCAGGCGACTGAGCACGCCGTTGCTGTGCTGGGCCAGTCGGCCAAGGTTGCGATTGAGTTGTTGATACCAGTAAGGGAAGGCGCCGAGCTGGGCGAGGTGTTCGACCTGGTTGACGTAGCCTGAACGCAGGCTGCCGCCGTCGGCTTCCTGCAGGGCAACCAGATCGAAGTCGCCAAGCAAGTCGCCGATCTTTTGCAAGTTGCCTGAGCGCCCGTTGTGCGGCAGCAGATGCTGCCAGCTGCGGGTCAGGTAATGCCGATAGCGCTCGGTGCTGATGCCGACCTGGATATTGAAACTGAGCAAGCGCAGACGCTGGTATGCCGGCAAGCCAGTCGATGCCAGGTGATGCTCGTTGACCTGCGGATCATGCAGGCCAACGATGCGTTCGGACTTCCAGCGGCGCATGGCGGTTGCCGCGCTTAGTTGGCAACAGCCTTGGTTGCCGCTCGCTCTTTGGCGACCAGTTGGTCAGCCAGTTGCAGCGCTTGCTCGGCACCACCGGCAGAGCCGATGTCGAAACGATACTTACCGTTGACGATCATGGTTGGAACGCCAGTGATTTCGTACTTCTTGGCCAGTTCGCGAGCTTTTACGATCTGACCCTTGATAGCGAACGAGTCGAAGGTGGCGAGGAACTTGTCCTTGTCCACGCCTTGAGTGGCGAGGAAGTCAGCCATGTCGTTCTTGTCGGTCAGCTTTTTGTGTTCTTTCTGGATCGCGTTGAATACGGCAGCGTGAACCTTGTGCTCAACGCCCATCGCTTCGAGGGTCAGGAACATTTGGCCGTGTGCATCCCACGGGCCGCCGAACATGGCAGGAATGCGCACGAAGTTCACGTCCTTGGGCAGTTTTTCAACCCATGGATTGATCACCGGCTCAAAGGCGTAGCAGTGCGGGCAGCCGTACCAGAACAGCTCGACCACTTCGATCTTGCCAGGCTCTGCAACCGGTACCGGGTTGGCCAGCTCGACGTAAGGGGCGGCTGGTGCTTCGGCGGCTTGAGCGGTCACGCCGAACAGGCTGGCAGCGACGAGGGCGGCGCTGATGATCAGATTACGCATGCTTTACTCCTGGACAATTTGGGTCGCCTCGCGCGACCTGTTTTCAGACAGATCCTGGCGGGCATGAGTTCTGTAGTGTAACGGTAGCGGCCACAAAAAAGGGCGGCCTAAGCCACCCTTTTTATACTTGCTGCGACGGATTAATCGAGCGTTAACATTGCAGGAGATGTCAGTCCCTTGCAGGGCTCGATCCGCAGCCTTTAGTGCAGGCCTTGAATGTAGCTGGCGACTGCGGCGATGTCTTCGTCGCTCAGGCGCTTGGCGATGGTCTGCATGGTCATGGTGTCGCCGTCGTTGGTGCGGCCGCCTTCTTCCTTGCGGAAATCGGTCAATTGCTTGGTGATGTATTGAGCGTGTTGGCCACCGAGGTGCGGGAAACCGGCAGCGGCATTGCCCGCGCCATTCGGCGAGTGACAGCCAGTGCAGGCTGGCAGGCCCTTGGCCAGATTGCCGCCTCGGAACAGCGCTTCACCGCGCGCGACGATCTTCGGATCGGCGGCGCCGACGCTGCCTTGCTGGCTGGCGAAGTAGGCGGCGATGTCGGCCAGATCCTGATCGCTCAGGTTGGTCAGCAATCCGGTCATTTCCAGAACCGTGCGCTTGCCCGATTTGATGTCGTGCAGTTGCTTGGTCAGGTAGCGTTCACCTTGACCGGCCAGTTTCGGAAAGTTTGGCGCCATGCTGTTGCCGTCCGGGCCATGGCAGGCTCCACAGACGGCGGCTTTCGCCTGGCCCGCTGCGGCATCACCGGCAGCATGGGCGAAGCCTGAGATTCCCACGGTCAACAGCAGACTCACGATCAATTTGTTCATCAGCTAATCCAACTACGGCTAAGGGTTAAGTTATGGACCGGGCTTACTCGCTCATCCAAAGGATGATGGCTTGGTAATCCTCGGCACTGCAGTCCATGCACAAACCACGCGGCGGCATCGCCTTGAAACCCTGGGTCACGTGTTGCACCAGCGTCCCCATACCTTTCGCCAACCTCGGCGTCCAAGCTTCCTGATCGCCTCTTTTGGGCGCCATGGGTAGTTGGCCGGAATGACAGGCACCACAAACACGGTTGTACACAGCTTCCGGATCCTGTGTAGCCTGTGCGCTGTAAAGCGGCATCAAGACTCCGGCAGCCAGCAGCCATTTCGTCATAAAACGACCTTTTCAGGGTTGAGAGCGTTCTGCGTTCTAATGCGCAATCAAGGTCTGTCGCTCTCGTGAACTTCATCCTACGCTGGGACAAAGCACACACAAAATCTGCGGCATTATATACTGGCGTCACTGAAACGGAAGCGACACCGCGTTCCGCGCCCAATCCCGGCGCCGCCCACATCGGAAATCCCATGCAACTCAAGAATCCCATCCTCGGCCTGTGCCAACAGTCCACATTCATGCTCAGTGCCGCCAAAGTCGATCAATGCCCTGACGACGAAGGCTTCGAAGTGGCGTTTGCCGGTCGTTCCAACGCCGGCAAATCCAGCGCACTGAACACCCTGACTCACGCCAGCCTGGCGCGTACCTCGAAAACTCCGGGTCGCACACAGCTGTTGAACTTCTTCAAGCTAGACGAAGATCGGCGTCTGGTCGACCTGCCGGGCTACGGTTACGCAAAAGTCCCGATCCCGCTGAAGATGCACTGGCAGCGTCACCTTGAGGCTTACCTCGGTGGCCGCGAGAGTTTGAAGGGTTTGATTCTGATGATGGATATCCGTCATCCAATGACCGACTTCGACCTGCTGATGCTCGACTGGGCCGTTGCGGCCGGCATGCCGATGCACATCCTGCTGACCAAGGCTGACAAGCTGACCTACGGCGCAGCCAAGAACACTCTGCTCAAAGTGCAGTCGGAAATCCGCAAAGGTTGGGGTGATTTGGTCACCATCCAGCTGTTCTCGGCGCCAAAACGCATGGGCCTGGAAGAGGCCTACACTGTATTGGCAGGCTGGATGGAACTGGCTGACAAAGGCGCTGAATTGCCTGCTGAGTAAATCGCAGGCAAAAAAAGCCCCGGATTTCATTGGGGAGGGAGAAATTCCGGGGTTTAAGTTCCGAACCGCTAGGGCGGGGTTCAGATATCTGCCAACACTTAACACAACATAGGAGCATCGAAGGGCTTCACCAGCCATTCAGTATCTCTGAGTGGTGTCCTTCCAGATTAGTTCAGATTTTTTTCAAAAAGCTTTGGAATAATCCCCAGCGCTTTTCGAAATAAGCAGGTTTTACCGGCGCTGCCGCGACATCAGGTCGCGGCAGACCGAGATCAACTGGCTCAGTGAGCTTCATCCCAATTGTTGCCCACGCCGACTTCGACCAGCAGCGGTACATCCAGTTTCGCCGCTTCGCTCATGTGCACGCGGATCTCGGCGCTGACCTGTTCGACCAGATCTTCGCGAACCTCCAGCACCAGTTCATCGTGCACCTGCAGAATGACTCTGGCGTCCAGCCCGGACGTGGCCAGCCAGTTATCCACTGCGACCATGGCTTTCTTGATGATGTCGGCAGCCGTGCCCTGCATCGGCGCGTTGATCGCCGTGCGCTCGGCGGCGGCGCGTTCCTGCGGCTTGTTCGAGTTGATCTCCGGCAGGTACAGACGACGACCGAAGAACGTCTCGACATAACCCTGATCCGCCGCCTGTGCGCGGGTGCGATCCATGTACTCGCGAACCCCAGGATAACGGGCGAAGTAGGTATCGATGTAAGCCTTGGCGGTCTTGGTGTCGACGCCGATGTCCTTGCCGAGTTTCTGCGCGCCCATGCCGTAGATCAGACCGAAGTTGATCGCCTTGGCCCCACGACGCTGGTCCGAGCTCACTTCGTTGAGTTCGACCTTGAACACTTCGGCAGCGGTCGCGGTGTGCACGTCCAGATTGTTGCGGAAGGCATTCATCAAGCCTTCGTCCTTGGACAGGTGCGCCATGATCCGCAGCTCGATCTGCGAATAGTCAGCCGCCAGCAGCTTGTAGCCTTTCGGCGCGACGAACGCCTGACGGATACGCCGGCCTTCAGCGGTACGCACCGGGATGTTCTGCAGGTTCGGATCACTGGAGGACAAGCGACCGGTCGACGCTACAGCCTGATGATACGAGGTGTGAATACGCCCGGTGCGCGGGTTGATCTGCTCCGGCAGACGATCGGTGTAGGTGCTTTTTAGCTTGCTCATCGAACGGTGCTCCATCAGCACCTTCGGCAAGCGGTGATCGTCTTCGGCGAGTTTCGCCAGCACTTCTTCAGCGGTGGACGGCTGACCCTTGGCGGTTTTTTTCAGCACCGGCAGGCCGAGTTTCTCGTAGAGAATCACGCCCAGTTGTTTCGGCGAGCCAAGGTTGAATTCTTCCCCGGCGATCTCGAACGCTTCGCGCTCCAGCGCAACCATTTTGTTGCCCAGCTCAATGCTCTGGATGCCCAGCAGTTCAGCGTCAACGAAGGCGCCTTGGCGCTCGATGCGCGCCAACACTGGCACCAGCGGAATTTCGATGTCGGTCAGCACGCTGGCCAGACTCGGGATGGCGCTGAGCTTTTCGAACAAAGTCTGGTGCAAACGCAGCGTGATGTCGGCGTCTTCGGCGGCGTAGGGCCCGGCCTGTTCCAGCGCGATCTGATCGAAAGTCAGCTGCTTGGCGCCTTTGCCGGCGATGTCCTGAAAGCTCACGGTGCTGTGATCCAGGTACTTCTGCGCGAGGCTGTCCATGTCGTGGCGGGTGGCGGTGGAATTGAGCACATAGGACTCAAGCATCGTGTCGAAGGCGATGCCGCGCACGGTGATGCCTTGGGTCTGATCGCCGCCGATGGCGCAGTTGGCGAGGATATTCATATCGAACTTGGCGTGCTGGCCGACCTTGAGCTTGCTCGGGTCTTCCAGAATCGGCTTGAGCGCGCGCAGCACGGTGTCGCGATCCAGCTGCTCCGGCACGCCGATGTAGGAGTGGGTCAGCGGGATGTACGCGGCTTCGTTGGCCTGCACAGCGAATGACAAACCGACCAGTTGCGCCTGCTGCGCGTCGATGCCGGTGGTTTCGGTGTCGAAGGCGAACAGCTTGGCGTTGTTCAACTTTTCCAGCCAGACAGCAAAACGCGCCTGATCGAGGATGGTTTCGTAAGCGGCTTCGGTCGGCGCGGCGGGAGTTTCGATATCTGGCGCGCTGAACAGATCACCGGCCGGCGCAGGCTCTGCGGCCGCGCTCAATTCCAGACGTTTGGCGTCGCGATCCAGATCGTTGATCCAGCTCTTGAATTCCAGCAGCGAGTACAACTCGTAGAGCTTGGCCGGGTCTTCCGCGCCCATTTGCAAGTCATCGAGTTCGATGTCCAGCGGCACGTCGATCTTGATGGTCGCCAGTTGATAGGAGAGGAACGCCATCTCCTTGTGCTCTTCGAGCTTGGCCGGCAGGGTTTTCGCGCCGCGAATCGGCAGCGTCGGGACGATGTCCAGATTGGCGTACAGCTCGGTGAGGCCACCGTTGACGCCGACCAGCAGACCGGAAGCCGTCTTCGGGCCGATGCCCGGAACGCCCGGAATGTTGTCGGACGAATCGCCCATCAGCGCCAGATAATCGATGATCTGCTCCGGTGCGACGCCGAATTTCTCCTTCACGCCCTCCACGTCCATTGAGCTACCGGACATGGTGTTGACCAAGGTAATGTGGCCGTCGACCAGTTGCGCCATGTCCTTGTCGCCGGTGGAGATGACCACCGGGCGATCCGCCGCCGCGCTGCTGCGGGCGAGGGTGCCGATGACGTCGTCGGCCTCGACGCCTTCTACGCACAGCAGCGGGAAACCGAGGGCGATCACGCTCTGGTGCAGCGGCTCGATCTGCACGCGCATGTCGTCGGGCATGCTTGGGCGGTTGGCTTTATATTCGGCGTACATCTCATCGCGAAATGTCCCACCCTTGGCGTCGAACACCACGGCGAACGGGCTGTCCGGGTACTGCTTGCGCAGACTCTTGAGCATGTTCAGCACGCCTTTGACCGCACCGGTCGGCAGGCCTTTGGAGGTGGTCAGTGGTGGCAGCGCGTGAAAGGCGCGGTACAGGTAAGACGAACCGTCCACCAGGACGAGGGGGGCTTGGCTCATGAGCAGGATCAACCTTTTCGGCGGGTCCGGCGCTAGAATAGCGGGACCGTTGACGACAAAGGGACAAGGTTATCATGCGTACGTTAAATCGCTTGCTGCTGGTCGGTCTGATTGCTGCCTCACCGTTGGCCGCGATGGCGGCGGATGATGCGCCCGCTTCGGAACCGGAAGTTACGATCAACACGCACACGGAAGGCGACAAGGTCATTCAGGAATACAGTCGCAGTGGCTTCGTCTACGCGATCAAGGTCACGCCGAAGGGTGGCAAACCGTATTTTCTGGTGCGCGCCGATGGTTCGGACGCGAACTACATTCGCTCCGACCAGCCGGATATGCTGATTCCGTCGTGGGAAATCTTTACCTGGAAGTAAGATTCCCGACTTTTAATCGGCGTCGCCTGATCGCGACGCCTGAACTGAGCAGTTTTTAACCATGTCTGTGTTCACTCCCCTGGCTCGGCCCGAGCTGGAAACCTTTCTCGCCCCTTACGGGCTTGGCCGTCTGCTTGATTTCCAGGGGATCGCCGCCGGCAGCGAAAACACCAATTTCTTTATCAGCCTGGAACAGGGCGAATTCGTCCTGACCCTGGTCGAGCGCGGCCCGGTGCAGGAGATGCCGTTCTTCATCGACCTGCTCGACGTCCTCCATGAAGCGGATTTACCGGTGCCGTACGCACTGCGCACCACCGACGGCGTGGCGCTGCGTGAGCTGAAAGGCAAACCGGCGCTGCTGCAGCCGCGCCTGTCCGGCAAGCACATCAAGGTCGCCAATGCCCAGCATTGCGTGCAGGTCGGCGAATTGCAGGCGCATCTGCACTTGGCGACCCAAGGCGAGCGCATGATCAAGCGCAAGACTGATCGAGGCCTGGACTGGATGCTGGAGGAGGGCAACGAGTTGCTCTCGCATCTGGGCGATGAGCCGCGTGCGTTGCTGCAAAAGGCTTTGGATGAAATCACCGAGCGCAAAGACAAGATCCTCGCGCTGCCACGGGCAAACATTCACGCCGACCTGTTCCGCGATAACGCGATGTTCGAAGGCACCCACCTGACCGGGCTGATCGACTTCTACAACGCCTGCTCGGGGCCGATGTTGTATGACGTGGCGATTGCCTTGAACGACTGGTGTTCGGACGAGGACGGCTTGATCGATGGGCCGCGTGCGCGCGCGTTCCTTGGCGCCTATGCAGCGCTGCGCCCGTTCACGGCGGCGGAGGCTGAGTTGTGGCCGACCATGCTGCGCGTGGCCTGTGTGCGGTTCTGGCTGTCGCGGCTGATCGCGGCGGAGCAGTTTGCCGGGCAGGATGTGCTGATTCACGATCCGAAAGAGTTTGAGCAGCGCTTGGCGCAGCGGCAGCGGGTTGATACACCGCTACTGTTCGCTCTTTAACAGCTTCGTCGGAATGCCGCCCGGAGCAGGCTCGCTCCCACAGGATTTCGGTGATCCTGTGGGAGCGAGCCTGCTCGCGAATGGGAGCAATACCGATGCCGGGGTTATAGAGATTCCAGGCACCCGGCCAGATCGTTACCCAACTTCTCCAGCACTTGCTCATAGCCCTGAGCCGTTGCCGGTGTATACCCGCCCAACGCATCCAGCTCAGCCAGTTTCACTGGCAGGCCCGCCACCAAAGTCTCCGCCAGACGCGGACGCAACGGCGGCTCGCTGAACACACAAGTCTTGCCCACTTCCTGCAAGCGCTTGCGCATCGCCGCGACATGCTGCGCGCCCGGCTGCACTTCCGCCGCCACGCTGAACACACCGGTGTGCTTCAGGCCATAAGCTTCTTCAAAATAATCGAACGCCTCGTGAAAGACGAAGTACGGCTTGCCTTCAACACTGGCCAGACGCTGCTTCAAACGCTGATCCAGCGCATCCAGACGCGCGTCAAACGCCTTGGCATTGCTCTGATAACGCTCGGCGTTGGCAGGATCGGCGGCGCTGAGGTCTGCGGCCATCTTGTCGGCGATTACCCGCGCATTCACCGGCGACAGCCACAAATGCGCATCCAGCGTGCCCGGGCGGTGATCGTGATCATGCTCGTCGGCGTCTTCGGCGTGGGAGTGGCTGTCTTCGGCGAAACGGCGCAGCTTCATCCCCGGTAGATCCTGCACCGCCACGCTTGGCAGCGTACGACCATTCAGCACGCGCGGCAGGAAACCTTCCATGTCCGGGCCGATCCAGTAGAGCAGATCGACCGATTGCACCTTCCGTACGTCGGATGGCCGCAAGGCGTAATTGTGCGGCGAGGCACCCGGCGGCAGCAGCACTTCGGGAATCGCCACGCCGTCCTGCACGGCTGCTGCAATCAGCTGCAACGGTTTGATGCTGGTGAGGACTTTGACCTCGGCCTGAGCCGAACCGATCAGCAGAAAACTGGCGACAAAAGCCACAAAAACAGAAAAAAGTCGGGACACGATGACCACTCAAGGAGGCGAGAACGGGTAACATAATAACGTCTCTATCAAAACTCGTCGCCGCCCATGCCTATTACACCGATTGCCAGCCGTCCCCACGACCACTCTCATTGCGTACACAGCGCTTTGTCCGAGGCCGATACCTTGTGCGCCCAGAAAGGCTTGCGCCTGACCGCATTGCGCCGCCGGGTGCTGGAATTGGTGTGGCAAAGCCACAAACCATTGGGCGCCTACGACATTCTCGCCGTGCTCAGCGAGCAGGACGGCCGCCGCGCCGCACCGCCGACGGTGTACCGCGCGCTGGACTTCCTTTTGGAAAACGGCTTGGTGCATCGCATCTCCTCGCTGAACGCCTTCGTTGGCTGCGTGCACCCGGAACACGCGCATCAGGGCCAGTTCCTGATCTGCCGCGATTGCCACGCTGCCATCGAGCTTGAGCAAAAAGTGATCAGCGACGCGATCATCAACAGCGCCAAAGACGTCGGTTTCATCGTCGAAGCACAAACCGTCGAAGTCGTCGGCCTGTGCTCCGGTTGCCAGGGGGCTTGATGAGCAATGCGCTGATCCGTCTGGAACAGGTCGCCGTCACGTTTGCCGGGCAGATCGTGCTGGACAACATCGAGCTGAGCGTCGAGCCGGGGCAGATCGTCACCCTGATTGGCCCCAACGGCGCCGGCAAAACCACGCTGGTGCGTGCCGTGCTCGGGCTGTTGAAGCCGGACAGCGGCAGCGTCTGGCGCAAGCCGAAACTGCGCGTCGGCTACATGCCGCAAAAACTTCACGTCGATCCGACCTTGCCGCTCTCAGTGCTGCGTTTTCTGCGCCTGGTGCCGGGCGTTGATCGCCCGCGTGCGCTGGCCGCGTTGAAAGAAGTCGGCGCCGAGCACGTCATCGACAGCCCGGTGCAGAGCGTTTCCGGCGGTGAAATGCAGCGCGTGCTGCTCGCTCGTGCACTGCTGCGCGAGCCGGAATTGCTGGTGCTCGATGAGCCGGTGCAAGGGGTCGACGTCGCTGGCCAGGCCGAGTTGTACAGCCTGATCACCCGTCTGCGCGACCGCCATGGCTGCGGCGTGTTGATGGTGTCCCACGATTTGCATTTGGTGATGAGCACCACCGATCAGGTGGTCTGCCTCAACCGTCACGTCTGCTGCTCCGGGCATCCCGAGCAGGTCAGCGGCGATCCGGCCTTTGTCGAGTTGTTCGGCAAGAACGCGCAAAGCCTCGCGGTCTATCACCACCATCATGACCACGCTCACGACCTGCACGGTTCGGTGGTCAAAGGGCCGGTCATTGGCCAACCTCACGTTCACGGAGACAACTGCAAGCATGGCTGATTTTCTGTTGTATGCCCTGCTTGCAGGTCTGGCGCTGGCCTTGGTGGCCGGGCCGCTCGGTTCGTTTGTGGTCTGGCGGCGCATGGCTTATTTCGGCGACACCCTGTCCCATGCCGCGCTGCTCGGTGTGGCGCTGGGCTTTTTGCTGGATGTCAGCCCGACCGTTGCGGTCACCGTTGGCTGCCTGCTGCTGGCGGTGCTGCTGGTGACGCTTCAACAGCGGCAACCGCTGGCGTCCGACACGCTTTTGGGAATTCTCGCACCCAGCACGCTCTCTCTCGGCCTGGTGGTACTAAGCTTCATGCATGAAGTGCGGATCGACCTGATGGCCTATCTGTTCGGCGACCTGCTGGCGATCAGCCCGACTGATTTGGCGTGGATCCTCGGCGGCAGCGCGGCGGTGTTGGTGTTGTTGGTGACGTTGTGGCGGCCATTGCTGGCGATCACCGTGCACGAAGAGCTGGCCAAGGTCGAAGGCCTGCCGGTTGCAGGTCTGCGCATGGCGCTGATGCTGTTGATCGCAGTGGTGATCGCGGTGGCGATGAAAATCGTCGGTGTGTTGCTGATTACCTCGCTGTTGATCATCCCGGCGGCTGCGGCACAGCGTCACGCCCGTTCGCCAGAGCAGATGGCCGTGGGCGCGAGCCTACTGGGCATGCTCGCCGTGGGTGGCGGGCTGGCGCTGTCGTGGTTCAAGGACACCCCGGCGGGGCCGTCCATCGTTGTGACGGCGGCCGCACTGTTTCTGTTGAGTTTTGTTCTGCCCCGTCGTGGGGTGTAGACTTGGCCGCTTTTTGCGCAATTAGAGAGTCGCAGGAATGAAGCCGTTCGCCTCCCGTTATCTGCTCCTTGTCGCATTTTCAGTGCTACTGGGCGCCTGCCAAAGCACGCCGCCGGTGGCTGAAGTCCCCGATGCGCGGGCTACGGCCATCGCACAGCTGGAGCAAAACCTGGCCAGCAGCGAATTGGCCACTGCCGAAGACCAATTGGCTGCTTTGCAGAAAGAAACCCCAAACGACGCATCCCTTGAGCAATACCAGCGGCAATTGGCCGAGGCCTATCTGCGTCGCAGCCAGATTGTGCTGCAGAAGGGTGATGTGAATGCCGCCGCCACGGCGTTGAGCCGTGCCCGCGCATTGATGCCGAAAGCACCGGCGCTGACCGGTGGCGTGAATGGCGCCATCACTGAAGCGCGCAAGGCTGAGCTAGAGAAGGCTGAAGCTGCACTGCTGGCCGCCGAGGCCAAGCCGAAAGCCAAGGTGATCGATCCGACCGCCGAGAGCACCACGGTTGCGTTGAACATCACCGATAGCCGCAAACTTCGCCGGCAACTGGATGCGATCGCCGCTGATGTGGTGAATTATGAGTGTGGGGTGACCATCCAGGCACCACGGACCAATGACTATCCATGGTTGGCGACGTTGCTGACCAAACGGGTGAAGAAACTCAACCCGGATTTTGATCTGAAGGTTGAGAAGCAGACCGTGCGCACCGTACCGGCGCAGATGGTTCTGAGTCCCCGTAAACCGTAAAAAAGATCGCAACCCCCGGCAGCTCCTACACAGTCATTCCCGGTAGGAGCTGCCGAAGGCTGCGATCTTTTGCTTTTAAGCCGGAATGGCTTTCGCCTTAGGCTCCCGCGCCCAAACCCGATGCTGCCCGATCGCAGCAAAGAACGGCTTGGTCAACGCCGGCACATCCTTGCCCTGCAGCAACCCCGCATCCGCTTCAAGTTTCAGCAGATCCTGCAACTGCTTGGCATCCCCGTGCAGCGCAATCGCCTTCAAGTGCTTGTACGCCTCCAGCAGGTAATGCAACGCCACACCGTCGCCGCTCAACGCTTTGATCGACGCCGCGCCACCCGGCACAAACACCGCATCGAAGATCACCGACGGCATGCCTTCCATCGAAGCATCCACTGGCAGGCTTTTACCGTCTGCGGTTTTCACCGGCGCCGATGTCGGGCCGAGCAACTTGGCATGCGCACCTTCCGCCGCCAATGCCTTCTTCATCGCATCAATCGCCGCACCATCGACGCCGTTGGCAGCAAGAATCGCCACTTTTCGGGTTTTGATGTTCTCTGGCAACAAATTCGCCTGACTCAGCGACGGCGAGTGATCGAACGACACCTTGCGCACATCCACCGTGCCTTTGCTCGGCGCTGGCAGGCCCAGGTTGGCGGCGACACGCCTGGCCAGTTCCAGATCGATGTTGGCCAGAATCTCGTTCACCTCCCGCGCGCGGATGAACTCGCGTTCAACTTTGCCCAGCTCGAAGCTGTAGGCGGCAATGATGTGCTCTTTCTCGTGGTCACTCATGCTGTTGAAGAACAACGTTGCCTGGGAGAAGTGATCACTGAACGATTCGCTGCGCTGACGAATCTTGTTGGCGTCGATGCGCTCTGGATAACTTTCAAAACCACCGTCCTGCGCGGCTGGCGGGGTTTCTTTCGGCCAGCCACCATCGATCGAGTTCGGCTCGTAAGACGCGCGACCCTTGTCGATCACCGTGCGGTGTTGCGCATCGCGCTGGCCGTTGTGGAACGGCGCCACCGGGCGGTTGATTGGCAGCTCATGAAAGTTCGGCCCACCGAGTCGGCTGATTTGCGTATCGGTGTAGGAAAACAGCCGACCTTGCAGCAGCGGATCGTTGGAGAAATCGATGCCCGGAACGATGTGGCCAGGGCAGAACGCGACCTGCTCGGTCTCGGCAAAGAAGTTGTCCGGGTTGCGGTTCAACGTCATTTTGCCCAGCGGCGTGATCGGCACGATTTCTTCAGGGATGAGTTTGGTCGGGTCAAGGATGTCGAAATCGAAGTCGTGCTCGTTTTCCTCTTCGATGATCTGAACGCCGAGTTCCCATTCCGGGTAGTCGCCCATCTCGATCGCTTCCCAGAGGTCGCGACGGTGGTAGTCGGTGTCTTTACCGGCGAGCTTCTGCGCCTCGTCCCACACCAGTGAGCAAGTGCCGGCAGTAGGGCGCCAGTGGAATTTGACGAAGCGCGATTTGCCCTCGGCGTTGATCAGCCGGAAGGTGTGCACGCCGAAGCCCTGCATGCTGCGCAGGCTTTTCGGGATTGCGCGGTCGGACATCGCCCAGATAACCATGTGCGCTGATTCAGGCACCAGCGAAACGAAATCCCAGAAGGTGTCGTGGGCCGAACCACCGGTAGGGATTTCATTGTGCGGCTCAGGTTTCACCGCGTGGACGAAGTCGGGAAACTTGATCGCGTCCTGAATGAAAAACACGGGCATGTTGTTGCCGACCAGGTCGAAGTTGCCCTCATCGGTAAAAAACTTCACCGCGAAGCCGCGTACGTCACGCACGGTGTCGCCGGAACCACGCGGGCCCTGCACCGTGGAAAAGCGCACAAACACCGGCGTCTTTTTCCCCGGATCCTGTAGGAAACCGGCCTTGGTCAGCTCCGAATGGTTCTCGTAGGCTTGAAAGAAACCGTGCGCGCCGGTGCCGCGCGCGTGGACGATGCGCTCCGGGATGCGTTCATGGTCAAAGTGCGTGATTTTTTCACGCATGATGAAGTCTTCAAGCAGCGATGGCCCGCGCGGGCCGGCCTTCAGGGTGTTCTGGTTGTCGGCGATCTTCACGCCCTGGTTGGTGCGCAGGGCCTGGCCGGTGGCGTCGGAGCGGAACTTCTCCAGGCTGTCGAGTTTGGCGTTGGTGTTGGCTCGATCCGGTGCATCGGTTCCGGCCATCTGGCTTTTGTCGGACGTAGGCTTCTTGCTCATCAGTCGTAAACTCCTCGGTTGACCCCGATGCTTGCCGGGGACTCTTGAGTGGTTCCCGGGCACGGCACCCAGGGTTTTCAAGTCGCTTAACTAGTGACTGATGAGGCACTCGGGGCGTTCCTTTTTTATGACCTTTGATCTTGTTATTGCCAAATTGAAGGTTAATCGCGAAATAAATGCTAAGAACCTCTATACGGACAGGCTAAAATGCGCGCCCGGCTAACCGCTGATCCTTTTCTAACGCGCCCCACAAGGTTCGCTACGTGATCGAGTTCCAAAACGTCCACAAGACTTACCGCGTCGCCGGTAAGGACATTCCCGCGCTGCACCCGACCAGTCTCTCGATTGAGAACGGTCAGGTCTACGGCCTGATCGGCCATTCCGGTGCGGGAAAAAGTACCCTGCTGCGTCTGATCAATCGCCTGGAAGATTCCAGCGGCGGCAAGATCTTCGTCGACGGTGAAGAAGTCACCGCGCTCGACGCCAAAGGCCTGCGCCGTTTCCGTCAGCAAGTCGGGATGATCTTCCAGCACTTCAACCTGTTGGCCTCGAAGACCGTCGCCGACAACGTTGCGTTGCCGCTGACCCTGGCCGGTGAGTTGTCGACCAGCGAGATCAATCAGCGTGTGGCTGAACTGCTGGCGCGCGTCGGTTTGTCCGACCACGCCAAAAAGTACCCGGCGCAATTGTCCGGCGGCCAGAAGCAGCGCGTCGGCATCGCCCGCGCCCTGGCAACCAAGCCAAAAATTCTGCTGTGCGACGAAGCCACCAGCGCCCTCGACCCACAGACCACGGCCTCGGTGCTGCAACTGCTGGCCGAGATCAATCGTGAGCTGAAGCTGACCATCGTCCTGATCACCCACGAGATGGACGTGATTCGTCGCGTCTGCGATCAAGTGGCGGTGATGGACGCTGGCGTGATCGTCGAGCAAGGTTCGGTGGCCGATGTGTTCCTGCATCCGCAGCACCCGACCACCAAGCGTTTTGTCCAGGAAGACGAGCAGGTCGATGAAGGCGAGCAGCGTGATGATTTCGCTCACGTGCCGGGCCGTATCGTCCGTCTGACCTTCCAGGGCGAAGCGACCTACGCGCCTTTGCTCGGTACTGTCGCCCGGGAAACCGGGGTCGACTACAGCATCCTCGCCGGTCGCATCGACCGCATCAAAGACATCCCCTACGGGCAATTGACCCTGGCCGTCACCGGTGGCGACATGGAAGCGGCCTTCGCCCGCTTCACCGCCGCTGATGTCCACATGGAGGTGCTGCGTTAATGGAAATGTTCGACGCTGCAATCAAGAATTACGACGCCGCGATAGAAGCCATCAAGCTGTTCTTCCAGAACATCGACTGGCTGGAAATCGGCCTGGCGACCAACGACACCATGATGATGCTCGGCGGCTCGCTGCTGTTCACCGTGTTGCTCGGCCTGCCGCTGGGCGTGCTGCTGTTTCTCTGCAGCCCGCGCCAGTTGCTGGAAAACCGCGTTCTCTACGCGATCATGTCGTTGGCGGTGAACATCCTGCGTTCGCTGCCGTTCATTATTCTGTTGATCGTGATGATCCCGCTCACCGTGCTGATTACTGGCACGTCGCTGGGCGTGGCCGGTGCGATTCCACCATTGGTGGTGGGCGCCACGCCGTTCTTCGCGCGTCTGGTGGAAACCGCGCTGCGTGAAGTCGATCGCGGCATCATCGAAGCGACCCAGGCCATGGGCGCGACCACGCGGCAGATCATTCTCAACGCATTGCTGCCAGAAGCCCGTCCGGGCATCTATGCAGCGATTACGGTGACGGCGATTACACTGGTTTCCTACACGGCAATGGCCGGTGTGGTCGGCGCCGGTGGTCTGGGTGACCTGGCGATCCGTTTCGGCTACCAGCGTTTCCAGACTGACGTGATGATCGTCACCGTGGTGTTGCTGTTGATTCTGGTGCAAGTGCTGCAGATGGTCGGTGATCGACTGGTCGTGCATTTCTCGCGCAAGTAACCGGTTTTATATTGAACAGATGAGCCGGCCATTCGCTGGCAGGCGCCAGACGGGCGCCTCAAAAGGAGTTAGCTGAATGAAAAAACTGATCGCTGCCTTTGCTGCCGTTGCAGCATTCTCGGCCCACGCCGAAACCCTGACCGTAGCCGCTACCCCGGTGCCGCACGCAGAAATCCTAGAGTTCGTGAAGCCGGCGCTGGCCAAAGAAGGCGTGGATCTGAAGGTCAAGGTCTTCACCGACTACATTCAGCCGAACGTGCAGGTTGCGGAAAAGCGTCTGGACGCCAACTTCTTCCAGCACCAGCCGTACCTCGATGAGTTCAACAAGGCCAAGGGCACCGACCTGGTCGCCGTGACCGGCGTGCACCTGGAACCGCTGGGCGCTTACTCGAGCAAGCTCAAGGATCTGAAGGACCTGCCAAGCGGCGCCAACGTGGTCATCCCGAACGACGCCACCAACGGCGGCCGTGCGCTGTTGCTGCTGGCCAAGGCGGGCGTGATCACGTTGAAGGATCCGACCAACATCCTGTCGACGGTCAAAGACATCGCGACCAACCCGAAAGACCTGAAGATCCGTGAACTGGAAGCCGCGACCATCCCGCGCGTGCTGACCCAGGTCGATCTGGCGCTGATCAACACCAACTACGCGCTGGAAGCCAAGCTCGATCCGTCCAAGGATGCGCTGGTGATCGAAGGTAACGACTCGCCATACGTGAACATCCTCGTGTCCCGCCCGGACAACAAGGACAGCGACGCGATGAAGAAACTGGCTGCAGCCCTGCACAGCCCGGAGGTGAAGCAATTCATCACCGAGAAGTACAAGGGCGCGGTATTGCCGGCGTTCTGATCGCTCTTTCGGCTTGATCGTGCCCATGCTCCGCGTGGGCATGCATCCCCGGACGCTCCGCGTCCGCTGGGACGCAGAGCGTCCCTTGCTGCATTCCCACGCAGAGCGTGGGAACGATCAAAGGAAAAGGGGACGCCATGAGCGTCCCCTTTTTTTGTGTCTTGGACCTGCTTTGAAGCTACCCCTCACCCCAGCCCTCCCGAAACGTGGGACCGCCCAGAGGGAGAGGGGGCCGATCGAGGTGTCTTGCGTTCTACATCGACCTGAAAGATCCAGTCGATTATGGATTCGGCAAAGCACATCGACCTGAAAGGTCTTGGCGATTATGGATTCAAAGCAGGACGTTCAATTCGGTGTGGCTCCCCAATATCCCCCAATCAGTCCCCTCTCCCTCTGGGCGGTCCGACGTTTCGGGAGGGCTAGGGTGAGGGGCTTTTCGCTTTTCAGCTTTTATTTGCGGTTAAGCATCACCGGCAGCTGCGCAACCAGTTTGGCGTTGTTCAACGGTGCCCGAATAAACCCACGCTGCGTGCCATCCGGGCCGATCACCGCGAGGTTGCCGCTGTGATCCACGGTGTAATTCGGCTTGCTGGTATCCGCCGGAATAAACGGAATACTCACCGCATTCGCGACCTTCTGCAGCTCTTCAATCGAGCTCGGCGTCAGGCCGATGAACTGCGGATCGAAGTAGCCCAGATACTGCTTCAACTGCTTCGGGTTATCACGGTTCGGGTCAACGCTGACCAGCACGATCTGCAACTTGTCCACAGCGTCTTTCGGCAATTCACTCTTGATCTGTCGCAGCTGTGCCAGCGTGGTCGGGCAGATGTCCGGGCAGAACGTGTAGCCGAAGAACAACAGGCTCCACTTGCCCTTCAACTCGTCGATGGCCACCGGTTTGCCGTCCTGATCGGTCATCGTCACGTCTGGCAGGGTGCGGCTTTGCGGCAGCAGGATGATGCCAGCGTCGATCAGCGCTGTCGGGTCGCCCTGGCCCTTGCCGCTCAGCACTTTGTTGACGGTCAGGCCGAGGATCAGCGCGATCACGGCGACGAGAATGAAGACGGTTTTCTGGGTTCGAGTCATAGGTTCAACAGTAAGTAGTGGTCTACGAGCAGGGCAATGAACAGCAGAAACAAGTACCAAATAGAGTACTTGAAGGTGTTGATCGCCGCGTGCGGCCGAGTGCCACGGTACAGCACCACGGCCCATTGCAGAAACCTTGCGCCGAGGGCGAGCGCGCAAACCAGGTAGAGCACGCCGCTCATGTGGATCACGTATGGCAGCAGACTCACCGCCAGCAGCGCAAACGTGTACAGCAGAATATGCACCTTGGTGTAGTGCTCGCCGTGGGTGACCGGCAGCATCGGGATGTCAGCCTTGGCGTATTCCTCTTTGCGATGAATCGCCAGCGCCCAGAAGTGCGGTGGGGTCCAGGCGAAGATGATCAGCACCAGCAACAGGGGTTCGGCGCTGACGTGGCCGGTGGCGGCAGTCCAGCCGAGCAGCGGCGGAGCGGCGCCGGCGAGGCCGCCGATGACGATGTTCTGCGGCGTCGCGCGTTTGAGGAAACCGGTGTAAATCACCGCGTAACCGAGCAGCGAGGCCAAGGTCAGCCAAGCGGTCAGCGGATTGGTGAAAGTCAGCAACAAGGCCTGACCGAGCAGCGCCAACACCAACGCAAAGGTCAGCGCTGCGGCGGGCGACACCCTTCCTTCAGCGAGGGGCCGTTTGTGCGTCCGCGCCATCACTGCATCGATGCGCCGATCAACCACATGATTGACCGCCGCCGCGCCACCGGCACACAGCGCAATCCCCAGATTGCCGAACACCAGCACCGTCCACGGCACCCCGGCGCGGGTCGCGAGGAACATGCCGACCAGCGAGGTGATCAGCATCAGCACCACGACTTTCGGTTTGGTCAGCTCCAGATAATCACGCCAGATCGCCTGATGCGGACGTTCGCCAATCAGAATCGCCACGGCGTTTCTCCTTTTATTGTGATGGGCGCGGCGGAATGTTTGCGCGGGCTCAGGCGCCAGCGCGCGAGCACCGGTTGTTTGACCCGGATCAGGCTGGTGCGCGCGTGGTAATTGACCAGCACCATGGTCAGCAGCAGCGCCGCACCACCAGCGTTATGCGCGACCGCCACTGGCAACGGCAGATGGAACAGCACGTTGCTGATGCCGAGGGTGATCTGCGCCGCGAGGGCGATCAGCACCAGACCGGCCAGCCGCGTCATGCCAACCACTTTCAATTGCCAGGCCAGACCGAGCAGCACCAAGGTCACCAGCAGCGCGCCGATCCGGTGAGTCAGATGAATCGCCGTGCGCGCATCACTGTCGAGTTGCCCGCCGAGGTAATTCGGGCCGATGTGTTGGGTCAGGTGAAACCCATTGGCGAAATCCGCCGGCGGCAGCCATTGGCCGTGACAGGTCGGGAAGTCGATGCAAGCCACCGCCGCGTAGTTGGAACTGACCCAGCCACCCAGCGCTATCTGGCCAATCACCAACAATAATCCCGCCGTCGCCCAATACTGCAAACGCTTGGGCACGGTCAGTGCCGGCAGCACACCGGACAATCGCAACGTCAGTAAAAACAACAGACTCAAGGTCGCAAACCCGCCGAGCAAATGCCCGGTGACTACCTGCGGCCAGAGCTTGAGCGTCACCGTCCACATGCCGAACGCCGCTTGCGCAAACACCACCGCCAGGAGAAACAGCGGCAGCTTCAACGGCTGCCCTGGATGCCGACGATTGACCCACGCGCGCCCGGCGAGAATCGAAATGAGCAGGCCGAGGGTGCCGGCGAAGTAGCGGTGGATCATCTCGTTCCAGCCTTTGTGCGCCTCCACCGGCGAGTCCGGGTAATGCAGTTCGGCATGGGCCAGTTGGGCTTCGCTTTTCGGTACGCTGATAAAGCCGTAGCAACCCGGCCAGTCCGGACAACCGAGACCTGCGTGGGTCAGGCGCGTATAGGCGCCGAGCAGCACCACAATCAGGGCCAGCAGGGTGGCAAACAGCGCGAGGCGAAATCCAGGTTTGGCCATGACGATGCCCTTATCCGATGTTCGACAGTTTCAGCAGATGACGCAGGTCGTTGAGCAGATCCTTGCCTTTCACATTCGGCTCGTAACGCAGTACGAGGTTGCCGTGCGGGTCGATGATCCACAGCTGCGGCGTGGCTTTGTCGCCGGTGGTTTTACTGAACGTGGTGGCGTCCAGCGGATAGCGCTGCAGCTGTGGATATTCGCGGCTCAGCTTGGCGTCGTAATCAGCGCTCACCGGTTGCGCAACCGCGAGGGCATGACTGGCGCGGCCGGCATCGCGGCCCAGACCGATCTGAATCTGCCGCGCCAGATAGACCAGTTGCTGGCAGTCCACCGCGCAATCCTTGGGTGCGGTAACCAGCATCTGCCAGCGCTCTTCATCAGCCTGCACGCCGAGGTCGGCGCGGGTCTGGCCATTGCCTATCAGTTCGCCGTGATAGCTGCGACCTTCCGGCACCCAGAACTGCAACTTGTACATGCCGGTGGCGAGCACCATCGGGCCAATCACGCCGAGCAAGATCAGCAGCAATTGAATGCGCCCGCGACGACGGGTGGCGGCAGGTTTCGCCTCAGACATGCTGGGTGGATTCATGGCCGTTCCCATGGTGTTTCTCCTTTGCGTTGTGCAAGCCCAAATAGACGTAGAGGCCGAGCAGGGCGGTGGCCATGGCGAACCACTGCACGGCGTAACCGAAGTGTTTTTCCGGGCCCATGGCAACCACCGGCCAATCGGCCTCGTAGCTGGCCGGGCCGGGCTCGGCGCGTAATTCGTAGGCGAAGCCGTCACGCTCGAGGGTTTTCCACAGCTTGGCGGGTTCGACGGCGGTGATGGTTTGCGGCCAGGTGTTGCTGACCGGATCGGCGTGCAACTGGAAGGTCGCGCCGGGGGCCACATAGACCCAGGCATCGACATTCAACGCCTCAGTCGGCGTGGTGAATTGCGGCGGAACCCGGCGATCCGGCCACGGTAACCAGCCGCGATTGACCAGCACCCACAAACCGCTGCGTTGATCCTGAAACGGTTGCAGCAACTCGACGCCGACCTTGCCGTTACGCTGGCGGTTATCCAGCAACAGACTGTGCGCGGCATCGAACTGGCCGTGCAGATGCACGCGACGGTAAGCCGGATCAGCGCTGTTAAGGAGTTCGCTGCTGGCCATCGGTTCGGCCGCGCGGCGTTCGGCGTAACTGGCGAGCAGGGCGGTTTTCTCGGCGCCCCGGCTCAATTGCCAGAAGCCCAGCGACACCAGCAGCGGCAGCAACAGCGCCACCACCACGGTCGGTATCACGCCCGGGCGAAAACGCTTCATGGCTGCGCCACAAATTCAGTCATTGCGATCGCTATACTCAATTGCATCGCCTGTCCCCCGGAGTTCTTCCCATGCTCAAAACAGCGATCGTCCTGATGCTGATTGCCACGGTGATCAGCCTGTTCAGCGGCCTGTTTTTCCTGGTCAAGGACGACAGCAGTTCCAATCGCCTGGTCATCGCCTTGAGTGTTCGGGTGGCACTGGCCGCTGGCACCGTCGGCTTGATCGCCTGGGGCTTTTACAGCGGCCAATTGGTGTCCCACGTGACGTGGTAGACACTAGCTGCAAGTGGCAAGCGGCAAGCCACAAGTTAAAAGTCTTACCGCTTTGCCTTGAAGCTTGCAGCTCGCAGCTTTTGTTGTGGCTTGCAGCTGTTGTTAAAGTACGTAAACGAAGATAAAGAGGCCGATCCACACCACGTCGACGAAGTGCCAATACCAGCTCGCCGCTTCGAAGCCGAACTGGTGCTCGTTGTCGAAGTGGCCCTTCATGATCCGCATCAGCATCACAAACAGAATGATCGTGCCGATGGTCACGTGGGCGCCGTGGAACCCGGTGAGCATGAAGAACGTTGCGCCATAAATGCCCGAGCCGAGGGTCAGGCCCAGTTCGTGGTAGGCGTGAATGTATTCCTCAGCCTGAAAACCGAGAAACGCGCAGCCGAGCAACACGGTGATCGCCAGCCAGATTTTCAGTGCGCCGCGATGACCCTTCTTCAAGGCATGGTGGGCGATGGTGATGGTCACGCTGGAGCTGACCAGCAAAATCGTGTTGATCAGCGGCAGGCCCCACGGGCTGATGACGTCCTTGGGTGGCGGGAACAGTTTTGGATCTGGCGTGTGCAGCAGCGGCCAGGTGAACTGGAAGTTTGGCCACAGCATGTGCGCGATGCCTTTCGGCCCTTCGCCACCGAGTGCCGGCCCGGACACGTGGCGCACATAAAACAGCGCGCCGAAGAAGGCGACGAAGAACATCACCTCGGAGAAGATGAACCAACTCATGCCCCAGCGAAACGAGCGATCCAGCTGCGCGCTGTAGAGTCCCGCACGGCTTTCCTTGATCACCGCCCCGAACCAGCCGAACAGCATGTACGCCAGCAACAGGCCACCGACGAAAAAGATGTACGGGCCGTGGGATTCCGGGCGCGTCGCCTTCAGATCGTTGAACCAGACGGCGAGGCCGTACACGGTAATGGCCATGCCGAAGGTGGCGATGATCGGCCATTTGCTCTGGGCCGGAACGTAATAGTGCTCATGAGTTGCCATTTATTGTTCTCCTTATCGGGCACGCTCAACCGCCAGTGTTTACTGCCACCGGTGGATGTCGGGCGGTGATATCGAACAGCGTGTAGGACAGCGTCAGGTGCTTCACATCCTTGGGCATGTCGCGGTCAACAATGAAACGCACCGGCATCTCGATCTGCTGACCGGGCTGCAGCACCTGCTGGGTAAAGCAAAAGCACTCGGTCTTGTGGAAATACGCCGCCGCGTTGCTCGGCGCGATACTCGGCACGGCTTGCGCGCTCATCGGTTTGTCGGTGGGGTTGCGCGCGATGAAGATCATTTCGTTGACTGCACCAGGGTTGGCGGTGAGTTCGTCATGTTTGGGATAAAAATCCCACGGCATGTCGACGTTGTTGGTCGAGAGAAACTGCACGCGCACCTGGCGCGAAGTGTCGACCACTTGCTCGCCCTCGTACTGCCCGGCGGTCTTGCCGTTGATACCGAAGGCTTTGCACATCACGTCGTAGATCGGCACCAGGGCAAAACCGAAGACAAACATCGCCACCACGACACCCAGCAGGCGGGTGACGAGTTTTTTCGTCGAGATCGAGTCAGCCATGGTTGATGCCTCGCTCCAGATCCCTTGTGGGAGCGAGCCTGCTCGCGAAGCAGACAACTCGGTGCATCAGATAAACCGCGTCATCGTTCTTCGCGAGCAGGCTCGCTCCCACAGGGAGATCCGTGTTCATTTCACTTCCGGCGGTGTAGTGAAGGTGTGATACGGCGCCGGTGATGGCACGCTCCACTCCAGACCTTCCGCGCCATCCCACGGTTTGGCCGGTGCTGGCGGGCCGCCGCGTATGGTCTTGATCACAATGAACAGGAAGAAAATCTGCGTCGCGCCAAACATGAACGCACCAATCGACGAGACCATGTTGAAGTCGGCGAACTGCAGGTTGTAGTCCGGAATCCGTCGCGGCATTCCCGCCAGTCCCACGAAGTGCATCGGGAAGAACGTCAGGTTCATGCCGACGAACGACAGCCAGAAATGCAGCTTGCCGAGGGTTTCGTCGTACATGTGGCCGGTCCATTTCGGCAGCCAGTAATAGGTCGACGCGAAGATCCCGAAGATTGCTCCCGGCACCAACACGTAGTGGAAGTGCGCGACCACAAAGTAGGTGTCCTGATACTGGAAGTCCGCCGGGGCGATGGCCAGCATCAGCCCGGAGAAACCGCCGATGGAGAACAGGATCACGAACGCCACGGCAAACAGCATCGGCGTCTCGAAGGTCAGCGAGCCTTGCCACATGGTGCTGGCCCAGTTGAACACTTTCACGCCGGTCGGCACCGCGATCAGCAGCGTCGCGTACATGAAGAACAGCTCGCCCACCAACGGAATGCCGACCACGAACATGTGGTGCGCCCAGACGATGAACGACAGGAAGGCGATGCTCGCCGTCGCGTAGACCATCGAGGTATAGCCAAACAGCGGCTTGCGCGAAAAGGTCGGGATGATCGAGCTGACCGCGCCGAAGGCCGGCAGAATCATGATGTACACCTCGGGGTGCCCGAAGAACCAGAACACATGCTGGAACAACACCGGGTCACCGCCACCGGCAGCGCTGAAGAAACTGGTGCCGAAGTGGATGTCCATCAGCATCATCGTCACGCACCCGGCCAGCACCGGCATCACTGCAATCAGCAGGAACGCGGTGATCAGCCAGGTCCAGACGAACAGCGGCATTTTCATCAGGGTCATGCCGGGGGCGCGCAGGTTGAGGATGGTTGCGACCACGTTGATCGCGCCCATGATCGAACTGATGCCCATCAAGTGGATGGCGAAGATGAAGAAGGTCACGCTTTCCGGCGCGTAAGTGGTCGACAGCGGCGCGTAGAACGTCCAGCCGAAGTTCGGCCCGCCACCGGGGGTGAACAGGGTCGACACCAGGATCAGGAACGCCGCCGGCAACAGCCAGAAGCTGAAGTTGTTCATCCGTGGCAGGGCCATGTCCGGCGCGCCGATCATCAACGGGATCATCCAGTTGGCGAGGCCGACGAAGGCCGGCATCACCGCACCGAAGACCATCACCAGACCGTGCATGGTGGTCATCTGGTTGAAGAACGCCGGCTCGACGATTTGCAGCCCCGGCTGAAACAGTTCGGCGCGAATGACCATCGCGAACGTACCGCCGAGCAGGAACATGGAGAACGCAAACCACAGATACAGCGTGCCGATGTCCTTGTGGTTGGTGGTCAGCACCCAGCGCATCAGGCCTTTGGCGGGGCCGTGGGCGTGGTCGGCATGACCGTGGTCATCGATGACAGCGCTCATGGCCGGTCTCCTTTACGTGAGTGGACGGGGCAGGCCGGGGCGCGCTGCCCCGACCGGTTCACGAAGTACGCGATAGACCGGCTCATTTGCTTTCCGCCTGTTTCAGCTCCAGCACTTCTTTTGGCGTGACCATGTCGCCCTTGTTGTTGCCCCAGGCGTTACGTTCGTAGGTCACGACCGCTGCGATATCGACTTCCGACAGTTGCTTGCCGAACGCCGCCATGGCGGTGCCGGGCTTGCCATGGAAGACAATGCTCAAGTGGCCTTCTTTCGGTCCGGTGGCGATTTTCGAGCCTTTGAGCGCCGGGAACATCGGCGGCAGGCCCTGGCCTTCGGCCTGGTGACAGGCGACGCAAGTGGTGTGGTAGATCTTGTCGCCACGTTCCTTGAGTTCGTCGAGGGTCCATTCCTTGCTGGTCAGCTCTTTGAGCTGCGCGGCTTCGGCTTTACGGTCGGCGAGCCACTTGTCGTAGTCGGCCTTGTCCTTGACCTCGACCACGATCGGCATGAAGCCGTGATCCTTGCCGCACAATTCGGCGCACTGGCCGCGGTAAATGCCGGGCTTGTCGATGCGCGTCCACGCCTCGTTGACGAACCCCGGGATCGCATCGCGCTTGACCGCGAAGGCCGGCACCCACCAGGAGTGGATAACGTCGGCGGAGGTCACGAGGAAGCGCACCTTGGCGCCGGTTGGCAGCACCAACGGCTTGTCGACCTCGAGCAGGTAATGCTCGCCCTTGGCTTCCTTGTTGTGGATCTGGTCGGCGGGGGTGGCCAGGTTGCTGAAGAACTCAACGTCCTGGCCCAGGTATTTGTAGTGCCACTTCCACTGATATCCGGTGATCTGGATATCGATATCCGGCTCACTGGTGTCGTACATCTTGATCAGGGTGGCGGTCGCCGGCACGGCCATCGCCACCAGAATCAGCAGCGGTACGACGGTCCAGAGAATTTCGACGGTGGTGCTTTCGTGGAATTTTGCGGCGACCTGCCCGGTAGAACGGCGGTGCACCATCATCGACCAGAACATGGCGCCGAAGACGATGATCCCGATCACCACACAGATCCAGAAAATGGTCATGTGCAGGTCGAATACTGCGTGACTGATTTCAGTCGCTCCAGGCGCCATATTCACAGTCCAGGCAGCGTGTGCCGGGCTGAAAATCGACCACAACAGGAGGCCCATCCAGACGTGTGGATGTCGCATCATTGCGGGTTCCCCTTATCGTTCTTGTTATCCCGCCGGCTTTCGCCTGCGGCAAGGGAGCGGCTGCATCAGACTACGAACTTGAATCGCCGGGCCTTGCTGCGGGTGCAGTCGGGCGTCATCAGCTAACTCCATTCATTGGCGAGTATAGACAGCGTCGGAGAATTGCAATGTGCCGTGGCAAATCATCTGAAACAGCTGGCACTTGCGTTCAAGGTCACGAATGGAGAAGGATGCAGACGAGAGGTGGCTAATCGATATAACGCCGGCGCATCAAGGATGAAATAATTATGACAAATGCGTCTTAGCATTTTTCGTAAGCCAGCTAACTTATGTCTTCCCTATTTCATTGCCTTGTTCCCTGGAGTTTTCATGAACACCGCCGCATTGCGCGAGCAGATCCAAAAAGCCCGACAACACGAAAACGAAACCGGACGGCTGACCCGTCAGCTGGAAGAACAACTGCCTCACCTGCACCCGTCGATCCAATTGCCGGAGACGGATGCCAAGGCTGTACTGACGCGTTTTGTCGAAGCCTACATCGATGAAGTACCTGACCTGCTGGACGCAGCCAATGAAGTCGCCAGGGAAGCGGGAATCGAGTCACAGATCAAACCGGTGTTGAAAATCGCCGAGCAGTATTTCCTCCAGCCTCCTGTTGGCCTGGAACATCTGCTGGACGAGGCCTATCTGGCGCACCGTTTTGTCGAAGAGGTCAATGACCTGTACATCAAACATTTCGGCCAGCCACTGATCCCCTTGGACATGACGGTCGCCAACCTGATTGCTCACCAGTTGCTCGGTGAGAAATTTGCCAACGAACTGGATGAAGTCGTGCACCACGCGGTAGACAGCATGCTCGACGACGACAGCTTTGCGCTGGAATCGGTAGAAGCCTACCGCGACAAACTCAGCAGCCCGGACACCGGCGCCGCGTGGAAACGCTGGCCGTGCATGGGTCGCCGACTGGGTGTGGGCCTGGAGCTGGATCAGCCTGCTGCGTAACCCTCATACGCCCTGGATCCAATGTGGGAGCGAGCCTGCTCGCGAATGCGTTCGACCATTCAACATCTGCGTTGACTGATGTACCGCTTTCGCGAGCAAGCTCGCTCTCACAGGGGTTGTTCTCAAAAACAGTTGGTTAGCCAGCCGCGCCGATCCCGGTGGTGGTCCGAATCCGCCCCTCAAGCCTGCGCTTCAGCCCGCGCGACTCAATCAGCAGCTTCGAGCCCTTCGCCGCATTCGCCCGGCCCCATTCCTCCAGCAACTCCAGACACGAATGGTCGATGTAGCTCAGATTATTGAGCGGCACATGCACCGTCGTGCCCACCGGAATACTGCCCAGCACTTGCGTCAGCGCCGGCACCTTGAGGAACGTCGCCGCACCGACCAGACGCAATTCCATCTCACCGTCCTGCGGCAGGTCGATCAGGCTGATCTTCAGCCGCGAGGCCTTGAACGCCAGCTTCAGCAGGGTCAGACCGAAGCCGAGCAGCACACCGATCAACAGGTCGGTGAAGATGATCGCCAGCGCCGTCGCCGCGTAGGTGAACATCGGCATCCGCCCATAACGGCTCAAACCACGGAAGGCTTTCAAATCGACCAGTTTGAAACCGGTGTACACCAGCACCCCCGCCAGACTCGCCACCGGAATGCTCTGCAGCACGCTCGACAACAACAGCACGAATGCCAGCAGCCACAGGCCATGGAAGATCGTCGAATAACGCGTGGTCGCACCGGCCTGGACGTTAGCCGAACTGCGCACGATCACCCCGGTCATCGGCAGCGCGCCGACCAGACCGCAGAGCATGTTGCCGACGCCTTGCGCTGACAGTTCACGGTCAAAGTCTGAACGCACGCCGCTGTGCATGCGATCCACCGCAGCGGCGGATAACAGGGTTTCCGCACTGGCGATAAACGCCACCGCGAACGCGGCGATCAGCAGCGTTGGATCAGCCAGGCTGAGCAGGTCTGCCGGCTTCAACCAATCGATGGCTTCCGCCAGATTCGCCGGCACTTCCACACGTTTGACCTGTAAGGCCAGCATCAAACTGGCAACCGTCGCCAGTCCCACCCCGAGCAGCGCGCCGGGAATAAAACGCAGCGAATGCGGACGGAATTTTTCCCACAGCCACATCACCGCAATCGTCGACAGCCCGAGCAGTCCGGCCTGCCAGCCGAACGACGGTAAGGCTTGCGCCACCGCTGCCGGAAACGCCGCGAGGTTATCCAGCCCGGACGGCTTGGGCGCTGCATCGAGCATTACATGCACCTGCGACAGCACGATCAACACGCCGATTCCGGCGAGCATGCCGTACACCACCGCTGGCGCCGTAACCCGAAACCAGCACCCGAGCTTCAAGCGCCCGGCGACCAATTGCAGAAAACCGGCGAGCAGCAGAATCGGCCCGAGCATCTCGATGCCGTGCTGGCGCACCAGTTCGAAGACCAACACCGCCAGACCCGCCGCCGGCCCGCTGACCTGCAACGGCGAACCTGCCAGCCAACCGACCACCAGACCACCGATGATCCCGGTGATCAGCCCCTTGGCCGGCGGCAACCCTGAGGCAATTGCAATGCCCATGCACAGCGGCAGGGCGACCAGAAACACAACCACTGAAGCGAGCAGCTCCCGTGGCAACACCGCTTTCAATTGAGCCGCACGCATGGCGATTCTCCCGAAGTTTTCTTCAGGCATGGCAAGGCCGGGCCGCTGAATCAGCGACCGGCGTCAAACCACACAGATGTTTAGGAGGATTTAGAAGCGCGCTTTGGGCGTCGCCACCGGAATCGGATGGCTGCCATCGAGCGGCAGGAAGCGTCCCTGGTCCGCGTCGTAAGCTTTGATTTCGCTGGTTTCGATGTTGTAGACCCAGCCATGGATGAACAGATGACCGTTCGCCATGCGCGAGGCTACCGAAGGATGGGTACGCAAGTGCTGCAATTGGGCGATGACGTTTTCCTCGGTGAGGATCGGCATGCTTTCTTTTTCGTCGGCGCAGTGACAGTTGTCATGCACCATGGTTTTCGCGACTTCGGCGTGGCGCAGCCAGGCTTTGACCGTCGGCATTTTTTCCAGGCTGTCCGGGTTGAGCACCGCACGCATGGCGCCGCAATCGGAGTGGCCGCAGATGATGATGTGCTGCACGCCGAGGGCCAGCACCGCGTATTCGATCGCGGTGGAAACGCCGCCGTTCATCTGGCCGTAAGGCGGGACAACGTTGCCGACGTTACGGGTCACGAACAGATCGCCCGGGGAACTCTGGGTGATCAGCTCAGGGACGATGCGCGAATCGGCGCAGGTGATGAACATCGCTTTTGGCGCCTGGGCCGTGGCGAGTTTCTTGAAGAGTTCTTCCTGCTGCGGGAAGACCTCATGATGAAAATGCAAAAAGCCGTCTACGATCTGTCGCAGCGCTGCATCGGCGGATTCCGCTTCAGGGGTTTGCGCCGACGCAGCCAACGGCTGTTTATCCTTGTCACTCATGATTCATCCTCTTTGGCGGATTAGGGGAGTCGTTCCCATGTATTCCGGTATGAAGCCAGTGGCTGTTTAAAACATCCGGGTCATCCCGACCCGTCAGTCACTCGATGAACAAGGTAGCCGCCGAAACTTAACTCAAACTGAATCAAACGCTCTAGAACGTGTGTTCCAGGTCACAAAAAACGTGACTGGGTGATTTCGGCGGAAGGATTCCAACCCCTCAACCATAGGCTAATTGTCGCTAAATCAGCGACATCTGGCGACCCGGCGGACAGAAGGCCGTGCAGTCGAGGTTGTAGCCTTCGCGGTGATTAAGGCCAAGACGTTTAATGGCCTTGGCGAATCGTTGCGCGAGCAGGTCGGCGAACGGTCCTTCGCCGCGCATGCGTGCGCCAAAACGACTGTCGTAGAGCTCGCCGCCACGGCTCTGGCGAATCAGACTCAGCACGTGCGCGGCGCGTTGCGGATAGTGCGCCGCCAGCCATTCTTCAAACAACGGCGCCACTTCCAGCGGCAGGCGCAGCATCATGTACGCCGCACTTTGCGCCCCGGCGGCATGGGCTTCGGTGAGCAGGTTTTCGATCTCGCTGTCGTTGATCATCGGAATCATCGGCGAACACAGCACGCCGACCGGAATCCCCGCCTCGCGCATCACCCGGATCGCCCGCAATCGTGCTTTCGGCGCCGCTGCACGAGGTTCGAGGATGCGTTTAAGTTCGTCGTCCAAGGTGGTCAGGCTGATCATCACTGCCACCAGCCGCTGCTGCGCCAGCTCGGTGAGCAGGTCGAGGTCGCGCAGGATCAGTGAGCCTTTGGTGATAATCGTCACCGGATGCTTGTAGCGCAGCAACACTTCGAGGGTCTGGCGAGTGATCTTGTGCTCGCGTTCGATCGGCTGATACGGATCGGTGTTGGAGCCCAGATTGATCGGCGCGCATTGATAGCCGCGTTTGCTTAGCTGTTCTTCCAGCACTTGCGCAGCGTTGGTCTTGGCGATCAACTTTGTTTCGAAATCCAGCCCCGGCGACATGTCCCAATAGGCGTGACTGGGTCGCGCGTAGCAGTAGATACAGCCGTGTTCACAGCCGCGGTAAGGATTGATCGAACGGTCGAAGGGAAGATCCGGAGAAGTGTTGCGGGTGATGATGGTTTTCGCCGTTTCGATCATCACTTCGGTGTTTTGCGTCTCGGGCACTTCCTGGTACCAGCCGTCATCCTCGGCCACCGAGCGATGCGGCGCGAAGCGGTTGTGCGGGTTGGTCGCGGTGCCGCGTCCGCGTGGTGGCAATGGAGTAGACATGAAAACGCCCCGATACTGTGTGCATATACAGTATCGGGGCGTTGTACATCTGGCTAGTGCCGTCGGGCGACTGGTCAGTTGTGTTGCGTCACCTGACCGAGGTCATCGCCGGAGGTGTGTTTCATATCGTCCTTGCGCAAATTGGCGACATCGGCGGCTTTCACCGGTGCGCCTTTATTGCCCCAACTGCCACGGATAAAACTCACCACGTCCGCGACTTCCTGATCCGACAGCCGCCAGGCGAAACCGGGCATGGTGAACGTGGACGGGGCGGTGTGCGTCGCCGGCAGCGTACCGCCCTTGAGCACAATGTTGATCAGCGACGTAGGGTCATCCGATTGCAGCACCGGATTGCCTGCCAGCGCCGGGAACACTCGCGTGTAGCCGTGACCGTCGGTGCGGTGACACGCCGCGCAGTTGTCGATGTACACCGAGGCACCGCGTTGGCTGTCGTCACCGTTCCACAGGGCTTTGGCGGCTTTCTCATCGTATTGATGCGGCTGATCGTTGGGATCATTGGCCGGCAAAGACTTGAGGTAGCGGGCGATGGCGGTCAGGTCTGCGTCGGTCATGTATTGCATGCTGTGGGTGACCACATCGCTCATGCCGCCAAACACAGCGCTGCGGTCGCTGCGCCCGGTCTTGAGGAACTGCACCAGTTGTTCCTCGTTCCAGCCGCCGAGGCCATCCTTGTGATCGCCGCGCAGACTCTTGGCGATCCAGCCTTCCAGCGGCGCACTGCCGGCGAGGAAGGTTGCACCGTCAGCGGCGCTCAGGGATTTTTCCTGCATGGTCAGCGCGCGTGGCGTATGGCAGGCACCGCAATGGCCGAGGCCTTCAACCAGATAGGCGCCACGGTCGATCACCGGGTCGGTACTTGTCGCTTTATAGTCCTCGACCTTCGGCGCAAACATCCAGCGCCAGCCCATCAACGGCCAACGCATGCTCAACGGCCACGGAATGTCGCTGGCCTTGTTCTCCTGCGCGACCGGTTCAACGCCGTGCATGAAGTAAGCGTACAGCGCCTGCATGTCGGTTTCGCTGACACGCGCGTAGGACGGATACGGCATCGCCGGGTACAAGGTACTGCCGTTTTTGGCGACACCATGACGCACGGCCTGATCGAAATCCTCGAAGCTGTATTCACCGACGCCGGTTTTATCCGGGGTGATGTTGGTCGAGTAGATCGTGCCGATCGGGGTTTCCATCGGCAGGCCACCGGCGAACGGCTTGCCGTTCTTGGCGGTGTGGCAGGCCACGCAGTCGCCGGCGCGGGCGAGGTATTCGCCTTGTTTGATCAACGCCTGATCAACTTCAGCCGCGTGGATTGAGGCGCTGCCGAGCAGTGCCAACGTCGCGATAACGAAATTCTTCATGGTCATCGCTCCTTAAGCCTGAACCAGCGGGCCGGGGTTTTTCAGGTATTGCTCGCGGATTGCCTTCGCCGACCAGTAGGTCAGTGCAGCCACCAGACCGGTCGGGTTGTAACCCAGGCCCTGCGGGAACGCCGAGGCGCCCGGAACGAAGACGTTGTGCACGTCCCAGCTTTGCAGGTAGCGGTTCAAGGCGCTGGTCTTCGGATCGGTGCCCATGATCGCGCCACCGTTGAGGTGGGTAGTCTGATAAGCCGCCGTGTTGAAGTGATCACCGACTTTCTTGCCGATTACCGCAATGGCTTTTGGGCCCATCGCTTCGGCGACCTTGCCCATTTTCTCGACCATGAAGCGGTTCATCTTGATGTCGTTTTCCTGCCAGTCGAAGGTCATCCGCAGCAGCGGCAAACCGTAGGCATCGCGGTACACCGGGTCGAGGTCGAGGTAGTTGCCGCGGTAGGACTGATGCGCGCCGTGGGCGTCCATCGACACCTGGTGGGTGTAGTAATCGGCGGTCGCGCGTTTCCAGTCACTGCCCCAGGCCGGTGTGCCCGGCGGGTTTGAGGTGCCGGCAATCGGTCGGCTGCCCGCTTGGTTGACCCACATCGGCGAGCCGCCGACGAAGCCGTGCGGGCCGTGGTCGAAGTTGTCGGCGTTGAAGTCGTCCAGCGCCACGCCGTTGCCGCCAGCGCCGATGAAGTTGTTGGTGTGGGTGTCCTTGTCGAAGAACGCCTTGATGGTCGCCATGTTCTGGTAGGCGAAGTTACGCCCGACGACGCCTTCGCCAGTCTTCGGGTCGTACGGTTTGCCGATGCCGGAGAGCAGCAGCAAACGCACGTTGTGCAACTGGAACGCGCCGAGGATCACCAGGTCCGCCGGTTGCTCGATCTCACGACCCTGAGCGTCGATGTAGGTGACGCCGGTGGCTTTGCTCTTGGTGCTGTCGAGGTTGATCCGCAGCACGTGGGCGTTGGCGCGCAGCTCGAAATTCGGCAGCGGCTTCAGCGCCGGCAGAATGTTCACGTTCGGCGAGGCCTTGGAGTACATGTAGCAAACATAACCGCTGCAGAAACCGCAGAAGTTGCAAGGACCCATCTGCGCGCCGTAAGGGTTGGTGTATGGCCCGGAGGTGTTTGCCGAAGGCAGGTTGTAGGGTTTGTAACCGACCTCTGTAGCCGCTTTGCCGAATAGCTGTGCGGACACGGTGTTCTTCTGCGCTTCCAGCGGGAACGGGTTGGAGCGATCCGGCGCGTAAGGGTTACCGCCCTTGCCCTGACCGACCAATTGACCTTTCACCGTCCACGCCTGACCCGAAGTGCCGAAGACTTTTTCGGCGAAATCGAAAAACGGCTCCAGCTCTTCATAGCTGACGCCGAAGTCCTGAATGGTCATGTCCTTGGGGATAAAGCTTTTGCCGTAGCGTTCTTCGTAGTGGCTGCGCATGCGCAACTCGATCGGGTCGACCCGGAAGTGCACGCCCGACCAGTGCAGGCCGGCGCCGCCGACGCCATTGCCCGGCAGGAACGCACCCAACTGGCGGTTCGGCAGAGCGATGTCGTTGACGCTGTGGCGAATGGTGACGGTCTCTTTGGATATGTCCTGAAAGAGTTTTTTGCGCACGCTGTAGGTGAGCTCGTCGATCACCTGCGGATAGTTGCCGTCGGGGTAGGTGTCCTGCATCGGCCCGCGCTCCAGCGCCAGCACGTTGAGACCCGCCTCGGTGAGTTCCTTGGCCATGATCGCGCCGGTCCAGCCGAAACCGACGATAACCGCATCTACCTTCTTCATTACCGTTGCCATGCTTACGCCCTCTCGCCGCGGATCGAAACTGCCGGGAAGGGGTATTGCTCGTTGCGTTCCACCCAATCCATGAAATCGGCGCGGGCGCCGGGGAAGCCGATCATGGTCCAGCCGACCATGCCTTTGTTGCCGCCATGGATCGGGTCACAGAAGAACCCTTCCTTGGTGTTTTGCAGCAGCAGATTGAAGAAAATCTTCGCCGGAACGCTATCGAATTGCGGCTTGCCAGCTTCCAGTTGCTTAAGCAAATCGTCTCGGGTAGCGCTGTCTTGCTCAGCAAATACTTTACCGTTGAGGGATTTTGCCCACTGATCCGTGGCGGCGATGCCGAGGCGATAGATCTCTTTGGGCACCAGTTTGCTCTGCCAGCCCATTTCCGGCGGGGCGTCGGCGTTGAACGGGCCTTGCATGTACCAAAGGGCGCCGGCGGCGTACGGCGTGTTCATCTGACGGTCGATGTATTCCGGCACGCCGGCTTCGAGCGCGCCCGGGCCTTGGGCATCGTTGGGAATCAACTGCGCGACGGCGGCGTTGATGAACGCCCATTCTTCGGCGGTGAAGTAGCTCGGCTGGTAGCCACTGGCATCGGTGCGAGCGGGTTGTGGCGCGGGCGCAGCCGGCGCAGCTTCGGGCGCCGCTTGCAGCACGCTGCTGCCCAGACCGGTCCCGGCCAGGGTGACCACGGGAATCAGAGTCAGGGATTTGCGTAAAAACTCACGCCGCGGGTTGTCTCGATCTTGATCAGACATGGGGGGAACCTCATCAGGCATTAAGGGTTGCAGCCATTTCTGCGAACGGCTTGAGGGTTTGTTGTCGCGACGGGAACGGATTTGACCTTAAAAAACGGGACACGCCTGCAACATGATGTGACAAATGGTAGCAGGCTAAGCATCCGGATGAATCGATTCATTGGAAAAAAGACCGGTTTCAACCGATGAAATCGACGAAACCCTGCAGATTCACGTTTCTTTGACATGCGCCTCACGGGGCTTTGACCGCCCAACGTCGAAGCTGCGGCCTCTCTCACTGAAGAATCCCGATACGGTCTACCCAGCATGCCCCGAGTGCGTTTGTTTCCTGCTTTGTGTTTATCGCTTGTCGCGCTGTTGCACGGGATACCGGCGCAGGCTGACGCCGCCACACCGGTTCGCCCGACCGAGTGGGCGCAACCGGTGGAAGTGCAATACAACCTGTTCCAAATGTCGCCGACGCTCTATCGCAGCGCACTGCCCGATGGCGGCGCGGTGCCTTTGTTGAAGAATCTCAAGGTCGCTACGGTGATCAACTTCCTCCCGGAAGGCGACAGCAGCTGGTTGTCCGAGTCGGGTATCCATCAAGTGCAATTGCCGTATCGCACCAACCACGTCGACGATGCTGACGTGCTCAAAGCCCTGCGCGCCATTCAAGCCGCCGAAGCCGACGGCCCGGTGTTGATGCATTGCAAGCACGGCTCTGACCGCACCGGTTTGATGGCGGCGATGTACCGAGTGGTCGTGCAGGGCTGGAGCAAGGAAGACGCCTTGAGCGAGATGACCCAAGGCGGATTCGGTGAAAGCGGCCACTTCCGCGACAGCGTGCGCTACGTGATGCAGGCCGATGTCGACAAGCTGCGCACCGCGCTCGCCAATGGTGATTGCAGCACCAGCGCGTTCGCCACTTGCTCGATGAAGAGCTGGTTTCAGACGGTCAATCTCAAATAATCAATCTGCGTCGGCGGCGGGTGACGGTGTGAAGAGTGCATCGACCGGATGCCCCAGAAACGCTTGCACCGCCGTCAGTAGCGATTGCGCATCCCCGGGCGAAAAGAAGGTTTCGCGAAACTCCCGACCGGTCTCGGGATTGAACACCCAATCCTCCTCGAACCGTTTGAACACTTCGGTTGCCAGCACGCCGGACCAGAGATAGGCGTACACCATGGCCTGGTAGCCGGTCACCATGTAGTCGAAACCGTTGGCGAGGCGGCAACTTGGCGGCAACTTCAGCTGGGGGATTCGTCGTTGCACCTCTTCGAATACTTGCGCGACTTCACGGCCATCGCCATGGCGGGTGTGCAATTCGAAGTCGAGCAGGGCGAAGGTCAGCTGGATCGCGGTCTGTCGGCTCGCCTGGGTTTGCAGAGCGGCCAAGACCGCGTCGACTTGGCTTTCGCTCAAGCGTACGCCGGTGGAATGATGCGCTCCCAGCCACAACAGAAACTCGCGAGACTGGCACCAGCCCTCGAACAGTTGTCCGGCGAACTCCGCCGTCGAGCGCGCCAATTGGCTGATGCCGGAAAGTCCGTGATGGGGCGAGCGCGTCAGGATTTGCTGCAGACAATGGCCGAACTCATGGAATAACACCCGCAGATCAAGGTGGTCGAGCAGGCACGGCTGATTCTCCGCTGGTGGCGTGAAATTGCACGACATCAGGGCGATGGGCAGCACCGGCCTGCCTTCGGCGGTGATCCGGCGATTACGCAGGGTGAAGGTGCTGGCGAAGTCCAATCCGTTACTGCGCTTGAATGGATCGAGGTAGAGGTGACCGAGGCTCTGCCCCTGTTCGCTGATTTCGAACAAGCGCACATGATCGTGCCAGCGCTCGAATTCGTGCTGCTCGACAATCGTCACGCCGAACATACGTTCCGAGAACAGACACAGTCGGCGCAGGGTGCCTTCCAGCGGCAAATAATTGCGCAGGTCTTTGAGGGCATTACCGAATCGCTGCTCGCGAAGCTGCTCGACGAGGTATTCCTGATCCCAGCCCTGTACATCCGAGATGCCACGTTCACGGGCGAAGGCATCGAGGGCCTCGGTGTCCTTGAGGCGCGTCGGCTTACTCAACTCAATTTGCCGCTCGAGGAAGGCCTTGATCTGCGCCGTCGATCCACCGGATAACGAGGCCTGACGCAGTTGCGCGAAGTTGTCGAAGCCCAGCAACCGGGCTTTCTGCTGACGCAGCGTGAGCAGCGTTTCCAGTAGGGGAGCGTTGTCGTGCAGGCCGGAATGCGGGGCTTGATCAGAGGCGCGGGTGAAGTACGCGAGGAAATACTCTTCGCGCAATGCACGGTTGTGCGCATACATCATGATCTGTTGGTGAGTGTTGAAATCCAGCGGGATCAACCAGCCGTCATGGCCCGCCGCTTTGGCCAGTTGTGCGAAATGCTGTTGCAACGTTGAGGGCAGTCCTTCGAGCAGGCTGATGTCATCAACGCGTTTGTGCCACTGGGCGCTGTCCTTTTCCAGATTGTCGAGAAACTGCCCTTGCAGCGGGCTGATCTGGCCATTCACTCGCGCCAGTTGCTGTTGGCGCTCAAGGGGCAATTCAATCCCGCAGAGGCGAAACTCGCGGAGGATTTTCGCCAACGCCGCCTGGCGCGCGGCATCGAAGTTGCGTGCGATCGGACTGTTTTCGAGTTCCTGATAGGCACGAAACAAGCCCTGATGCGCCTTCTTCCACGCTTTGTACTCCTCGACAATCGTGTTGCACGCATTCGCGGCCAAGAGCCAGGCCGTGTCGTCGGTTCTGACCATCGATAGCACATCGATCAGTGAGATCGCCTCTTCCAGGCGCGCATCGGTTGCATCGACCGCGATCACCAGATCATCCCAATTGGGCATGTCCGTCTGCGTGGCGACGATATCGCTGAGGGTCTGGCGGTTGGTGGCAATGATGGCGGTGATCGCGGGCACCACATGTTCGGCGCGCACGCGGGAAAAGGGCGGCAATTCCCAGGGTTGTAGCAGTGGATTGAAATCAGGCATGGCGTCTTCCTTGACGTCTGGCGGAAACAACCAGACTAGTCAGGAAGCACGGGGAGAAGGTGGTAGACAGATACCACCTTCCACCGCCGAAACGGTGAAAGGTGGAAATGACTCAGTGCTGCTCGTCAGGCTTTTTCTTCAGTTTCGGATTCGGAAAGAACTGCACCGCTTGCACGTTCTTGTCCGGCGCCGGCTTGTCGAGCGCGCTGGTGTTGACCCGCGTGCCCAGCTCTTTGGGCACGGACAGACCTTGCGCGTTTAACGTGTCGGCGTAACCGCAGGCCACGCATTCGCGGTGCGGAACGTCGTCCTCGCTCCACATCATCAACTTGTCCGGCTCGCTGCACGCCGGGCATACCGCCCCGGCGATAAAGCGCTTCTTGGTAATCACAGGCCCCTCACTCATGCTGCCGCGTCCTCACTCAGGCCGCTGTGGCGCAAGAGTGCGTCAATCGATGGCTCACGGCCACGGAAGTCGACGAACAGCACCATCGGTGCCTGCGAACCGCCGCGCGCCAGAATCGCCTCGCGGAAGGCGCGACCGGTTTCAGCATTGAGCACGCCGTCTTCTTCGAATTTCGAGAAGGCATCCGCCGACAGCACTTCAGCCCACTTATAGCTGTAGTAACCCGCCGCGTAACCGCCGGCGAAGATGTGCGCGAAACTGTTCGGGAAGCGGTTGTAGGCGGGCGGACGCATCACCGACACCTCGTCACGCACGCCTTCCAGCACTTGCAGCGGGCTACGGCCGTCACCGTGGGTGGCGTGCAGTTCGAAGTCGAACAGCGAGAACTCGAGCTGACGGACCATCATCAGGCCGGACTGGAAGTTCTTCGCCGCGAGCATTTTTTCCAGCAGATCCTGAGGCAGCGGCTCGCCGCTTTCGTAGTGACCGGAAATCAGTGCGAGGCCTTCTGGCTCCCAGCACCAGTTTTCCATGAACTGGCTTGGCAGCTCGACCGCGTCCCAGGCCACACCGTTGATGCCGGAAACGCCGGCGTGATCAACGCGGGTCAGCAGGTGATGCAGGCCGTGACCGAATTCGTGAAACAGTGTGGTCACTTCATCGTGGGTCAGCAGCGCAGGCTTGCCGCTGTCGGCCGGGGTGAAGTTGCACACCAGATTGGCCACCGGGCTTTGCAGCACGCCGTCGACGGTGCGACGACGGTCGCGGGCGCCGTCCATCCACGCACCACCACGCTTGTTGGCGCGGGCGTAGAGGTCGAAGAAGAAGCGGCCGACGTGCTGACCGTTTTCCTTGATTTCGAACAGGCGAACATCCGGGTGCCAGGTGTCGAAGCCTTTCTGCTCGGCGATTTCGATGCCGTACAGGCGTTGAACGATGGCGAACAGACCGCCCAGCACTTTATCGATCGGGAAGTAGGCGCGCAGGGTTTCCTGAGCGACGCTGTAGCGTTGTTCGCGAAGTTTTTCACCGTAGAAACCGCTGTCCCAGCTTTGCAGATCGGCGCAGCCCTGTTCGGCGGCGTAGGCGCGCAGTTGTTGCAGATCCTGCGCAGCGAACGGTTTGCTGCGCTTGGCCAGATCGCGCAGGAAGCTAAGAACCTGATCGCTGGATTCGGCCATTTTGGTGGCCAGGCTCAGCTCCGAGAAGCTGGCGAAACCGAGCAGTTTGGCCAGTTCCTGACGCAGGTCGAGGATCTCTTCCATCACCGGGCCGTTGTCATTCTGCCCGGCGTTCGGGCCTTGATCCGAGGCGCGGGTGCAGTAGGCGGCGTAGACTTCTTCACGCAGCGCCCGGTCTTGGGCGTAGGTCATCACCGCGTAATAGCTCGGGAATTCCAGGGTGATCAGCCAGCCGTCGAGGCCTTTGGCCTGAGCGGCGGCCGCCATTTGCGCCTTGGCCGAATCGGTCAGGCCGGCGAGGGCAGCTTCGTCGCTGACGTGCTTGGTCCACGCTTGAGTGGCGTCGAGCAGTTGATTGGAGAAGCGGCTGCCCAGCTCGGACAGTTTGCTTTGCACTTCGGCGTAGCGCTTCTGTTCGGCTTCCGGCAGGTCGATACCCGACAGACGGAAGTCACGCAGGGCGTGTTCCAGAATAGTCTTTTGCGCCACGTCGAAACCGGCGGCTTCGGGGCTGTTGGCCAGTGCTTCAAACGCCTGGAACAGCTCGCGGTTCTGGCCCATCTCGGTGGAGTAGGCGCTCAAGGCCGGCAGGCACGACTCGTAGGCTTCGCGCAGTTCGGCGCTGTTGCACACGGCGTTGAGGTGGCTGACCGGGCTCCAGGCAGCGCCCAAGCGATCATTGAGTTCGTCCATCGCCAAGACCAGGCCGGCCCAGGTAGGGTTCTCAACTTGAGTCTTGAGGATTTCGGCAATGGCGGCGCGGTTGTCGGCCAGGATCGTTTCGATGGCGGGCAGGACGTGTTCGGCACGGATCGTGGAGAACGGTGGCAGGTCGTAGGACTGCAGCAGAGGGTTGTTCACGCTCACGGTTGGCACCTTGGCTGGGGAAACATGCAACCATCTTAATTACAATCGGCACTCACCGCAGCTATCGGCGACAGAGAGAGAAATTATCGTGTCCCTTCGCAAGTACCAGAACCACACCCCCAGCCTGAGCAAAGGCGCGTTTGTCGACAGCTCGGCGGTGGTGATCGGCGACGTCGAAATTGGCGAGAACAGCTCGGTCTGGCCGCTGACCGTGATCCGCGGCGACATGCACCGCATCCGTATCGGTGCGCGCACCAGCGTGCAGGACGGCTGCGTGTTGCACATCACCCACGCCGGCCCGTTCAACCCCGACGGCTTCCCGCTGCTGATCGGCGATGACGTGACCATCGCCCACAAAGTCATGCTGCATGGTTGCAGCGTCGGCAGCCGCGTGTTGATCGGCATGGGCAGCATCGTCATGGACGGCGCGGTGGTTGAAGACGACGTGATCATCGGCGCCGGCAGCCTGGTGCCACCGGGCAAACGTCTGGAGAGCGGCTTCCTTTATGTGGGCAGCCCGGTGAAACAGATCCGTCCGCTGACCGACAAGGAAAATGCCTTTTTCACCTACAGCGCGGCGAATTACGTAAAGCTCAAGGACCTGCATCTGGCCGAAGGCTACGACACACTCTGAATCGAATTTGCGACTGCTCAGGAATACTCATGCATTACCAAACCGTACTGTTCGACCTCGATGGCACCCTGACTGACCCGCGTGAGGGCATCACCCGTTCCATCCAGTTTGCCTTGGCCAAACTCGGCATCGATGAACCGGATCTGACCAAACTCGAACACTTCATCGGTCCGCCACTGTTGCAGGCGTTCATGCAGTTCTACGACTTTGATGAAGCCAAGGCGTGGCAGGCGGTGAATTTCTATCGTGAGCGTTTCAAAGTCACCGGCCTGTATGAAAACCGTGTATTCGACGGCGTAACTCCGTTGCTGGAAACCCTCAGCGGGCAAGGACGGCAGCTATACATCGCGACATCCAAGCCATGGGAATTCGCCCGTGAGATCGCCCGGCATTTCGATTTCGCCCGGCACTTCAAGGTGATCTACGGCAGCGAGCTGGACGGCACGCGCACCAACAAGGTCGAGCTGATTGCGCATCTGCTGCAAGAAGAAGGGCTGGATCCGGCGAATACGCTGATGATCGGCGACCGCAAGCATGACCTGATTGGCGCTCGCAGCAATGGCCTGGATGCGGCGGCGGTGGGCTATGGGTTTGGCAGTTTTGAAGAGCTGAATGCGGAAGCGCCGGCCTATCACTTTGAAACGCTGGATGAATTGCATCAGGCGTTTCTGCGGCGCTGATCATTCAGCTATCGCCAGCAGGGCTGGCTCCCACATTGGATGTGTGTACGACGCAAATCCCCTGTGGGAGCTAGCCCTGCTAGCGATGCCGGCCTGTCAGCCGCCAGAGATTGACGAGTCTGCCAACGCTTTCAGCGCCGCTTTGCGTTCTGCAACAGGCAGGCCGCCCAACCGCTCAACCTCCGCATAAAACCTCAGCCAATCCCCCCCAACCTGCCTGAACAACGCCGCAAACGCCGGCACCCACTGGTCATACAGCCCAAACGGCAACAGCCGCGCATTGTTCAAAGGCGCATTCACCCAGGCGTCATAACGCTTGTCGCCGGCCCACTGGCTGTCGCGCATGGCTCGGTAATCCCGGCGAAACTGCTCGAACTCGGCAGCTTTGCGCTCGCGCATCTGCTCAACCGGCAATGCCTGCGCATACAGCTTCTCCAGTCGTGAGCGGGTATCCAACACCAACTCAATAAACTGATCGCGCTGCTTGAGCCGCGAGTCGGTATCCGCCGGTAACCCGCGAAACGCCCGCCACTGGCGCGTGCCTTCCTGCTCGACATATGTGGCAAAGGACTCGTTGAACTCGGTGTCGTCCTGCACATAAAAGCGCTGGTGCGCCAGCTCATGAAAAATCAGCGTGGCCAGACGCTCATCGCCCCAGCCCATCATCGAATTGAGGATCGGATCGTTGAACCAGCCGAGCGTCGAATACGCCTCGACGCCGCCAATCGACACGTCCATGCCCTGCAAACGCTGGATCGCCGCTTCACCGCGCGCCGCGCTCTGGCTGTAGTAACCGCGATAGGCCACGCAGCCGGCAATCGGGAAGCAATGGTTCTGCGGCGTCAGGGAAAACTCCTGGGTGGCGAACACGTTCCACACCACGAATGGCCGGCCAATGTCGGCGTACAGGCGATAGCTCTGGTTATCCGGCAGGTGCAGATGCTCGCTGGCGAACGCGCGAGCCTTTTGCGACTGGGCCAAGTGGGTGCGCAATTTCGCATCGCGGCCAGGGTCGGCGATGACTTTTTCCACCGGCTCGCGCGCCCGCAACAATTGCAGCTGACCGCTGGCCAACTGGCTGTAATAGCTGACGCTGGCGCAACCGTTGAGCAACAAAAACAACACACCCGGAAACAAAACCCGAAAAACGCGATCAAGTAACCCATGGCTTGGAAACGGCCTGATCAAAATAAGAAATCCCCCGGAGAGTCTGCTGGCAAGACTATCCCGCCTAAAGGAGCACCGCTATGCGCATGTTGATGCTGTCAGGGGGCCTGCTGACGCTGGCCGGTTGTGCCAATTTCGGAATGCCTGATCCGGACCCCTCGCAAGCCTGGATCGATCTCGATGCCCGGCAACAGGACACGGCGCTACAGGCGTTGCAAGTCGATACCACGGCTGCAGTCGACAAACGTTATTTCGAAGTGCAGCCCGGTAGTCATGAGCTGAAAGTGAGGTATCAATTTCCGGTCGAGGCCACCAACATCGGCCCTGACGCTGAACCGCTGTGGCGTGATTGCCAGTTGAGGGTGAAATTCAAGGACTTCAACGCGGGTCAGCGATATCAGCTACAGGCCGGCAGTATCGGTTTCCGGCCATGGGCCAAGCTCTATGACGAGCAGCGCAACGTCGTAGGCCAAGGTACGCCGGCGGGCTGCCAGCGCACCTGATTGGCGCTATGCTGAATATTCAGATCTTGGATATTCGTCATGCGCACGTTGCCGTTTTTAATCGTTGCGAGCCTGCTGGCGGGTTGTCAGACGCCGCTGCCGCCGGCCGACCCGCAGATGGCCTGGGTCGACTTTTCAACGCCGACGCCGGGCGGCAAGTTGCTGATGGCCGAGCGCCTCGACCAGCAGCGCCTGAACGACGGGCGTTTCTTTCAGGTAACGCCCGGCAGTCATGAGCTTCGCGTTCGCTTTGATTTCGAAGTGTTCGGCGGAGGTGGGGCGCTGATGACCGGCCCGGCGGAGCGGTTGTGTTACCTGTATATCCGCTACGACCATTTCGAGGCCGGGCAACGTTACACGCTGGAGGGTCGTTCGCTGGCGTTCACTCCGAGCGCCAGGCTCTACAACGTCAAGCGTGAAATTGTCGCCGAGGACTACGACTACAACTGCATTATCTGAAGCGACTCAGCTGTCGTTCTTCTGATAGATGATTCGCTTGGTGCCGTTTTCGCAGGAGCCAACGATCATGGCTGAGTCGTGCTGCTTCGCCTCTTCCTCGGTGATGATTTCCAGCGTGTACGAAGGGATCGCTTTCGCCTGAATCTTGGTTTCGATTTCTTTTCTGAGTTCTTCGCAGTCTTTAGGTGCCGCAATTACCGAGGTGGCCAGTGCACTGCAGAGGATCGCCAAGCCGATACGTTTCATGAGTGAAGCTCCCTGAGGCAGCGCGCACGGGCGTGCGCTGAAGCTGCTGTCATTGATTCGACCATACTTTTACAGCGAGGGTTCTGACTTCGCTCACAACTTCAGATTTCATATCCCAAAAGCATTCGCGAGCAGGCTCGCTCCCACAGGGAATCGTGTATCACACCGTTCCAAAGTGGGAGCGAGCCTGCTCGCGAAGGCGTCAGAGCGGCCAGCGCCGAATCAGCTGACCAGCGAAGCCTCAAGGGTAATCTTCGCATTCAACACTTTCGAAACCGGGCACCCTTCCTTGGCCTTGTTGCTGAGCTCTTCAAACTGCTCCTGCGTCGCGCCCGGGATTTTTGCTTTGAGAATCAGCTTCACCGCGGTGATCGCGAAACCGCCGTCAACCTGGTCGAGGGTCACCTCTGCGTTGGTATCGATGCTGTCGGCCTTGAGGCCCGCATCGCCGAGAATCATCGAGAACGCCATGGAGAAACAACCGGCATGCGCCGCGCCGATCAGTTCTTCCGGGTTGGTGCCCTTGCCGCCTTCGAAGCGCGCCTTGAAGCCGTAAGGGGCTTCTCTGAGGACGCCGGTTTCAGTGGAAATCGAGCCGATACCGGTTTTCAGATCACCTGCCCAATGTGCCGATGCTTTCTTCACGATAGCCATGTCTTCCTCCTCGTCTCTGGCGCGGAAACGCCGCGTCGTCGTGGTTTTTGCTTGCAAGGCTTCTGAGGATAGACGGCGGAACAAAGTTCAGCCCGGTTGAATCGTTGACTTTTTTAGTAGGAAATTTCGACTCGGCTATTGAAACTCGGGTATATGCCCTCATTGCATAAAACACGCTTATGAATTCGGCAGGTTTTCGTTCGTATCAACAACCTGCCTCCCGACTCGGAGACGCAGGTTCATGAAACAACTGTCCGACGTAAAATTTTCCACCCTCGATCTGGTGCCGGTTCGCGAGAACGGCAGCCCGGCGCAGTCGCTGCGCAACTCGCTGGACTTGGCCCAGCACGTCGAGAAGTTTGGCTACACACGTTTCTGGGTAGCTGAACACCACAACATGGACGGCATCGCCAGTTCCGCAACCTCGGTTTTGCTGGGCTATCTGGCGGGCGGAACGTCGACCATCCGTGTTGGTTCCGGTGGCGTGATGCTGCCCAACCATGCGCCGCTGGTGATCGCCGAGCAGTTCGGCACCCTGGAAAGTCTGTATCCGGGGCGAATCGATCTCGGCCTGGGCCGCGCGCCCGGCTCTGATCAGATGACCGCCCGTGCGTTGCGCCGCGAGCGCTCCGGCAGTGCTGATGACTTCCCCGAAGACGTTGCCGAACTGGTGCGCTTCCTCGGCCCGCGTACCCCGGATCAACGGGTGATCGCGATGCCGGGCACCGGCACCAATGTGCCGATCTGGCTGCTGGGCTCCAGTCTGTTCAGCGCGCAATTGGCCGGTGAACGCGGTTTGCCGTACGCCTTTGCCTCGCATTTCGCCCCGCGCTTCATGCACGAAGCGATTCGGGTCTATCGCAATCACTTCAAGCCGTCGGCGGTGCTCGACAAACCGTACGTGATGCTCGGCGTGCCGCTGGTAGCGGCGGATACCGATGAGCAAGCCGATTACCTGGCGACGTCGGTGTACCAGCGCATTCTAGCGTTGATGCGTGGGCAGAGCCTGGTGCAGCGTCCGCCGGTGAAAACCATGGACGGTCTGTGGCTGCCTCATGAGCGCGAAGCCGTCGGCGATTTCCTCGGTCTGGCGATGGTCGGCAGCCCGCAGAAGATCCGCGCCAAGCTCGAAGTGCTGGTCGAGCAGACGCAGGCCGATGAGCTGATTTTTACCAGTGATTTGTATGAGCACGCTGATCGCGTGCGTTCCTACGAACTGCTGGCGCAGGTCATGAAAGGTTAACGCAGCTCCCACACAGGGAAATCATCGCCCACAAAAAAGCCGACGCCTTCACGTCGGCTTTCGTATTTCAGGCGCAATCAACCGCGCTTGTAGACGATTTCCTTGGTGCCACCTTCGCAGGTGCCAACAACTTTAGCGCCAGCATCTGCGCCCTTGTCGACAATCTCCAGCGAATACCCGGAAGCGCCTTTGGCATCAATTTTCGCTGCGATCTCGCTTTTCAGCTCTTCACATGGCTTACCGGCAGCAAACGCACCACCCGCAAGGCTCAACAAACCTACAGCCAACATAAACTTCTTCATCGGTCGCACTCCCTGGTCGGATTGAAAGAGGCGGGCATCGAGCTATCCACCCGATGCGCTCACCCTGTAGCGCTTTGCCATTCCTATGGCACTCGGCCAGCGCGCAAGTTCAGAAGACTAGACCAAACTCAGCTGCTGGCAATCTTGAAGCCGACTTTCAACGTCACCTGAAAGTGCGCAACCTTACCGTTTTCGATATGACCACGGGTTTCGGTGACTTCAAACCATTCCAGGTTGCGAATGGTCTTGTTGGCTTCGGCCAACGCGTTGTTGATGGCGTCTTCGATGGTAGTGGTGGACGAACCTACCAGCTCGACTTTCTTGTACGTGTGATGGTCACTCATAACGAACTCCTTGGCGTGTGGAATTGAGACTAGCAGTGAATCTGCACTGTTGATTTCGGCGGCGCTGAGCAGGCGAAGTTCAGATTTTCTGCACTTTCTCAAACCGCTGAAGTCCCAAACAACACACGCCACTCATCACCAATGCAGGAGAGCCACCATGGCCAACACCTCTTTACGTAAAGCCTCGTTGCAAAGCATGGAAGCCGAGATCGAGAGTCTGCTCAAGTCGTTGGAAAGCCTGAAGGACGACGCTTCGGACGAGTCGCGCAAGACCCTCAAGGCGCTGAAAAGCAACGCCGAAAGTGCGCTGAAACATTCGCGTCACCTGCTCAGCGATGCCTATGAAGAAGTCAAAGTGAAAACCCGCGAGACCGGCATTGCCACTCGTGATTACGCCCAGGAACATCCGTGGACAACCGCCGGTGTAGCGGTTGGTGCGATCGGTTTGCTGGCCGCTTACTTGCTGTTCAAGCGCGGCGAGTGATCGCTCTGGCGCAGCTCATTCTTGAGCCATTGCGCCAGTTGCCGAGCGCGCCCGTCTGCGGCGCGCTTGGGTAGCCACAACGCCAGTTGCGCCGGGGTTTCACAGAAGCCCCATGGCGCAACCAGGCGACCGGCCTTCAAATCTTCCGCCACCAATGGCTCCGGTGCGATCGCCACACCGAGACCGGCCACTGCTGCTTCCAGCAAATAATACAAATGCTCGAAACCTTGCCCGAGCTTCAGCGCTTTCGCGTCGAGGTCGCTTTGCTGTGCCCAGCTTGGCCAGGCTTGTGGCCGCGAGGTGGTGTGCAGCAACGGTTCACCAAGTAATGCTGAAGCGGGCGCTGCTTGCAGGTTTTTATAGCCGCCGAACAGCGGACTCATCACCGGCCCAATGCGCTCGGCAGCCAATTCGTAAACCTGCATGTCTGCCGGCCATGGTGGCTCGGCGAACAGCAGCAAGGCATCCAGTCCCGGGCGTCGAGGATCGAGATCGCCTTCACCCGCCGACAGATGCAGACGCAGGTCGGGCAGATCGGCATTCAAGCGGCCCAAGCGTGGGATAAACCAGCGTGCCAACAGGCTCCCGGAGCAGCCGAGTACGAACGGCGCATCAGCGCTGCTTTGGGTCAATTCGGCACAAACATTGCGCAACCGGTCAAACGCCTCGCCGCTGGCATCACGTAAACGCATGCCGGAATCTGTGAGTTTCAAGCCGCGCCCGTCCTTGACGAAAAGGCTCACGCCCAAGTGTTCTTCGAGCACCTTGAGCTGCCGACTGACTGCACCATGGGTGACGTGCAGCTGCTCGGCGGCCTGACTGACGCTGTTCAGCCGGGCGGTGGCTTCGAACGCACGCAAGGCGTTCAGCGGGGGAAGGTCGTGGCTCATGGTATCTGTGAGTTTTCCTGACAGGTTGTGGCGATCTTATCGGTTTTCAGCATAGAAGGTCAGGGGTAGAGTGGTTGTCATTGTCTTCTGACCCGAATTCACCTGGAGCGAATCATGACCCAGACTTCGAACACCTCTGATCTGCGTAATGGCCCGGACGATAACGGCCTGTTCGGCTCGTTCGGTGGCCGCTACGTGGCGGAAACCCTGATGCCGTTGATCCTCGATCTGGCCCGCGAATACGAAGCGGCCAAGGAAGATCCGGCATTCAAAGAAGAATTGGCCTACTTCCAGCGTGACTACGTCGGACGTCCGAGCCCGTTGTATTTCGCTGAACGCCTGACCGAGTTCTGCGGCGGCGCGAAGATCTATCTCAAGCGTGAAGAGCTGAACCACACCGGCGCGCACAAGATCAACAACTGCATCGGCCAGATTCTGCTGGCACGGCGCATGGGCAAGAAACGCATCATCGCCGAGACCGGCGCCGGCATGCACGGCGTGGCCACTGCCACCGTTGCCGCCCGTTTCGGTCTGGATTGCGTGATCTACATGGGCACCACTGACATCGAACGTCAGCAGGCCAACGTTTTCCGTATGAAGTTGCTGGGCGCTGAAGTGATTCCGGTGGTTGCCGGCACCGGCACCCTGAAAGATGCGATGAACGAAGCCCTGCGTGACTGGGTGACTAACGTCGACAGCACCTTCTACCTGATCGGCACCGTGGCGGGCCCACATCCTTACCCAGCAATGGTTCGCGACTTCCAGGCCGTCATCGGCAAGGAAACCCGCGATCAGTTGCAGGCTCAGGAAGGTCGTCTGCCGGACAGTCTGGTGGCGTGCATCGGTGGCGGTTCCAACGCGATGGGCCTGTTCCACCCGTTCCTCGACGACAAGAGCGTTGAGATCATCGGTGTTGAAGCCGCCGGTTACGGCATCGAAACCGGCAAGCACGCAGCGAGCCTGAATGGCGGCGTTCCGGGTGTTCTGCACGGCAACCGTACGTTCCTGCTGCAGGACGACGACGGCCAGATCATCGACGCCCACTCGATTTCCGCCGGCCTCGATTACCCAGGCATCGGCCCGGAACACGCATGGTTGCATGACATCGGTCGCGTCCAATACACCTCGGTGACTGACGACGAAGCACTGGATGCGTTCCACAAATGCTGCCGCCTGGAAGGGATCATTCCTGCCCTGGAAAGCGCCCACGCCTTGGCTGAAGTGTTCAAACGCGCACCGAAGCTGCCGGAGGATCACCTGATGGTGGTCAACCTGTCGGGCCGTGGCGACAAAGACATGCAGACCGTCATGCATCACATGGAAAACTCTCAACAAGAGCCATCCAAGCAGGAGAAACACTGATGAGCCGCCTGCAAACCCGTTTTGCCGACCTCAAAGAACAGAATCGCGCCGCGCTGGTGACCTTCGTCACCGCCGGTGATCCGGACTACGACACCTCGCTGGCGATCCTCAAAGGTTTGCCGGGTGCCGGTGCCGACGTGATCGAACTGGGCATGCCGTTCACCGACCCGATGGCCGACGGCCCGGCGATTCAACTGGCGAACATCCGTGCCTTGGGCGCCAAGCAGAACCTGCTGAAAACCCTGCAAATGGTTAGCGAGTTCCGCGAGGGCAATAGCGACACGCCGCTGGTGCTGATGGGCTACTTCAACCCGATCCACATGTATGGCGTTGAGCGCTTCATTGCTGATGCGAAAGAGGCCGGTGTCGATGGCCTGATCGTGGTCGACATGCCGCCTGAGCATAACGCCGAGCTGTGCGATCCGGCGCAGGCTGCCGGTCTGGACTTCATTCGCCTGACCACGCCGACTACTGACGATGCGCGTCTACCGAAAGTGCTCAATGGCAGCTCCGGTTTCGTTTACTACGTGTCGGTGGCCGGTGTGACCGGTGCGGGCGCCGCGACCCTGGAACACGTTGAAGAGGCGGTGACCCGTCTGCGTCGTCATACCGATCTGCCAATCAGCATCGGTTTCGGTATCCGTACCCCGGAGCAAGCGGCGGCCATCGCGCGTCTGGCCGATGGTGTGGTGGTGGGCTCGGCGTTGATCGATCACATCGCCAATGCGACCACCCCGGCTCAAGCCATCGACGGCGTGCTGGGCCTGTGCTCGGCACTCTCCGAGGGCGTGCGTAAGGCCCGCGTCAGCTGAAGGTAAAGTTCCTGATACAGAGGAATTAGCACCTCAAAGCACAGACTAATCGAGCAAGACCGAGGGATTCAGAACCACGTTCTGAATCCCTTTTTGCTGTTTGTGCCGTGAGGAAAGACCCGATGAAAATGCCGAAACGTCTGCTTGCCGGACTGGGCGTGCTGATGATCAGCGCGACTCCGCTGCTGGCCAGCGCTGATCCGCGCGACGATCACGACCACGGCGGCCCGCAGCAGGGCCAACACGACAACCGCGGAGACAACCATGGTGATGATCACCGCGGCCCGCAGAACAACCACCGTGGTGGCCCGCCACCGCGCGACTTCGGCCCGGTGCGCCAGACTATTCGCGACAATCATGGCTATTTTGTCCGCGGTGCACCGCCACCTCCGGGGATTCATCTGGAGCGCGGCCGGCCGTTGCCACATGGGTATTACGGTGAGCGCCTGGATGGTCGTGCGTTGGGTCGTTTGCCGGTATATCCGGGCTACGAATGGCGCCGGGCCGGGGGCGATATCGTGCTGATCGCGGTGGGCACCGGGATCGTTTACGAAATTCTGGATGGGGTTTTGTACTGATCTGCAAGCAATAAAAAAGATCGCAGCCAATGGCTGCGATCTTTTTTTCAGGGCAATTCCAGTCCGCCCGAGGCTTTGTGCAATTTGCGCAAATGCGCGCCTATCTGCTTCACATTTTCCTCGCTGGCGGCGATCTCTGCAGCGCGTTTCGGCTCCAGCAACTTGCGCACTTCTGCGTCCAGATCACCGGACAGCACCAGCAGCTTTTTCTGCCGCTGGCTGCTTTCATCTTCCAGTCGCTTGAACTCGCTCGGCTGCGGCAGTCCGTAACCGCGACTATCGAGCAGTTCCGCCGGACGACTGAGGAAGCCGCTGTTGGCGAGGATTTCCTGCAAGGTCGCATTGGCCTTGTCCATGCCGCCGTTTTCCAGCTCGCGCGCGCCGAGGTAACGCTGCTTGACCTCGTCCTGGGCCAACAACAACTGCCGTCGATAACTCGCCTGTTCCAGCAACAACAACGCGGCGCTGGTGCGCAGATCCGCACGTTCGAACCACTCACGACGTTCTTCTGCGGTGAGCGAAAGCCATTCTTCAACGGTGTTCTGCTTGATCGGCAGTTGTTTCTTCAGCACATCGAACATCGCTTGATAGCGATCGCGGAACGAGTCGAAACGATAACCCAGACGCAGCGCCTCTTTTGGATCATCCAGCACGCTGGTGTCCGCCAGACCACGGCCCTTCATCACTTCCAGCAAGCCGTTGGGCATGATGCTGTCCAGACCCACGAACTGCGTGTTGTTGCTGCCGCTGCGTAACAGCTTCAGGCCTTCCACCGCGCAGTTGTTGGAGAGGAAGAAGTAGTTGCCGTCGTAGCTCCAGTGCATTTCAGCGGCGTGTTCGACCACGCCTTCGATCTCGTCCCGGGACAGGTTGATCGGTACGGAGGCGAGGCTGCGCAATTCGGTTTTGGTGTATTCGTCGATGACTTGCGCCAATGGCAACACGAACAGCCGCGACGGGTATTTGCCGACCAATCCGTCCCAGCTCGACAGCTGCACATCACCGACGAAGGCGCGGTATGACAGCACCAGATGCTGATCGAGATCCAGCCGGCAATCCGGCCCGCGTGGACGGCCCGGTGCGCAGATGACCAAGCGCAACATGCTGTGGCCCCAGCGGCTGACCCAGTTCTGATTGGCCTCGGCCAGCAGATAGTCGACGGCGTAAACCCGCTCGGGATCGACTTGGCCCAAAGGTTGTTTGGCGAAGTCGTTACCGGCGTTTAAAAACGCAAAGGTCTTGCTGCAAGTGTCCTTGGCCGGCGGCGCCCACCCGAAGTGTTGCTGGTAATAGCGATACAGCGCCGGACGGCGGCAGGCGTAGCTCGGGTCGAGGAGGAAATACTCCATGTTGACCGCGACGAACTCTTTCGGGCTGGAGATTTCGTACAGGTCGGGGCTGCGGGCGATCTGGCGGTTGTGCTGCTCACGCTCGCCGCGACGGCCGACGTATTGCTGCCAACCGGCGAGGTCAAGCAGGCGTGGGTCATCGCTGAGAGTGAAGCGGCGACCGTTCTGGCCACGACATTCGTCAGGAATGCCGATCAGCCCGGCGCTATTGAAACGCCGGGTGCATCGCTGAATCAGCGTGCGTTCGGCCGTTGGCCAAAGGCGCGCGCGGTCGTAAATATGGGTGATTTCGTGCAGCACGGTAGCGAGCATTTCCTCGCGCACCGTGCCGTGGGGGCGATTGGTTTTCTCTTTGGCCGCGCTGCCGTCGGTGAGGCCGGCGAGCAGTTTGCGGTTCAGATCGAGCTCGGAAACCAGCGTGGCCTGGCCGTAGGCATTGCCGGGCATGTCGTCGGTCCAGCCGACATCGATCCGTCGATCCAGTCGCTCGATAAAGCTTGGCGGCAGTTTCTGCATTGCCTCATCGATCAGCGCCTGGCTGGCCTGTTGTTGGGCGGGGCTCAAACCGTCGGTCTTGAGCCGCAATTGCAGGCCGGCGTGGGCGCTATTGCCAAGCAACAACAACGCCCCGGCCAGCAGCCAGGTGCCGAGTGACCTCACAGTGCGAGGATGGCTTCGGCGAGTACCTGATCACTGGCATCGCGCGCTTCCGGCACACGAGTGCGCAGGGTGTTGAGCGCTGCTTCCAGGTGCGCGCCACGGATATCGCCGTTAGTAGCGACGAAACTGGCGGCGTCGTCGTGCGCTTCGCGGATGATTTTCGAGTCGCGAATCGACGTAGTGGTGTCGGAAGTGAAATCGATGGTGCGCTGGGAGGCGCGAACGATGATGTTACTGGTGGCTACCAGGGTGTGCGCCTGGGCCACGTCGGCCAACAAAAACAGGCCAAGGGCGGCAGCAATCAGCGGGCTACGCATGGAACGACTCCGAAGGGACAGGGATAGCTATTGGACGAGAATTGCCTCTGCCAGTTCAAGGTCGCTGACATGAAGTTTTGGCCGGGTTTTGCGCAGGTAATGCAGCGCTGATTCGAGCCTCGCGCCTCGCCATTCACCGTCAGTGGCCACGAACGCGGCGGCATCATCGTGAGCCGCGAGCAGCAGTTTACGGTCGAAAGGGGCGGAAGACACCATGCTGGTGGCGTAACCACTGACGACAGTGCCTTGCGTCGACGCATTGAAAGCGTCAAAGGCATCGACCGACGTCGCCCAGCAGGCGGTGAACAATACGGAAGGGATCAGTAGATTTGGAAGGAAGCGCATTGGACTCGGTAACTGTTGGCGAGTCCAAAGGCTAGCGCAATGCCCGGGCCAGAGCCAGCGCCGAAACATCGGGACACGTTGGACGTGCCCCGAGATGCCTGGAATCGCTTAGATCGTCAGGATGGCTTGAGCCAGCTGCGCGTCGGTCGCGTTCAGTTGTGGCGCCTGGTGGCGGATGTGATCCAGTGCGCTTTCCAGTTTCACGCCACGGATCTCGCCTTCGCTGGCGACGAAGCTGGCCGCGTCGTCACGGGCGGCGAGAACGATTTTGTCGTCACGGAACGACGAAGTGACGTCGGAGGTGGCGTCCGAAGAGGACTTCAATGCGCCAACAACGGCGTCGGTGGTGACGATGAAGCTGGTGGCACTGGCGTTGGCTGCCACGGCCAGCAAGGCGGCGGCGCTGAGCAGGCGAAGACGGGACATAGAGTAACTCCTGTGGATAAACCGTATTGAGAGGTGGCTCGGTATCTGAGGAGTCAGACGCCAGTGACACAGCATTCGCCACGTTCTGCATGGATATTAGGCTCACATTCGAACGCCAAACCAGCATCCAGACGAAAAACCTTAGGAGCTGCCGAAGGCTGCGATCTTTTGTTTTGGATTTTCAAGATCTAAAGATCGCAGTCTTCGACAGCTTCTGAAATTGTAATGGTCTTTGTTTGAGTTATGTGAACTGTACTGTTTTAGGTTTTTAAGAGGCCAAAACGACAAAACCCGTCGTGGTTTCCCACGACGGGTTTTGCTTGTTCAATTCGGGTTGCTGGCGGTGGGTCTAACGACCAGAGCCAGCGACGCTGATTAGCGCCAGAACGGCTTGCTCAGCTCTTCGTAGCGTTGTGCTTCGCTGATACCGGCGTCAGCCAGCAGACGCGAATCCAGACGAGCCAGTTGATGGCGGCTGGAGATGCGGCGCTGCCACAACATCAGGTTGGCGATAACGCGCAGAGGCAGGGAAGCCTGGGTGTTTACAGCTTTGTCTTCGAAGAACAGTTCGGAACTGAGTGTACGTTCCATGGTTGACATCCTTCCGCTTGTGGCGGGATCAGGTAGTGGTTTGACTGGTGCCCATGATCCTCTCGTTTGCCTAGTCTCTCTAGATACAGTTCAACTGTATTGTGAGTGACCAGTTAACTGTTTATAGGCGGTGTACGGGTCGAAATTGGGCAAACTGTACCTGTCCGCACTTAAGTGGTGCATTTTCACTCAATTCAGTCTGTAAGGTAGGTGATTGCTGTAGGAAAAGACCGGTACAGCAGTACAGTTTTTGTAAGGCGGGAGAGTATCGGAAGCTCGCTGACGCAAACTGTGTTTGCGCCAGCGGTTTATCTGTGTGAATTACACCGCCAGCATGCGCCCGGTTTCTTCCAGATTCATGTGCCAGCTCAACGCTTCACGCAGGATGTGCGGCGTGTGACCACCGATCGCACAGGCTGCCGTGAAGTAATCGTTCAGGGCCTGGCGGAAGTCCGGGTGCACGCAGTTATCAATAATCACCCGCGCACGCTCCCGTGGCGCCAGGCCGCGCAAGTCGGCCAGACCCACTTCGGTTACCAGAATGTCGACGTCATGTTCAGTGTGGTCAACGTGGCTGACCATCGGCACCACGCTGGAAATCGCGCCACCCTTGGCGATCGACTTGGTCACGAACACCGCCAGATGCGCGTTGCGCGCAAAGTCACCCGAGCCACCGATGCCGTTCATCATCCGCGTGCCGCAGACGTGAGTGGAATTGACGTTGCCGTAGATGTCGAACTCCAGCGCCGTGTTGATGCCGATGATGCCTAGGCGACGAACCACTTCCGGGTGGTTGGAGATCTCCTGCGGGCGCAGCACCAGTTTGTCCTTGTACTTCTCCAGATTGCCGAACACGTCGCTGTTGCGGCGCTCCGACAAAGTGATCGAGCTGCCCGAAGCAAAACTCAGCTTGCCGGCGTCGATCAGGTCGAAGGTCGAATCCTGCAGCACTTCGGAGTACATGGTCAGGTCTTCGAACGGCGAATCGATCAGGCCGCACATCACCGCGTTGGCAATGTTGCCGATGCCGGCCTGCAACGGGCCGAGCTTGTTGGTCATGCGCCCGGCGTCGACTTCCTGTTTGAAGAAGGTGATCAGGTGCTCGGCGATGGCGTTGGTATCGACGTCCGGCGTTGAAACCGTCGACGGCGAATCCGACTGCTGAGTTATGACGATGGCGACGATTTTCTCCGGCGGAATCGGAATCGCCGTGCTGCCAATACGATCATCGACTTTTACCAGGGGGATCGGCGTGCGCGTCGGGCGGTAAGTCGGGATATAGATGTCATGCAGGCCTTCGAGGTTGGCGTTGTGCGCCAGATTGATCTCGACGATCACCTGTTTGGCGAAAATCGCGAAGCTCGCCGAGTTGCCCACCGACGTGGTCGGGACGATGTGGCCTTGTTCGGTGATGGCCACGGCTTCGATGACTGCGATGTCCGGCAGCTTCAGTTGCTGGTTGCGCAGTTGCTCGACGGTTTCCGACAGGTGTTGGTCGATGAACATCACTTGGCCGGCGTTGATCGCTTTGCGCAAGGTGCTGTCGACCTGGAACGGCATGCGCCGCGAGAGTACGCCGGCTTCGGTCAGTTGCTTGTCGAGGTCGTTGCCCAGGCTAGCGCCGGTCATCAGGCTGATCTGCAGCGGCGTGACCTTGGCGCGCTCGGCCAGTGCGTGAGGAACAGCCTTGGCTTCGCCGGCGCGGGTGAAGCCGCTCATGCCAACGGTCATGCCGTCCTCAATCAGAGCGGCTGCGTCGGCGGCGCTCATCACTTTGTCCAACAACGAAGGCAGGCGAATACGGTCACGGTACATGGATTATTATCTCGGGAAGCGAGTAGCAGGATGCGCAGTCTAGTGAATTTGGCGGGCGCCTGTCCCGCTACCAAGGTCGCAAACGAGGCGTCTATTTAGCGGGTTTCAAGTAAAACACCGTTACCGGATCTGCAACAACGCGGCAAATTGTCCGGTTGTTTGCGCAAACAAAAACGCCCCGACAAGTCGGGGCGTTCGGTATTGCGGCGGGGGTGTTACTCGACCGCTTTGACCATGTCTTCGATGACTTTCTTCGCGTCGCCGAAGACCATCATGGTCTTGTCCAGGTAGAACAGCTCGTTGTCCAGACCGGCATAGCCGCTGGCCATCGAGCGCTTGTTGACGATGATGGTCTTGGCCTTGAACGCCTCGAGAATCGGCATGCCGGCAATCGGCGATTTCGGATCGTTCTTCGCGGCCGGGTTGACCACGTCGTTCGCGCCGAGCACCAGGACCACATCGGCCTGACCGAACTCGGAGTTGATGTCTTCCATCTCGAACACCTGGTCGTAAGGCACTTCAGCCTCGGCGAGCAGAACGTTCATGTGCCCCGGCATACGGCCGGCCACCGGGTGGATCGCGTATTTGACGGTCACACCCCGGTGGGTCAGCTTCTCGGTCAATTCCTTCAGCGCGTGCTGCGCACGTGCTACCGCCAGACCGTAGCCCGGGACGATGATCACGGTGTCGGCGTTGGTCAGCAGGAAGGTTGCGTCGTCAGCCGAACCGGATTTCACCGGACGGGCTTCTTTCGCGCCGGCCGGGCCCGCATCGGCTGTATTGCCGAAACCGCCGAGCAGTACATTAAAGAAGGAACGGTTCATCGCCTTGCACATGATGTACGAGAGGATCGCACCGCTCGAACCCACCAGCGAACCGGCAATGATCAGCATCGAGTTGTTCAGCGAGAAACCGATACCTGCCGCCGCCCAGCCCGAATAGCTGTTGAGCATCGACACCACCACCGGCATGTCCGCGCCGCCGATCGGGATGATGATCAGCACACCCATCACAAACGCCAACGCCAGCATCAGCGCGAACGCGGTGAGGTTGCCGGTGAACGTGAAAGTCAGGCCGAGTGCCAGCGTTGCCAGGCCCAACACGGCGTTGAGCTTGTGCTGGCCGGCGAACTGTACCGGTGCGCCCTGAAACAGGCGGAACTTGTACTTGCCCGACAGCTTGCCGAACGCAATTACCGAACCGGAGAAGGTGATCGCGCCGATGGCCGCGCCGAGGAACAGCTCCAGACGGTTGCCCGTCGGGATCGAGTCGCCCAGCTGTTTAACGATACCCAGAGATTGCGGCTCCACCACAGCGGCGATGGCAATGAACACTGCCGCAAGGCCGATCATGCTGTGCATGAAGGCCACCAGCTCCGGCATCTTGGTCATTTCAACGCGCTTGGCCATGATCGAACCGGCAGTGCCGCCGACCAGCAGGCCAACGATCACGTAGCCGATACCGGCAGTCGCGAGCTCAGCCCCGAGCTTATAGATGAGGCCGACGGTAGTCAGAATGGCCAACGCCATGCCGAGCATGCCGAACAGGTTGCCGCGCCGCGAGGTGGTCGGGTGCGACAGGCCTTTGAGGGCTTGGATAAAGCAGATCGACGCGATCAGGTAGAGCGTCGTGACGAGATTCATGCTCATTACTTCGGCGCCTCTTCTTTTACTTTCGGGGCTTTCTTCTTGAACATCTCAAGCATGCGGCGGGTGACCAGGAAGCCACCGAACACGTTGACCGCCGCCAGTGCCACGGCGAGGGTACCCATGGTTTTGCCCAGCGGCGTGACGGTCAGTGCGGCGGCCAGCATGGCGCCGACGATCACGATCGCCGAGATGGCGTTGGTTACCGCCATCAACGGCGTGTGCAGCGCAGGTGTAACGTTCCAGACCACGTGGTAACCGACATAAATCGCCAGCACGAAGATGATCAGGTTGTAGATACCGGGGGAGATAAGCTCTTCCATCGTCTGAATCCCTGCTTAGGCGTTTTTGCGGATGACTTGGCCGTCGCGGCACATCAGGCACGCGGCGACGATGTCGTCTTCGAGGTTGACGTCGAACTGGCCTTCTTTGGTGAACACCAGCTTGAGGAAGTCCAGCAGGTTGCGTGCGTACAGCGCCGAAGCGTCTGCAGCGACTTCGCCGGCCAGGTTGGTCGGGCCGCAAATGGTCACGCCATTCTCGACCACGACCTGATCAGCCACGGTCAGCGGGCAGTTGCCACCCTGAGCCGCTGCGAGGTCGATGACCACCGAACCCGGTTTCATCTGCGCCACGGTGTCCGCGCTCAACAGCGTCGGTGCCTTGCGGCCCGGAATCAACGCGGTGGTGATGACGATGTCGGCCTGTTTGGCGCGCTCGTGCACGGCCTGGGCCTGACGCTGCATCCAGCTCGCCGGCATTGGTCGCGCGTAACCGCCGACACCGACCGCGCATTCACGCTCTTCATCGGTCTCGTACGGCACGTCGACGAACTTCGCGCCGAGGGATTCGATCTGCTCTTTCACCGCCGGACGCACGTCAGACGCCTCGATCACCGCACCCAGACGTTTCGCCGTGGCAATCGCCTGCAACCCGGCCACCCCGGCGCCGAGAATCAGCACGCGCGCCGCTTTCACGGTACCCGCAGCGGTCATCAGCATCGGCATGAAGCGCGGATAGTGGTGAGCGGCCAGCAGCACAGCCTTGTAGCCGGCAATGTTCGCCTGCGACGACAACACATCGAGACTCTGCGCGCGCGAGGTGCGCGGCGCCGCTTCAAGGGCGAACGCGGTAATGCCGCACTCGGCCATCTTCGCGATGGTTTCGTTGTTGAACGGGTTGAGCATGCCCACCAGCACCGCGCCGCGCTTGATCAGCGTCAGTTCGGTATCGCTTGGGGCGACCACTTTGAGAATCAGCTCGGCACCAAACGCGTCATTGGCACTGCCAATGGTTGCGCCTGCTGCTTCATAGGCACTGTCGACCACGCTGGCTTTAACGCCGGCGCCGGTTTGCACAGTGACCTTATGACCTTGGCTGATCAGCTTTTTAATGGTTTCCGGGGTTGCAGCAACCCGTGTTTCACCGGTCTGGGTTTCGAGAGGAACACCAATGTGCACGTCAAATCTCCTGCGTGATCTTATTGAGTAAACCCATGCACTACGGATGGTGCGACTGGGGCGGCCGATCAGCACGATCCCGCCAAATCAGGGCGGGGCGCGGCATTTTGCAGGCGAACTTTATGCCCTTCAAGGGATTATGACGGGTGACGGAAAATTAACTACAAGTCATGCCGTGACCGAATGTCGCAGATGGCCAGCTGAATCCCTTGCAGGCCGTGCGTTAAAAGGATTGTGGCCGATTATGAAAATATTTCTCATCGGTGGCGTGAATAGGCAGCAATGTGTCGTCCATGCAGGCTCAAAGCCACGTCTTCAGGCGCTTGTGGGACGTCTGTACGACTTTCGGACACAGTCTGCTGAATAGCGACAAATACTTATATCTGTAGGGATTTTGATTTTCTGACTACGGGGTTAGGTATTGCTGTAAGCCTTCATCCTTCTAGGCTGTAGCTCTGCGCCTGAATTACCAGCCAGTCACGAAATGCCTTTAATGACGCTGATTCGACCTTTCGTTCGGGAATCATCAGGTAATAGGCCTTGATGCTGGAGAGTGCTTGCGGGTTGGCAATCACCAAGCGCTTCTCGGCTAACTCGCGCTGAATCAGGAACGGTGGAATCAGTGCGATGCCCATGTCGTGCATGGCTGCTTGGGCGAGCATGGAGAATAGCTCGTAGCGTGGGCCTGTCATGTCGCGCGGGATATTCAGGTGTTGCGAGTTGAACCACTGTCGCCAGGCGTACGGGCGAGTGGTCTGCTGCAACAACGGTAGCTCGGCAATTTCGCCGGCTGTGAGAAGCGTCTTGTTGCCGAGTAGGGCGGGGCTACACACCGGCATCGGATTTTCGCCCATCAGTCTGTGGGATTCGGTACCCGACCAGTCAGCGTCGCCGAAATAGATCGCCGCATCGAATTCAGTGTCAGCAAACAGGAAGGGCCGGGTGCGGTTGGTCAGGTTGACCGTGACTTCCGGGTGCTTGAGTTGGAAATCCTTGAGACGCGGCAGCAGCCATTGCGTGCCGAACGTCGGCACGACCGCCAGTTCGATCACATTGGTGCCCTGCTGGCCCATCACCGAGAGCGTGTCGCGCTCAACCGCATCGAGTTGTGTGGCAACGCGGCGGCTGTAGGAAAGTCCTGCCTCGGTCAGCTTCACTCCGCGCCGTGAGCGTCGAAACAGTTCCACGCTGAGGAAGTCCTCGAGGCTGGCAATCTGTCGGCAAATCGCGCCTTGGGTGAGGGAAAGTTCTTCAGCGGCGCGGGTAAAGCTCTCGTGCCGCGCGGCGGCCTCGAAGCTGATCAGGGCGGTAGTGCTGGGAATCTTTCTGCGCATGTACGTCTACCTCACTAATGCGCCGCATAAAAAGCATTTTGCGACGTTTCGGAGTGAGAAATTAGCACAACAGAATGCGAAATCCTCGTTTGCCGCGATGGCGAACCGCGCCTAGGATCAATGCCACGTTAATTCACCCGATTTGCGAGGGCACACTCATGGGCGGTAAAGCTAGCTTCAACTGGATCGATCCCCTGCTGCTGGATCAACAGCTCACTGGAGAAGAGCGCATGATCCGCGACACCGCCGAGCAGTTCGCTCAACAGAGCCTCGCACCGCGTGTCCTCGAAGCCTTCCGCCATGAGAAAACCGATCCGGCAATCTTCCGCGAAATGGGCGAAGTCGGCCTGTTGGGCGCGACCATTCCAGAGCAGTACGGTGGCAGTGGCCTCAACTATGTCAGCTACGGCCTGATTGCTCGGGAAGTGGAGCGCGTCGACTCCGGCTACCGCTCGATGATGAGCGTGCAGTCATCGCTGGTAATGGTGCCAATCAACGAATTCGGCACCGAAGCGCAGAAACAGAAATACCTGCCGAAACTGGCGTCCGGCGAATGGATTGGTTGCTTCGGCCTGACCGAGCCGAACCACGGTTCCGACCCAGGCGCGATGACTACCCGTGCTCGTAAAGTCGACGGCGGTTACAGCCTGACCGGCGCAAAAATGTGGATCACCAACAGCCCGATCGCCGATGTGTTCGTGGTCTGGGCCAAAGACGATGCCGGCGACATTCGTGGCTTCGTGCTGGAAAAAGGCTGGAAAGGTCTCAGCGCTCCGGCGATTCACGGCAAGGTCGGCCTGCGTGCATCGATCACCGGTGAGATCGTCATGGACAACGTGTTCGTGCCGGAAGAGAACATCTTCCCGGACGTGCGCGGCCTGAAAGGTCCGTTCACCTGCCTCAACTCTGCACGCTATGGCATCTCTTGGGGCGCACTGGGCGCTGCCGAGTTCTGCTGGCACACCGCTCGCCAGTACACGCTGGATCGTCAGCAATTCGGACGCCCATTGGCCGCGACCCAATTGGTCCAGAAGAAACTGGCCGACATGCAGACCGAGATCACGCTGGCGCTGCAAGGCTGCCTGCGTCTGGGGCGGATGAAAGATGAAGGCACGGCTGCAGTCGAAATCACTTCGATCATGAAGCGCAACTCCTGCGGCAAGTCGCTGGATATCGCCCGTATGGCGCGCGACATGCTCGGCGGTAACGGTATCTCCGATGAGTTCGGCGTGGCGCGTCACCTGGTCAATCTGGAAGTGGTGAATACCTACGAAGGGACTCACGACGTTCACGCGCTGATCCTCGGGCGTGCGCAAACCGGTCTGCAGGCGTTCTATTAATAGGAGAGCGACCATGGGCGCGCTGTCGCATCTGCGGGTACTGGATCTATCGCGAGTGTTGGCCGGGCCGTGGGCCGGGCAAATCCTCGCCGACCTTGGCGCCGAGGTGATCAAGGTCGAGCGCCCCGGCAACGGTGACGACACTCGCGCCTGGGGGCCGCCCTTCCTTAAAGACGCTTACGGCGAGAACACGTCAGAGGCGGCTTATTACCTGTCGGCCAACCGCAACAAGCAATCGGTGACCATCGACTTTACGCGTCCTGAGGGGCAGAAGCTGGTGCGTGAGCTGGCTTTGAAGTCCGATATTCTTATCGAGAACTTCAAGGTCGGTGGTCTCGCGGCGTACGGGCTGGACTATGAATCGCTGAAGGCGATCAATCCGAACCTGATCTATTGCTCGATTACCGGGTTCGGCCAGACTGGGCCGTATGCCAAGCGTGCTGGTTATGACTTCATGATCCAGGGGCTGGGCGGGCTGATGAGTCTGACTGGTCGATCTGAGGGTGATGAAGGTGCCGGGCCGGTGAAGGTCGGTGTAGCGTTGACGGATATTCTCACCGGCCTGTATTCGACGGTGGCGATTCTGGCAGCGTTGGCCCATCGCGATCATGACGGCGGTGGTCAGCACATTGATATGGCTTTGCTGGATGTTCAGGTGGCGTGTCTGGCCAACCAGGCGATGAATTATCTGACCACGGGCAATCCGCCAAAGCGTCTCGGCAATGCGCATCCGAACATCGTGCCTTATCAGGACTTTCCTACGGCCGACGGCGACTTCATTCTTACCGTGGGCAACGACGGGCAGTTCCGCAAGTTTGCCGAAGTGGCGGGGCAGCCGCAGTGGGCTGACGATCCGCGTTTCGCTACTAACAAGCTACGGGTGGCGAACCGGGCGGTGTTGATTCCGCTGATCCGCCAGGCGACGGTATTCAAGACGACTGCCGAGTGGGTCGCCGAACTGGAGCAGGCGGGCGTGCCCTGTGGACCGATCAATGATCTGTCGCAGGTGTTCGAGGATCCGCAGGTGAAGGCGCGTGGTCTGGCGATAGAGCTGCCGCACGCATTGGCCGGGATGGTGCCGCAGGTGGCCAGCCCTATCCGCTTGTCGCAGACGCCGGTTGAATACCGGCGCGCTCCTCCTCTTTTAGGTGAGCACACGCTGGAGGTTCTTCAAGGTGTGCTGGGCTTGGGCGCGGGAGCGGTCGCTGAGTTGAAGGCGGCTGGGGTGCTCTAAAGATCCCCTCTATATAGAAGGGATCACGTTTGCTTCCTATATATAGGTGCATTTGGTCGTTATTTAACCAATCTGCAAGTGATTGAAAGAAAAGCGAAATTAACGGTTGACGGCAGATTTCAGATGTCTATAATTCGCCCCACTTCCGGCGCAGTCGAAACGGAAAACTCCTTGAGATTCAATGAGTTATTTAGGTTTCGGCAGCAGGTTGCTTCAGTTTATCGAAGCCGAAAGGAAGTTGAAAAAGAGGTGTTGACAGCA